>JANMBU010000044.1:0-6272 GCA_031360575.1 Gemmatimonadaceae bacterium
CGGCTATTTCGGGTATCGCCCCAGCGAGGCGATGTTCCCGAAGGCGAAGGCCGCGGCGCTCCGCAGCATGGCGCTCGACGGAACGTTGGCCGCGCCGCACACCGCCCTCGCGACGGAACTGATCTGGGAGCACGACTTCGCCGGCGCGGAGGCGGAAAGCCGAAAAGCGATTTCACTGGAGCCGAACAATGCGACGGCACACCAGTGGTACGGTGTCCTGCTGATGATTCTTCGCCGCATCCCCGAGTCGCTCGCCGAGGAGAAACGCGCGTCCGAGCTTGAACCCCTCTCGCTCCAGATCCAGAACAACTACGCCGCCTTTCTCAACGCGTCGGGCGATCACGCCGGCGCACTCCGGCATTTTGAGCGCTCGATCGGGGAAGAGCCCGACTCGACATGGGTCCGTCGCAATCCCTGGCTGCTCGCGAACATGGCGCGTGTCTACGCGGACAACGGCCGGTATGCCGCGGCCGTCCAGTCGATGCAGCGCGCGCTGCGGATCGTCCCGAACAGCCCGCGGGCATTGCACACGATGGCGGTGATCTACCACGAGATGGGGCGCGTCGATCTCGCGCGCCGGGCGTTCGCGGCCGCGGATACATCCAATGAGCAATACGCGGCGTATCGCGGGATGACGTTCGTTTCGGAGGGGAAACCGGACTCGGCGTTCGCGTGGTTCGGGCGCGCGCGGAGCTGGGGCGTGCAGACGATGGTTTCGTTGCAGGCCGACCAGCGACTCGACGGGGTGCGCGAGGATCCACGCTTTCTCGACCTGCTCGCGCGCCTGCGAATACCCGTCGCGCGCTGAACCCAGTAAGCTGAATCCAGGGTGCACCCGGCGTCGGCGATCTTTTTTGACCGCGACGCCGTTCCGACGCGCTGCTGACGCTCACGACGCGCCAAGGCGAGCGTTCGCCTCGTCCAACTTGTCGCGATGTCACCATCATAACGGCGCCGGCAACGACGACGTACGGAACAGCGGGGTCCGCGAACCGCCGCGTTTCGCTTGACATTCCGTGCGAGAAGGCGGATTTTCGTGATCGAGACTCACCTCCCGCTGCTTCGCAGCTGGGTGAGATCCGCTGTACCCGCACGACACAACTGGAGAGCACCCCCGATGCTCATTGCTCGTCGCCTCCTCCTTATCGCTGGCGCGCTGCTCTGCACCGCAGTGCCCACCGCGCGCCTCGCCGCGCAGCAGCCCACCGGCACAATTACCGGACAGGTGCTGGACAGTGCGAGCAGGCAGCCGCTCGCCGGCGTCACGATTCTCGTCGAGGGTACACGGTTAGGCACCGTCTCGCGCGATGACGGCAGCTTCACCATCGGCGGCGTCCCCGCCGGCTCGTACACCCTGCGCGCGCGCCGCATCGGCTTCGCCACAATGCCGGTAACCGTCAACGTCGAGAGCGGAGTGACGGTCTCCGTGACGTTCGTCCTCGACAAGCGCGCGGCGATCCTCGACCAGGTGGTCGTCGTCGGCTACAACAGCCAGCGGAAGTCGAGCATCAGCGGCGCCGTTTCCACCGTCGAGGTGGAAGACCTCGAGTCGCGACGGGTGCCTGACGTTGCGCAGGCGCTCCAGGGACAGGTGGCCGGACTCCAGGTCACCCAGAGCACCGGCGCGCCTGGCGAGGAGATCAGCATCCGCATCCGCGGTGAAGGGACGATCGGCAACAACAGCCCGCTGTTCATCGTCGACGGCGTCCCAACGCGCGACATCTCCTTCCTGAACACATCCGACGTCCAGTCGTACTCCGTGCTCAAGGATGCATCAGCGGCGTCGATCTACGGCTCGCGGGCATCGGCCGGGGTCATCGTGATCACGACGCGTCGCGGCCAGCCGGGTAAATCGAATTTCGACGTCAACTATTACAGCGGTATGCAGCGCGCGACGAACCTGCCGACGATGCTCAATGCCACGCAGTACTTGAACAAGATGGAGGAGGCGTGGAATAACTCGGGCTACACCGGCAGCAATCCCTACACCGCCGCCAAGAGCCGAACGGACCTCGCCAATACCAATTGGCTCAACGCGCTGTTCACCACCGGCCGCTCGCAGAACCTGCAGCTGTCGGCGAGCGGCGGGAGCGATAAAGTGCGGTATCTCATCTCCGGCGGGATGTACCAGCAGGATGGGATTGTGGTCTACAAGAACGACATGTATCAGCGCGCCGACTTCCGGACGAACATCGATGCTGGCCTGACCAGTCGGCTGAACGTCGGAACCAACCTGCTGCTGTCGTACGCGGCGCAGGACAAGCTCTCGTCGAAGGGCGACGCGCCGGGGATCATCCGCCACGCCCTCATCCGGCCTCCCATCCTCGCGGTTCGGAAGAATCCCACCGACCCGACATATTCGACTGGCGATCCGTTCACCGACCTGCCGTTCTACACAACGCCGTGGGACAACAACAAGAATTTGTTCGAGTTCAGCAGCAATCCGGTCGCGCTCGCGTACTTCACCAAGGACCGTCGTGACAACATCAAGACGTTCGGCAACATCTACGGGGACTATGCGCTGCTGCCGGCGCTGAAATTCCGGAGCAACGTCGGACTCGACCTGAACCTCCGGCACAACAAGGCGTTCAATCGGAATTTCGGCGATGACAATGGTGGGGGGAGCGCAGTCGACCAGGGCACCGGCCGCCAGAATCGCCCGACCGGCCTGAACGAGGACCGCGGCCAGGAAACGACCGTCACCTGGAATAACACGCTGAACTACGCGACCGCCATCGGGCGGAGCGACTTCAGCGCGTTAGGCGGCAGCGAGTACATCACCAACTACTCGTCGTCCATCGGTGGATCCAGGCAGCGCTTTGATTTCATCCGCGACAACTTCCAGTATCTCAACTACGGCGGCACCGCCGACCAGAACAACGGCGGGTCGGCATCGGAGTGGAAGCTGTTCTCGCTCTTCAGTTCGGCGACGTACGTGTACGACACCCGCTACATGGTCACCGGCACCTTCCGCGCGGATGCGTCCTCGCGGTTCGCGGTGAAGAACCAGTGGGGCTACTTCCCCGCGATCTCCGCTGGCTGGACGATCTCGAACGAGCGGTTCATGCAGGACGTCGGCTGGATCTCCGACCTCAAGCTGCGCGCCAGCACGGGAAAGCTCGGCAACCAGGAGATCGACAACTACGCGTTCCTGACGCTGCTCCGCCGCCAGGGCGACCAGTATCTCGTCTCGCGCTACGGCAACCCCGACCTGCGCTGGGAGAGCACGACCCAGAACGACGTCGGACTCGATGCGTCGATCCTGCGTGACAGGGTGTCGATGTCGTTCGACTATTTCGTGAAGAATACCTCCGATATCCTGCTGCCGATCTCGTTGCCGTCGATCGTCGGCAACGTCGCCCCGACGATCGTCAACGCGGGCGAAGTGAGCAACAAGGGAATCGAGCTCGCGCTCGGGTTCAAGGACATCGTCGGACCGGTGAAATACCGCCTGAACGGAAACGTCGCGACGGTGCGGAATCGCGTCGAGAAGCTGCACCCGAACCTGCCAAGCATCTCCGGCGACGTGTACCGAACGCAGGTCGGGCATCCACTCGGCGCGTTCTACGGCTACGTGATGGATGGGATCTACCAGACGCAGAGCGAGATCAACACTCACCTGTTCGGCACGACCAACCCGCCCGACCAGCCGGGCGACATCCGGTTCAAGGACCTGAACCGAGACGGGAAGATCGACGATAACGACCGGACGTTCATCGGGAATTCGATTCCGAAGCTCTCGTACGGATGGAACATGGGCGCCGACTTCCATCGCTTCGATCTCGCCGTGTTGTTCCAGGGGGTCGGCGGCGTCCAGAAATACAACGATGGAAAGCAGATCACCGATTACGACAGCCGTCCCTTCAACCACAGCGTCGCGGTCCTCGGTGCGTGGCACGGCGCCGGGACGAGCAACTCGATTCCGCGGACGACGTTCAACGACAACGGCAGCAGCAAGAAGTCGAGCATCTTCGTCGAGGATGCGTCGTACCTCCGCCTGAAGAATCTCGAGCTGGGTTATTCGCTCGGTGACGCGCGACGCATCTACGTGTCGGGGCAGAATCTCTTCACGGTCACCAACTATACCGGCCTCGATCCGGAATCGACCGACATCCTCGATCGCGGGACGTACCCGCAGTCGAAGGCGTTCATCATCGGGATCACCGCGAAATTCTGATCGCAGCGGCGGGACATCATCAATCGGCAGGAGTAACCATGAGCGCGAGAGACAACAGTGCGATGCCTAACGGTGCGAGAGCGTTTTCATCGCGATTGCGCATCGCCGCGACAATTCTTGTCGTGTCGGTGTTGAGCTGCACCGATCTTCATAACGATCCGGTCGGCCTGATCACGCCGGAGCAGATCAGCACCAAGCCGACGATCAATTCCGTCCGCCTCTCGGTGACGTCGTCGTACCAGATGCTGGCCAGCACCCTCAACCTGCTGAACGAATGGCGGTGGGACCTGGGGACGGTGTTCCGCGACGACTTCATCGTCAGCGACATCGCCTCCGACGACGTGCAGAAGAAGTGGAACCCCGACGGCGACCAGGCGTGGATGGACCAGGTGCAGAGCTTCAACTTCACGGCGTCGAACCAGGCGTTCAACGGCCAGTGGAGCTACGACTACGAGGGGATCTCGCGGTCGAACCTGGCGATCAGTTACCTGACCGATCCCACAATCTCGGCGAAGACCGGCATCGACGCCGCGTTGAAGGACCGGCTGCTCGGCGAGGTCTACTTCCTCCGCGCGTTCTACTACTTCGACCTCGTCAACAACTTCGGCGACGTGCCCCTGCTGCTCAAGCCACTGCAGAACTTCGCCGAGGCGTACAGCGTCGCGAAGCGCGAGTCGAAGGACAAGGTGTATGCACAGATCAGCGCCGATCTCGCCCAGGCGAAGACGCTGCTGCCGAACAGCAGGCGTTCCGATCCGGCCGAGCCATGGCGTGCGTCGCGGGGGGCGGTCCTCGCGATGCAGGCAAAGGTCGCGCTCTACAGCGGGAAGTGGGCGGAGGTGATCACGATCGTCAACGAGCTCGAGGCGACGAACTTCTACACCCTGAACGCCCGGTACTTCGACGCCTTCGCCGTCGCGACGGAAGCGACGGAGACCGAGGTGATCTTCGCCTACGATCATCAGTCGGGAAAGAATCCGCGCAACGGTAACGGGCTGTGCGCGCCGCTCGACTGGGGGTTCATCGCCCCGACGGCGAATTTCCTCGCCGAGTTCGAGCCTAATGATCCCCGTCGCGCCTACACGGTGAACGTCGCCGACAAGGCGGTCTACAAGCTGCTCGGCGCGACGAACACGAGCTACAAAGGGAACGACGACGCGCCGAGCAACAAGATCTACATCCGCCTCGCCGACGTGCTGCTCTGGAAAGCCGAGGCGTACAACGAAACGGGCGCTCCGCGGCAGGCGATTGCGATCATCAACACAATCAGGGCGCGGGCGCGGAACGGTGTCATGATCGACGGCACCATGGCGCCGGCCGGCACCTTGCCCGACCGGAACACCGGCTCGACGGACAAGGCCCAGATCATGGCGTGGATCATTCACGAGCGGCGCGTGGAGCTCGGCTTTGAGTCGCAGCGGTTCAACGATTTGAAGCGCTGGAAGCTGGCGAAGAGCGTATTGAGCGCGGTGGGGAAGAACTTCCAGGACAGGAACTACCTGTACCCGATCCCGCAGGGTGAGATCGACAAGTCGGGCGGAAGCATCACGCAGAACCCGGGATATTGAGGGAGGGGAAGTTTTCGCAGCGAAGGTGGCGCGGCGGCGCGGCGGGGCGGCGCCGAGCCGGTGGCGTTGATATGGGTAGGGCGGTGGGTTAGGTTGACTCACTGTCCGCGGGGTAGTGCGGCGGACGGGACGTAGCGCAGCCCGGTAGCGCACCTGAATGGGGTTCAGGGGGTCGCGGGTTCAAATCCCGCCGTCCCGATTGATTTACAAAGAGTTACGCGAGCAGACGCGACGGGCGGGGCCTGTTTGGGGGCCTGTTTGATTACCCGTGCAGCGCTCGCGCGATGTGTTCCTCGTGGACTTTCCGCTCCTCGGCCATCACGGCGAGGAGCGTTTGCGTATCCGCCTGCTGGTAGCAGGTGAGCAGAGTCTCGGTGTCCTTCCAGCCCCCTGCAGCGGCGACGTCGGTGATGGGCAAATGCTTCCGCGCAGATGCCCACGCTCGGCGATACGGATGCCACAGACCGCCGACCAGCTTCTTCATCCCCGCCGCCCTCTCGGCGCGCGTGAGCCACTTGCAAACAGGT
>JANMBU010000010.1:0-19880 GCA_031360575.1 Gemmatimonadaceae bacterium
GTTGTCGCGCGACGGATCGACGCGGTTCGTCAGCAGCACGACGAAGAGCTGCTTTTCCGGATCGGCCCAGATCGAGGTCCCGGTGAACCCGGTGTGTCCGAAGCTGCGCGGCGAAAAGTAGTGCCCAGAGCTCGACGGCGCCGACGGCGTCTCCCAGCCGAGTGCGCGCGCGGCGTCAGCTCGCTGCCGTGCGGTCCAGCGCGCGATCGTCTCCGGATGGAGCACCCGCACGCCGTTGTAGTCGCCACCGTTGAGCAGCATCTGCGTGAAGACACCGAGGTCGCGCGCACTCGAGAACAGTCCGGCGTGTCCGGAGACCCCACCCATCGCCCACGCGTTCTCGTCGTGCACCACGCCCCACACCTGGCCGCCGCGGAACTCCTGGATCTCGGTCGGTGCGATGCGCGGCCTCAGCGATTCCGGCGGATTCCACTGCGTGTCGCGCAGGCCGAGTGGTCCGTAGACGCGCTCGGCGAGCAGCGCGTCGAGCGTCCTTCCCGAAACGCGCTCGATCACCTGCTGCAGCACCATCATGTTCCAGTCCGAGTAGTCGTACGTCTCGCCCGGCTTGTGGACGAGCGGCTTGGCGTTGATGCGCTGCAGGTACGCTTGGCGTCCCTTGATTTCGCGGTAGAGGAACTGGTACTGCTTCATCCCGCTCGTGTGCGTCAGCAGCATCCGCAGCGTGATCGGCGCCTTCTCCGGATCATTGAATTCCGGGAGATAGCTCACCACGGGGCGTTCGATGTCGAGCATTCCGTCTTCTTCCATCAGCATCGCCGCGGTCGTCGTTGCAACGACCTTCGTGAGCGATGCCATGTCATAGATCGTGCTGTCGTTGGCGAGCGGCGCACCCGTCGCCCAGTCGGTGTGTCCCCATCCGTTCGTGTAGACGATTCGTCCGTGATGCCCGACCGCGAGTGTGATGCCGGGCGACGCGTGGTCGGCGATCGCCGCGGTCATGATCGAATCCAGCTCGCGCGGCAGCGCATCGCTGATCCCCGCGGCGACGAGTGCGCTCGCCGGTGCGGCGGCGACCGTCGGCGCGACCGGCAAAATGGCTCGTACCGTCGTACACGCCTCGAGCGCGTGCAGGGCAATGATTGAAGTCAGCGCAGCGGCGCGAGTGCGAAGCATTTTCCTGGAGGCGAAGGCCGCGTGCACACGGCGATTTCCTTGCGATGGTGGGCTCGCGAACATAGTCTTGCGGCGCAGCTTCGATCAAGCGTGCCCGCGCAACCTCCAACGCCTGATCGCGCGCACATCTCCTCTCCACACGGCCACCCTCGCCATGTCCAGTTCGCGCCTTCGCCGTTCTCTCACGCTCGCCCTCGCCGCATTGCTCGGCGGTGCTGCTCCGATCGCAGTGCACGCGCAGGCGCAGTCGACGCCAGCCCCCGCAGCGGCGATTCTGCTTCGCCCGGCGCGCGTCTTCGACGGGACCGACGTGCACGACGGATGGACGGTACTCGTGCGGGGTGAGAAGATCGAACGTGCTGGCCCCTCGGCGCAGGTTGGTGTACCGGCCGACGCCCGCATTGTCGAGCTGCCCGGCGCGACGGTGCTCCCCGGGCTGATCGACGCGCACTCGCACATTCTCCTCCATCCGTACAACGAGACGCCGTGGAGCGACCAGGTGCTCCACGAGCCCCTCGCGCTGCGAGTCGCCCGCGCGACGAATCACCTGCGCGCCACGCTCGACGCCGGCTTCACCACCCTTCGCGACCTCGGGACCGAAGGCGCCGACTACGCCGACGTCGGCCTCAAGCAGGCGGTGAATCAGGGAATCATTCCCGGTCCGCGGTTGATCGTCGTCACCCGCGCGATCGTCGCCACGGGGAGCTACGCGCCGAACGGGTTCGATCCGCGCTGGACAGTTCCGCAGGGCGCCGAGGAAGCGGACGGTGTCGAGCAGCTGACGCACGTTGTCCGCTCGCAGATCGGCAAGGGCGCCGACTGGATCAAGGTCTACGCCGACTATCGCTGGGCGCCTAACGGCGATGCGCGGCCAACGTTCAGCATCGCCGAGCTGACGGCGATCGTCGAGGCGGCGCGCAGCAGTGGGCGCCCGGTGACGGTGCACGCGACCACGGCCGAGGGGATGCGTCGCGGCGTGATGGCCGGCGTCGAGACGATCGAGCACGGAGACGAGGGGACGCCAGAAGTCTTCCGACTGATGGCGTTGAAGAAGGTCGCGCTCTGCCCGACGGTCGCCGCCGGCGATGCGATTCTCCAGTACCGTGGCTGGCGCCGTGGCATCGATCCGGATCCACCGGCGATCGTCGCCAAGCGCGCGAGCCTCAAGGCCGCACTGGCCGCCGGCGTCACGATCTGCAACGGCAGCGACGTCGGTGTCTTCACGCACGGCGACAACGCGCGCGAGCTCGAGCTCCTGGTCGACTACGGAATGACGCCGATCCAGGTGCTTCGCGCCGCGACGTCGACTGACGCCCGCGTCCTCCACATGGAAGATCGCATCGGCGCCGTTACCGCGGGGCTGCTCGCCGACCTGATCGCCGTGGACGGCGACCCGACGCGGGACATCGCCGCGCTGCGCAAGGTGTCACTGGTCATGAAGGGGGGCCGCGTTTTCCGCGAACCGGCCGCGCGTTAGGCAAGGCGGACTGCGTTGACTGCGGGCGTCGTGGGCGAGCGTCGGGGTTTGCTCCGCGGGCTGCGCCCGATCGTCGCGGCACCCCGACGCTCGCCCGCTCCGCCTGGGTCAACCACGGCGGCTAACGCACTGCCACTCTCGGCCCCGGTGTCTGTCCCGTTCGTGCGGCCCCGGTTCGCGCGTCAGGGTTCGCGTCCGCGCTAGTTGCCGCGCCGGTCGGCACGCGAACTGGGCAGGGAATCGGCCCAGTCTCAATCGCGAGTGGGAAGGGAGCGGGGTCGAGCCGGGGTGCAGCGACGATCGGGCGAAGCCCGCGGAGCAAACCCCGGCTCGGCCCCGCGACCGGTCAGCGGGAGAGCGTGCGACCGGTCGATCGCGTGGACGCGCCTAACGGCTCACGGCGCGAGCTGGAGGTGGCTGGCCAAATCGCGCATGGCCTCGAGCGGGCCGCCCGTGAACTCCATCCGGATGTCGTGCAGCTGCGCATCCACCTGGGCGCCGTTGACGACCTTGAGGAACTGCGCGAGGCTGAGCACGACGATGTAGGTGTCCTCCACGTACCTCGCGCGACCGCCGACGATGTCGACGCCGTTGCGCGAGACGAGCGGTCCAGGTACGACCAGCGGAACGCCACCGTCCACGTAGATCGCCATGTCGCCGGTGCCTTCGCGATCGGAGCGCAGGGCGACGTCGGTCGGGCGGGTGAACTTGAGGACGACAGTCATCACCTCGGGATAGGCCGTCGCCGTCTTCCCGGGGAAGACATAGCCGGTACTCATCTCGACCGCTCGCATCACGCCGCGCCGAATGAACACGCCGCGCTGGGTGTCGTCGAAGGGCAGCGTCAGCGACACGGAGCTCGAGTTCTCGCTTTCGTCGTAGGTGCTCTCGACCTGTCCCCAGTGCGTGAACTGCCGCATCCCGGGAATTGGCGGGAGGTTCGGCGGCGGAGCGAGCGGTGCAGCTGCGGGCGCCGGCCCGGTCGAGGCGAGGGTCTGCCCGGAGAGCGGCAGCGCGATGACGACGAGCGCCGCGGCGGCGAGCGAGTGGATGCGAGTCATGAGGCGGTCCTGGCGGTGAGGTGGGGCACTGATTCGGCGCCCGTAACCAGACTGTTTGCTCCCCGGCCAGGCAACGGCCGCGCCCGTTAACGCGTTAGTGGAGCGATCGGGTCAACTGCTTCGCCGCGCGCAGGCCACTGGCGATCGCACCGTGCACCGTGCCATTCTGGCCACCTCCTTCGGTGGCCTCTCCGGCGAAGCACAGGGTGCCGTCCACGGCGCGAGCGAGAGTCTTGGCGGCCTCGCTCCCGCCGACCATCGCAAAGCTGTATGCGCCACGTGAGAACGGGTCACTGCCCCAGTCGTACGTCCACGCTCCGGTCACCGCGCGCGCGACCCGGCGCCGGCTCATCCCTAACGGCCGACCGAGGGCGGCGATGGCGCGATCGGTGATCTCATCGGCTGACAGGCCCGTCATCGCAGAGGCGCGCAAGCCGCCGGCCCAGCCGACGATCATCGGCGCCCGCAGCGGCATCAGCGTCCACCAGACGGGAAAGCTCGGATCGTCGCCGTGCAGGAAGCTCATCGTCGACAGCGACGCATCCTTCGGCAGCCGAGGATGCCTGACGCGTTCCCAGATCGGTTCGTCGAACGCGAGCACCACGCGCCGCGCATCGCCCATCGTCAGGCGGCGCGCCGCGGCCAGCTGCGCGGCCGGCTGGGGGTCGAAGCGGATCGACCCGTCGCCCCCGCCATCGGTCGGCGCGGCGGCGAGCATGCCTAACGGTACGCTGACGATGATCGCGCGCCCCTCATAGCGCCGCGGTTCGCCAGTGGCGCGTTGCACTGCCTCGACGACGACAGCACCTCGCCGCCAGCGCACCGTGCGGGCGACGATCCCGGTCTCGATCGCGGCGCCGACCTCCCGGGCGAGCCACTCGGGCACGCGGTCGTAGCCGTCAACTAATCGGCCGGCGCGCTCATCCTCCGCACTCTCAGGCGCGCCGCCGTGAGCGAGTGCGCGCTCACTGATCAGCGCCGGATCCGCGGCGTGGAATCCGGCGACGTACGCGCGCGCGAGTTCGCGAGCGCGGGCGAGACGCGGTCCACCGGGTGCGGTGTCGAGAAAATCCTCGAAGCTGCGGTCCGGGTCGCGATCCGCGCGCAGCTTGCTGAGCACCATTTCCACGTCAGTCCAGAAATCGCCAGCGTCGGTGAGACGCTTGCCGTCCACGCGCCAGCGTTCACCGAGGACGTCAGAGACGAGCAGCCCGGCATCGCGCGCGATGTCCGCCACTTCCTTCGCCTTCCCGTGCAGGAACTCGGCGCCCAGCTCGATCGGCAGTTGCGCCGAGTCGCTGCGTTGGGTGAGAATGCGTCCGCCGATCCGGTCGCGCGCTTCGAGGACGTGCACCTCTTCCCCGCGGCGCGCGAGCTCCCGCGCGGCGGCGAGTCCGGCGACGCCTGCGCCAATGACGATGATCATGCGCCGGTCACGGGCAAGATTCCTGCTCGCGGCGCGGTGGTCAAAAAAAAGAACAGGAGCGCGGCAGTTGCCGCGCCCCTGTCCTCCAGCGACTTGCGTCGCGATCCGTCTTACATCTTCGGCATCAGGACGCTGTCGATGACGTGGATCACGCCATTCGACTGGTAGACGTCATACGTCGAGATGGTCGAGACATTTCCGGCTTCGTCCTTGAGGACGATGTTGCGCGCACCGTTCATCATCGCCCACAGCTTGCCGCCGCTGACGGTCTTGAACTCCGCCGTTCCCTTGCCGTGCTTGATCGCGTGCTCGATCGCCTTCGCGTCCATGCGGCCGGCGACGACGTGGTACGTCAGGACCTGGGTCAGCGCCGCCTTGTTCTCGGGCTTGAGCAGGTTCTCGACGGTGCCGGCGGGAAGCGCGGCGAACGCCTTGTTGGTCGGCGCGAAGACGGTGAACGGACCCTTCGACGCCAGCGTCTCGACGAGGCCAGCGGCCTTCACCGCGGCGACGAGCGTGGTGTGGTCGGCCGAGTTCACCGCGTTCTCGACGATGTTCTTCGACGGCAGCATCGCCTGGCCACCGACGGTGACGGTACCGCTCAGCGTCGCCTTGCCCATCTTGTCCATCTTGTCCATGTGGCCCATGCTGCCCTGCGCGAACGCCGGCGTCGCGATCGCGAAAGCTGCGGCAAGTGCGGTGATCCGGAACGAATGCATGTTGGTCGATCTCCTGAAAGTGTCGTGGATGGTGCTGCTGGTTCTCGTCCTGCTGAATGGATTACGACTTGAGCCGGCCAACTGGATCTGTCGCGATTTGTTCGGTTTCGCCTGACAGCGCCCGATCGTCGATGGGGGAGCCTTGAGCCCCCGGAAACCGATGCAGACGCGCGAAACGCACCAGCCGTACGTCCACTTCGCCGACGTGTCGAGCGCCAATTCGCTCGACCACGACCGCCGCGAACGCGCGCACCTCGTCAAGATCCTGTCGTTCGCGGCGGTGGTGTCGTTCATACTGTCATCCACGGTCGGTGGTATCATCCCGCGACCTGTCGGCACGCCCTTCTGGCCATACCCATTGTTCGGGACGCCGCTGGGCACCTTCTTCGTCTGGGCGGGAGTCTTCTGGTTTCCGCGCGCCAGCTCGGAAGGCTTCATCAGCTTCCTCTGGCCCAACCGCGGCACCGCGCCGCACCAGCCGAGCTATTCGCACATCGAGGCGATGGCCGCCGCGGGCGACATCGTTAACGCGTTAGGCGCGTACGAGCAGGTGATCGCGGCCGAGCCGCTGGCGATCGTCCCCCGCGTGCAGGCCGCCGAGCTCTACTCGCGAGGCACCGACCCGGCGCGCGCCGCAGCGCTGTTCGCCGAGATCAGGCGGATTCCCGGCTGCTCCTCGCAGCACGATCTCTACGCGACGCAACGCCTGATTGATCTCTACGACGGCCCCCTCGCCCAGCCGGCCAGGTCGCTCAGCGAACTGCGCCGGATCGTCGAGCGCCACCGCGACAGCCGCGAAGCACCGTTCGCGCGGACCGCGCTCGCCAACCGGAAGCGGGAGAAGACCGTGTGACGAGGGGCCCCCGCGTCCCGCCTAACGACGATACCCGGCAGCCGCGTCGGTTCCGGCTTCGACGATCACCGCCGTACCGTAGCAGAGCACTTCCGTCACGCCGTTCATTACCTCGGTCGCATCGTAGTCCACCGAGATAATCCCATTCGCCCCCGCCTGCTCGGCGTGGGCGACCATGATGTCGTAGGCCTCCTCGCGCGCCGTCTCGCAGAGCTGCGTCAGGATCGTGATGTTGCCGCCGAAGAATCGCTGGATGCCCGCCCCGATGTTTCCGATCACCGATCGCGACCGCACCGTGATCCCGCGGACGATGCCTAACGACTGCGCGATGTGATAGCCGGGGATGTAGTTCGCGCTACTGACGAAACGGTGATCCATTTTTGTATCCGGGTTCGGTGTGGTGCTCGGCGAGCGATAAGCGGTAAGCGACAAGCAGTCAGCGAACGGCGTTGGAGGTACGCACCCCCAACACCGTTCGCTGACTGCCTACAGCTTACCGCTTACAGCCGTCGGCGCGATAGACCCGGCCCGGCTCGATCAACTAGTACCGGTAGTGCTCCGGCTTGAATGGCCCGTCCACCGGAACGCTCAGGTACGCTGCCTGCTCCGGCGTCAGCTTCGTCAGCTTCACGCCGAGCTTGTCGAGGTGCAGCCGCGCGACCTTCTCGTCGAGATGCTTCGGGAGGATGTAGACCTTCTTCTCGTAGCGGCTCGTGTTGTTGAACAACTCGATCTGCGCCATCACCTGGTTCGAGAACGACGCCGACATCACGAAGCTCGGGTGGCCGGTCGCGCAGCCGAGGTTCATCAGGCGGCCCTCGGCGAGGATCAGCACCGAGTGGCCGTCGGGGAAGACGTACTCATCGAACTGCGGCTTGATGTTCACGCGCTTCACGCCCTTCATCTTCTTCAGGCCGGCCATGTCGATCTCGTTGTCGAAGTGGCCGATGTTGGCGACGATCGCCTTGTCCTTCATCCGCGCCATGTGCTCGGCGGTGATGATGTTGAAGTTGCCGGTCGCGGTGATGTAGATGTCGGCGCTGTCGATCACGTCCTCGAGCGTCGCGACCTGGTAGCCCTCCATCGCGGCCTGCAGCGCGCAGATCGGATCGATCTCGGTGACGACGACGCGCGCGCCCTGGCCGCGCAGCGCCTGCGCGCAGCCCTTGCCGACTTCACCGAAGCCGAAGACGACGCAGAGCTTTCCAGCGAGCATGACGTCGGTCGCGCGGTTGAGGCCATCGATCACCGAGTGGCGGCAGCCGTAGATGTTGTCGAACTTCGACTTGGTGACCGAGTCGTTGACGTTGATCGCCGGGAACAGCAGCGTGCCCGCCTTCATCATCTCGTAGAGCCGGTGCACACCGGTCGTCGTCTCTTCGGTGACACCCTTCAGGTCCTTGGCGACCTTCGTCCAGCGGCCGGGGTTGTTCACCGACTCGGCGCGGATCAGGTCGAGGATCACGCCCCACTCCTCGGGCTCGCTCGCTTCGTCGAACGCCGGGATCTTTCCGGCCTTCTCGAACTCGGCGCCCTTGTGGACGAGCAGCGTCGCGTCGCCGCCGTCATCGAGCAGCATGTTCGGGCCCGTGCCATCGGGCCACATCAGCGCCTGCTCGGTGCACCACCAGT
This sequence comes from Gemmatimonadaceae bacterium, assembly GCA_031360575.1. GTDB lineage: Bacteria > Gemmatimonadota > Gemmatimonadetes > Gemmatimonadales > Gemmatimonadaceae > JABFXC01. Next base: position 8,306 of record JANMBU010000010.1, read on the forward strand.
ACTCGTCGAGCGTCTCACCCTTCCACGCGAATACCGGCACACCGTTAGGCTTCTCGACGCTACCCTGCGGACCGACGACGACCGCCGCCGCGGCGTGGTCCTGGGTCGAGAAGATGTTGCAGGACACCCAGCGGACGTCGGCGCCTAACGCGGTGAGCGTCTCGATCAGCACGGCGGTCTGGATGGTCATGTGCAGCGATCCCATGACCTTCGCGCCCTTGAGCGGGAACTTGCCGTTGTACTCCTCGCGGATCGCCATCAGTCCCGGCATCTCCTGCTCGGCGAGGCGCATCTCCTTGCGTCCCCACTCGGCGAGCGAGAGGTCGGCGACCTTGAACGGTGGACGATCGATTTGCTTCTTCGTCGGGGCAGGCATTGTGGCGGTGGCCATTTTCGATCCTCTGAGGGTGTGTGGTGCTCGATCGTTGAGTAATGCTTCACGAAGCCCGTTAGCCTTTAGCCGTTAGCGTTGAGCGACTGCGTTTACGGGGTTTTGCCTCGCCGCCGTGCCTCACTGCTAACGGCTCATGGCTAACAGCTTCAGTCCTCGCACTTGCGACGAACAACGACGGCCCCTTCGCTGCTGGGTCCGGGGGAAGTGCGGTATACCGAACAGCGGAGAATCCCGCCGCGTCGAGCCAGTCCTTCAACTGCGCCGCGTCGAAGCCCTGCCAGAGATGCCCCATCTGCTGGCGGTATTCGTCGCGGTCGTGCGGAATCATGTCGACCACCAGCAGGCGGCCGTTCGGGGCGAGGGCGCGTCGCGCCTCGGCGAGCACCCGCGCCGGATCGACCGTGTAGTGCAGCACGAGAAAGAGCATTGCGGCATCGAGCTCGCCGTCGTCGATCGGCAGCGCCTCGAGCTCGCCCTGGCGGAGCTCGACGTTAGGCAGCCGCTCGAGGCGCTTCCGCGCCGCGGCCAGCATCGCGCGCGAGCTGTCCACCGCCACGACGCGCCGCACGAAGGGCGCCAGCGCCTCGCCGAGCTGCCCGGTACCGCACCCGAGGTCACCGACCGTCCACTCGTCGTCGAGCAATCCGAGGAGTGAGCCGACGTCGCCGCGGCGGCCGAACATCTCGCCGCGCAGCGCGTCCCACTGCGACGCCGCGCCGGAGAAGAACTCCTGCGACTTCATCTTCCGCTCGGCAAGCGTCGCGCGCAGGCGGTCGGCGTCGTGAGTGGCCAGCGAGGTCGCAATGGTCTGCTCGCGAACGATCTGCCAGAGCCGGCGCGGCGCGGCGTCGAGCGTGGTTGTCATCCGGTACCGCCGGCTCGTCCCCTCGGCGCGGGAGACAACCCAGCCTTCGTCGCCGAGCGTCTTCAGGTGGCGGCTGACCGTGGACTGTGGGAGCTGGAGCACCGCGCACAGCTCACCGACCGTCAGCTCGTGCTTGTCGAGCAGGAGCAGCAACCGGCCCCGGGTCGGGTCGGCGAGCGAGCTCAGTTGGTCGAAGATGGTTGCGCGGGTCATGTCAGTCTATCCGTATATCCGGATAGAACGATATAACCGGGCCGGATTCCGCGCAAGGGTCATCAGGGCGCGGTCAGCGCGGCCTCGATCTTCGCCAGCACGGTCGCCGGCATCGGCCAGCCCTTCCCGCTCCAGTCGGCGATCTCCTTCCCATCGACGATGATGCGGAGCTCGAGCAGCTCACCGCTGGTCTTCGTCACCTGGACGTCCCCACGATCCTGCAGCTTGGCCGCCACCCGGGCGGCAATGAAATTACGGCCGGGTCAGACCGGGCAGTGACGAATCTCGACGGTGTGCATCGGGGCGGGTCGGAGTGGACGCGCGGATCGCAGCCGGACAGCCGCGACGAAAGCGTGGTGTGATGTTGTCGTTCGATTCTCGAACGCACGGCGCACGCGGTCAGTGCCCGTCGACCACGGCGAGCGTGTCCTTCGTGAGGTCGATCAGCGCCGGTCGCGTCGCTGCCAGCGCATCGTAGCGCGCGCGATAGCCGGGTACTGAACCGCCGAGGATGTTGCGCACGCGGTCGAGGAGCGCTGGAACGTCAGGCGGGGGCGTCGGCTCGCGACGCGACCGTAGCGGAAGTACCGCTTCGTCGAGCTGCACGATCAGTTCCGACAACGCACCGAGCCAGGCGAACCGCGGATCTCCGATGAGCAGCTGCAGAAATGCCGCCGGCGCGATCGCACCATGCGACCGCTCGTGCTCCACTTTCTCGGCATCAAGCAACGCGCGATGCAGCCGCAGCAAGCGGAGCCGAATGTCGGGGAGTTTTGCTGGGCTCATGATGTAAAACTAGCGGATCGCTGCGCGCGACGAAGCGCCGAGCTGCCTACTGCAGTTGTTCACCGCGGAAGGCCACGGAAGGCCGCGGAAGCCTGATGGTGCGGATCGCCCGCCGTCCGCCCCGCAGTACGCTCACTGCTTACGGCTAATGGCTAATGGCTTTCCCCGCACTGGCGCACCGATTGCCTTTCATTCGCGCGTGCCACATCCACCGGATCTCCGCCCGGGCGAGCCACTTCCCCCGGGGCCGCCGCCAGCGGGGCGCGACCTTTTGCTCGAGACCACGGAGCGCGGGCTCTACTGCGCGACGGGGGATTTCTACATCGACCCGTGGATGCCGGTCGAGCGTGCGGTCATCACCCACGCGCACGGCGATCATGCGCGGTGGGGGAGCCAGCGCTATCTCTGCTCGAACGAGGGCGCGCGCGTCCTGCGCACGCGCATCGGGCCTGATGCGATCATCGAAGGCGTCGAGTTCGGCACGCCGGTCGATATCAACGGCGTCCGCGTCTCACTCCATCCGGCAGGGCACATCCTCGGCTCGGCGCAGATTCGCGTCGAGCATCGAGGCGAGGTGTGGGTCGTCTCCGGCGATTACAAGACCGAGCGCGACCCGACCTGCACGCCATTTGAGGCGGTGCGCTGCCACACCTTCGTCACCGAGTCCACCTTCGGGCTGCCGATTTATCGCTGGTCGCCCGAGCGCGAAGTCTTCGCCGACATCGCTGCCTGGTGGCGCGGCAACGTCGCCGCCGGTCGCGCCTCGATCGTCTTTGCGTATGCGTTAGGCAAGGCGCAGCGCCTGCTGGCCGGGCTGGTCGACGAATCGATTGGGCCGATCTTCACCCATGGCGCGGTCGAGCGGCTGAACGCGGACTATCGTGCGGGCGGCGTCAGGCTGCCGGAGACGACGTACGCCGGGATCGCGCCGCGCGGACAGAGCTACGCCGGCGCGCTGATCGTCGCGCCGCCATCGGCCGCCGGATCGTCGTGGCTCCGCCGCTTCGGGCCGGCATCGACCGCATTCGCCAGTGGCTGGATGCGGATCCGCGGCGCACGGCGGCGCCGCTCGCTCGATCGCGGCTTCCCCCTCTCCGATCACGTCGACTGGCCCGCGCTGCTCGGCGCAATCGACGCGACCGGCGCGTCGCGCGTGCTCGTCACGCACGGCTATCGCGAACCGATCGTCCGCTGGCTACGTGAGCACGCCATCGAGGCGCACGCCGTTGCCAGCCGCTGGGAGGGCGAACCGGAGACGGAGACCGACGCCCAGGCGTTAGGCACGGCCGATGAAGGTCTCGACGCGCCGAGGGCCGAGCCGGAGGTCGCGACATGAAACGCTTCGCCGCGCTGTTCGCCGAACTCGATCAGACGACGCGTACCAACGAGAAGGTGGACGCCATGGTGCGCTACTTCTCGTCGGCTATCGCCGCCGACGCGGCGTGGGCGGTGCACTTCCTCGCCGGCGGCCGGCCGAAGCGCCTGATCCCGGCCCGCAAGCTCGCATCGTGGGCGATGGCCGAAGCCGATGTCCCGGACTGGCTGTTTGAGGAGTCGTACGACGCAGTCGGTGATCTCGCGGAGACCATCTCGCTTCTCCTGCCTGACGCTCCAGCCGGATCCGATCGCCCGCTGCATGAGTGGATCGAGCAGCGGCTGCTCTCGCTCGCTGGCGCGAGTGAAGACGCGCAGCGCGACGGGGTCGTCGCTGCCTGGCGCGAGCTCGGCGGCAACGAGCGCTTCGTCTGGAACAAGCTGATCACCGGCGGCTTTCGCGTCGGCGTGTCGTCGCTCCTCGTCGTTCGCGCGCTGGCCCGGACCACCGGCATCGACGAAGGCACCATCGCCCATCGCCTGACCGGCAACTGGGAACCGCGCCCCGAAACCTTCCTCGCTCTCTCGGCTACCGACGTCGCTGACGCCGACATCTCGCGCCCGTATCCCTTTTTCCTCGCCCACGCCCTCGACGCCGACCCGGACACGTTAGGCGCGGCCGCCGACTGGCAGGTCGAGTGGAAATGGGACGGCATCCGCGCACAGCTCGTCCGCCGCCGCGGCCAGACCTTTCTCTGGACGCGCGGCGAGGAGCTGGTCACCGATCGCTATCCGGAGATCGCCGAGTCGGCGCGGCTGCTCGCCGACGGAACAGTACTCGACGGCGAGCTGCTCCCCTGGCGCGACGACCGTCCCCTGCCCTTCGCCCAGCTGCAGCGCCGCATCGGCCGGAAGACGCTTGGGCCAAAGATGCTGGCCGACGTGCCGGTGGTCCTGATGTGCTACGACCTCCTCGAGATCGGCGGCACCGACATCCGCGCCGAGCCGATGTCGGAACGCCGGCGCCGGCTCGAGGAGCTGCTTGCAACACCAGCACTCCGGCATCGCTTCACCATCTCGCCGGTCGTCAGCGGCGACGGCTGGGACGCCGTTAGGCGGGCGCATGGCGAGTCGCGCGACCTGGCCGCCGAGGGGTTGATGCTCAAGCGGCGCGACGCCGCGTATGGCGTCGGCCGGCGGCGCGGGCCATGGTGGAAGTGGAAGGTCCAGCCGTACACCGCCGATGCGGTGATGGTCTACGCCCAGGCCGGCCACGGGCGCCGCGCCTCGCTTCACACCGACTATACCTTCGCCGTCTGGGACGAGGGGAAGCTCGTCCCGTTCGCCAAGGCGTACTCCGGGCTCACCGACGAGGAGATCGGGAAGCTCGACGCCTGGATCCGTCGCAACACGATCGAGAAGTTCGGACCGGTCCGCTCGGTGAAGCCGGAACAGGTCTTCGAGCTGGCCTTCGAGGGGATCCAGCCGTCGCCCCGCCACAAATCGGGGATCGCCGTCCGCTTCCCCCGTATCCTCCGCTGGCGCACCGACAAGACGCCGGCCGATGCCGATACGATCGCCACGCTGCGGTCACTGATGGACCAGCCATCGTGACCACAGTACGTCGTCAGGCCTAACGCGTTCCCGCCCTTGCCTCGGCGAGCAGCTGGGCGACCGCGCGATCCTGCTCCTCGTAGCTGCCCTCGCCGAAGTGATGGAAGCGCAGCCGGCCGTTGGCGTCGGCGTAGTACGCGGCCGGCCAGTACTGGTTGCCGAACGCGCGCCAGATCGCGTAGTCGTTGTCGACGACGACCGGGTAGGTGATGCCGAGTCGCTTCACCTCGCGGTGCACGTTGGAGAGCACGCGCTCCTGCGGCAGCTCGGGGGTGTGGACGCCGATCACGACCAGACCCTGCGACGCATACTTCGCGTAGAGATCCTTCACGTGGGGCAGCGCGTTCAGGCAGTTGTAGCAGGCGAAGGTCCAGAAATCGACGAGCACGACCTTGCCCTTCAGCGATTCCTTGGTCAGCGGCGCCGAGTTGATCCACTCCGTCGCGCCATCGAAGCCGGGCAGCATCCCGTCGTGCAGGTCGAGCAGGGGCGGTGCGACCTTGGCGAAGTCGTCGATCGACATGCCGGCGTCGATTCGTGCCTGACGTTCCGGCGCCAGGCGGCGCACCAGAACTTCTTCGGCGCTGGCGGTGCGAATCAGCCCGCCCTTTGCGAACAGCGTCGCGTCCCATCCCGACGCAACCGCGATCACCGTCGCGAGCACCGCAACACCCAATGCACGGCGGAAACCAGTGTGAATACGCGCAGTATACCTGGCCCGTGAGGCCAGACGGCCGGCGAGTGACATGACGATACCTAGTGAGAGGACGGCACCGAGGGCGAACGTGAAAAAGAGCGAGGCAGCGATGCGTGTCGTCGACGCACCGGCGGCGATCGTGACGACGAGGCCGAGGATCGGGCCGGCGCACGGGGCCCAGAGCAGCCCGATCGCCGCACCGATCCCGGCATTCTTCAGCGCAACTGGAACGCGCACCGACCTCGTGCCGGCATCCATCAGCGTGACACCGGCACGCGCGAGTGGCCGCATCATCGCCTCCGCGGCCCGCGTCGATAGCAGCGCGATGCCGATCGCGCCCATCATGAGAAGCGCGAGCGCGCGCCCGATCTCGTCGGCGGCCAGCAGCCACCGCGCGGCCGACGTCGCAATCGTCGCCGCGAAGGCGAATGCGACGGCCAGCCCGACGAACATCGGGATCGTCTCGCGCGCCAGCGAACGTCCGGCGCGCGCGAACACCAGCGGAACGAGCGGCAGGATGCACGGGCTGAAGATCGCCAGCACGCCGCCGAAGAAGGTCAACAGGTAGAGCATGCGCGTAGGGGCCTGAACGGGTTGCCTGCGACTGCGGGGCAGCGAGCCTTCCGCGCCCACCGCACGAGTACCTGGCGGGGCGAGAAGTTCCCGCGTGACGACCGCAACTGCGTGAAGTTGCCGCTGGTCCGCGATGTGCCCTTGCTGCGTCCGATGCAGCTCAGGAAACCATTGAAGGCGACGCAACGCCAGCGCTCCGCCAACCATCCCACGGTGTCTGCGGCAGACGCATTGGCCGCACGTCGTGTCGAGACCTGGTTCGGCGCGCGCGGATGGCGCGTCTTCGACTTCCAGCGCGAAGTGTGGGCGGCGTACCGGCGTAGCGAGAGCGGCTTGGTCCATGCCGCAACCGGAACAGGCAAGACGCTGGCAGCGTGGATGGGTCCGATCATCGAATGGATCGCCGAGCAGGAGCCAAGGCGCGCGGGCGACGAGGCCTTGGACGATGATGCTGACGACACCGCATCAGAGGCGATGGCGCGCCGTCCGCGCCGCGACAGTGCACCGCCGCTACGCGTCCTCTGGATCACTCCGCTCCGCGCCCTCGCCGCCGACACCGCCGAGGCGTTAGGCGCTCCGGTCCGCAGCCTTGGGCTCCCGTGGACAATCGAGACACGGACCGGCGACACCTCCGCGGCGCAGCGCGCCCGCCAGCGGCGCCGCCTGCCGACCGCCCTCGTCACCACGCCGGAGAGCGTCTCGCTGCTCCTCTCGCGCGACGATGCACCGGAGCTGTTCAGCGACCTGCGCGTCGTCGTCGCCGACGAGTGGCACGAGCTGCTCGGCACCAAGCGCGGCGTACAGACCGAGCTCGCCCTCGCGCGGCTCCGCGCGCTGCGTCCCCAGCTGCGCATCTGGGGACTGTCAGCCACGATCGGGAACATCGACGAGGCGGCGCGCACGCTGCTCGGCGTCGGGCCCGCGGCGCGCGCGGCGCGCATCATCCGCGGCGTCGAGACGAAGGATGTCGTCGTCGATTCGCTGATCCCGCCAACAGTCGAGCGCTTTCCCTGGGCTGGTCACCTTGGCACCCAGATGGTGCCGCAGGTCGTCGCGGCCATCGAGGAGGGGGCGAGCGCGATCGTGTTCACCAACACCCGCTCGCAGACCGAGATCTGGTACCAGGCGATTCTCGCCGCGCGTCCCGACTGGGCGGGCCGCATCGCGCTGCACCATGGCTCGCTCGACCGGAAGCAGCGCGACTGGGTGGAAGAAGGGCTGCGTCGCGGCGAACTGCGCTGCGTCGTCGCGACCTCGAGCCTCGACCTCGGCGTCGATTTCTCCCCGGTGGATCGCGTGCTGCAGATCGGGAGCCCGAAGGGCGTGGCCCGGCTGCTGCAGCGAGCGGGCCGCAGCGGACACCAGCCCGGCGCGGTCAGCCGGGTGACCTGCGTGCCGACGAACGTGCTCGAGCTGATCGATGTCGCCGCAGCGCGGGATGGCATCGAGCGCGGCGCAATCGAGGCCCGAGCGCTGGTCGAGCGTCCGCTCGACGTGCTCGTCCAGCACGTCGTCACCGTCGCGTTAGGCGGAGGGTTCTTGGCCGAAGCGCTGCTGGCCGAGCTGCGGGGCACTCGCGCCTACGCCGAGCTGCGCGACGACGAATGGGCGTGGGTGCTTGCCTTCGTCACCACCGGCGGCGACGCGCTGCGCGGCTATCCCGAATACTCGCGCGTGGTCGTCGAGGCGAACGGCCGCTACGTGGTCCACGATGCGTCGATCGGCCGGCGCCACCGCCAGACCATCGGGACGATCGTCAGCGACGGTTCGATCGTTGTCCAGTACCTGCGCGGCGGGGGTGGCGCGTTAGGCAGCGTCGAGGAATCGTTCATCGCCCGGTTGAAGCCGGGTGATCGCTTCACCTTTGCCGGCCGGTCGCTCGAGTTCGTGCGGGTCCGCGACATGAAGGCATGGGTCCGCAAGGCGCCCTCGGCGCGCGGGGCGGTGCCGCGCTGGATGGGGAGCCGGCTCCCACTATCCGGTGCGCTCGCCGAGGCGCTGCGCCGGAAGCTCGACGAAGCCTCGCGTGGCGAGTGGAGGGACGCCGAGATGCGGGCGGTGCGTCCGATCATGGAAGTGCAGGCGCGCTGGTCGCGCATCCCGCGCGCCGGTGAGCTCCTGATCGAGCGCGTGCGAACGCGCGAAGGACATCACCTTTTCTTCTTTCCCTTCGAGGGGCGGCTCGTTCACGAAGGACTGGCTGCGCTGTTCGCGTATCGCATCTCGCGGCTGGCGCCGATCACCTTCACCTTCGCCGCCAACGACTACGGCTTCGAGCTGCTCGCGCCGGAGGCGGCGCCGCTCGAACAGGCGCTCGCTGCGGGACTGCTCGCGCCACGCGAGCTGTTGGCCGACATCCACGCGTCGCTCAACGCCACCGAGATGGCGCGGCGACAGTTCCGCGAGATCGCGCGCGTCTCCGGGCTCGTCTTCCCGGGGTTGCCGCACTCCGGGAAGACCGCGCGCCAGCTCCAGGTCTCGAGTGGCCTGTTCTTCGACGTGCTGCAGCGGTACGACCCGGCGAACCTGCTGCTCTCGCAGGCGCACCGTGAGGTGCTCGAGCGCCAGCTCGAAAGCAGTCGGCTCGGGCGTACGCTCGAGCGGCTCGCCGCAGCGGACATCGTGATCACCGAGCCGAAGCGCACTCCCCCCCTCGCCTTCCCGCTGCTGGTCGATCGGGTGCGCGACCGCGTCTCGTCGGAAACGTTAGGTGAGCGGATCCGGAAGATGCAGCTCGCGCTCGAAAAGGCGGCGGGATGAGCGGCGCGCTGCCCGACGCCGCGCCGGTCCCGCGCGACGCACGATGCACCGTGCGCGGCGAGAAGCTGGTGCTGTTGCCTGAGCGCGCCGTGTGGTGGGAGCGCACGCGGACGCTTCTGATCGCCGATCCGCATTTTGGGAAAGCGGCGACGTTCCGCAGCGCCGGCGTCCCCGTGCCCGGCGGGACGACCGCGGGCACCCTCGCCCGTATCGATGCCACGATCGCCCGCACTGACCCCGCGCGCCTCGTCTTCCTCGGCGATTTTCTCCATGCCCGCGACGGGAAAGCCCCGGCGACCATCGGAGCGTTAGGCGCCTGGCGCGAGGGCCATGGCGCGCTCGACGTCGTCCTCGTCCGCGGCAATCATGACATGCGCGCCGGCGACCCGCCAAGCGAGCTGCGCATTCGCTGCGTGGACGCACCGATGATCGATCCGCCGTTCGCGTTCGTTCACCATCCGGCAGCGGTCGCCGGCGCGTATGCACTGGCCGGTCACCTGCATCCGTCGGCGACGATGGTCGGCCGTGGACGGCAGCGCGAACGGCTGCCCTGCTTCTGGTTTGGTGCGGAGTGGGCGGTGCTCCCGGCGTTCGGCGAGTTCACGGGCCTGGCGGGCGTCGAGCCGGTCGCCGGCGATCGGGTGTTCGTGATCGCCGGCGACGTAGTACAGATGGTGTCAACGGCCTGAGGACCTGCCTGACGCCACCGGTCGCCTTGGGCCGGTAGCGTCAGGCAGCGTGACGACGCGCGACTTACCGCGCAGCGCTCGTCGTCGCAGTCCCAGCGAACGTCGGCGCACGCCGCGCCTTCGTTGCCTGCTCGAAGGCGTAGGCGAACTTGATCAGCGTCGGCTCGCTCCACGCCGCGCCGACGAATGAGACCCCGACCGGCAGTCCGAAGACGAATCCCGCCGGGACGGTGATGTGCGGATAACCGGCCACCGCCGCGGGGGAGGTAAAGCTGGCCCCCTGATTCGGATCGCCATACACCAGGTCAGTCAGTGCGGCGGGCCCCTGCGTCGGGGCGACGAGCGCGTCGAGCTTGTGCTTCTTCATCACCGCGTCAATCCCCTGCGCACCCGCCATCTGCCGCGCCTTCATCGCCTTCCGGTACCCGGCCGCCGAGAGCGAGCCCTTCGCCTGCGCCTTCTCGAGGATCTCCTGCTTGAAGTACGGCATCTCCTCGCTGGCGTGGGCCTTGTTCCACTCGATCAGCGCCGCCAGGGTTCCGGCCGGAGCGTTAGGCGCCCACTCGGCGAGGTACGCATTGAGGTCGGCCTTGAATTCATAGAGGAGGACCTCGAACTCCTGGTCGCCGAACTTGCCGGCAGTCGGGATGTCGGCGGGATCGACGATCGTCGCGCCCTGTGCCCGCATCGTGTCGAGCGCCCCCTTGAGGATCTCGTCGGTCGCGTCGTGGTACCCCGCGTAGCTCTTGCGGGCGACGCCGATCCGCGCCCCGCGGAGACCGTTAGGGTCGAGGAACTTCGTGTAGTCGGCTTCGACATGGCCGCGAGCGCTCGTCGTCGCACGGTCGGTCGCGTCGATCCCGGCGACTGCACTGAGGAGGATCGCGGCGTCAGTGACGGTGCGCGCCATCGGGCCGGCGGTGTCCTGGGTGTGCGAGATCGGGACGATCCCCGAGCGGCTGACGAGACCGACCGTCGGCTTGATGCCGACCAGTCCAGCAGCCGCGGCCGGCGACGTGATCGATCCATCGGTCTCGGTGCCGATCGCCACCGCGCAGAGGCTCGCCGCGGTCGCACTGCCCGACCCCGAGCTCGAGCCGGATGGTGTGCGATCGAGCGCGTACGGATTGCGCGTCTGCCCGCCGCGTCCCGACCAGCCGGATGATGAGTGTGAGGAGCGAAAGTTCGCCCACTCGCTGAGGTTCGTCTTGCCGAGTATGACCGCGCCGGCTGCGCGCAGCCTTGCGGCAACGGTCGAATCGCGCGGCGGCTTGACGCCGACGAGTGCGAGCGAGCCCGCCGTCGTCTGCATCGCGTCGGCGGTCGCGATGTTGTCCTTGATCAGGACAGGGATGCCGTGCAGTGGCCCGCGCGATTTCCCCGCGCGCCGCTCAGCGTCGAGTCCGTCGGCGATGGTGAGCGCATCGGGATTGAGCTCGAGCACGGAGCGGAGCGTCGGCCCCGCCTTGTCGATCTCGGCGATCCGCGCCATGTACGCTTCGCAGAGCGAGCGTGATGTATGCTGGCCGGATGCGATCATCGCCTGGAGTCCGGCGATGGTCGCCTCGTCGAGCGCGAAGACCGGTGGTGTGGCGACCGACGCCGCGCGGCGAGGCGTTGCGCCGAGCGCGGGATCGACGGCACGGGCGCCGTTAGGCTCGGCGGCGACG
>JANMBU010000096.1:0-44445 GCA_031360575.1 Gemmatimonadaceae bacterium
ACCGTCGTCTTCAGCGCCTCGCGCCGGTTCATTGTCATCGCCTCGGCTCCGTCAAAGGTTCTGCTTTGCCATCTCGGCGACCGCGTGGTTGGCGGCGCGGGCGGTAAGTGTCATGTAGAGGATCGACGGACTCTGGTTGCCAGTCGACGTCATGCAGGCACCGTCGGTCACGAACACGTTAGGCACAGCGTGCAGCTGGTTCCAGGCGTTGAGCAGCGAGGTCTTCGGGTCGCGGCCCATGCGCACCCCGCCCATTTCGTGGATGTCGAGTCCCGGCGCCCAGCCGGTGTCGCGGGTCTCGACGCCGGTGCAGCCGGCAACCTCGAGCATCTCCTTCGCCTGCGTCCGCCAGTCGCGGATCATCTTCTCGTCGTTCTCGTCGTAGCCTACCGACGTCACGAGGAGCGGAATGCCCCACTGATCCTTCAGTGTGTCGTGCAGCCGGACGTGATTCGCCTCCTTCGGGATCGTCTCGCCCTGCATGTACATGTAGAGTCCCCACGACCCGAGTTGCGCCTGCTTGTCCTTGTAGTCGCCGCCGATGTCGTCGATGGTCGCTACGCCGCGTTCGCGGTAGCCGTCGACGAAAGTCGTATAGCCGCCGACGAAGTCGGTGTCCTGCTTCCCGAGATTGCGAAAGTTGACGAGGATGGCCTCCGTCGGATTGCGCCCGAAGACGTACTGACCCTCGAGCCCCGGCAGCGAGCCGCCCGCCGACGCGCGATAGCTCTGGTGGCAGACGTAGCGCCCGAGCAGCCCACTGTCATTCCCGAGTCCGTGCGGAAAGCGCGGCGAAGTCGAGTTGAGGAGGATCAGGTTCGTATTCAGCGCCGACGCGTTCATGAAGACGATTCTGGCCTTGAACTCGTGCACCTCGTGCGTGTTCGCGTCGATCACGCGAACGCCGCTCGCTCGCCCACTCTTCTCGTCGTAGAGCACTGAATGCACGACCGAGTGCGGGCGCACGGTGAGGTTTCCCGTCTTCGTGGCCCACGGCAGCGTCGACGAGTTCGAGCTGAAGTAGCCGCCGTACGGGCAGCCGCGCATGCAGAGATTGCGCGCCTGGCAGGTACCGCGCCCCTGCTCGAGATGGATCGGCTTCGGCTTCGAGAGATGTGCCCATCGTCCCTGCACGACGTGGCGATCGCCATAGTGCGCGTGCAGCTTGTCGCGCATGTGCTTCTGCGCGCAGTCGAAGTCGAAGGGTGGCAGAAACTCGCCGTCAGGCATCGCCGCGAGATGATCCGCATTTCCGCAAACGCCGATGAACTGCTCGACGTGCGAATACCATGGCGCGACGTCGTCGTACGTGATCGGCCAGTTCATTCCGTAGCCGAGGCGTTCCGGCGCGGTGAACTCGTACTTGCTCCATCGCTGGCAGGCACGGCCCCAGATGAGTGACTTTCCGCCGACTTGGTAGCCGCGGATCCAGTCGAAGGGTTTTTCCTGGACGTACGGATGATCCGCGTCCTTCACGAAGAAGTGCGCGGTGTCCTCGCCGTAGCCCGCGGCCTTGCTGATGAGCGGGTTGTCGTGGACCATCTTCCGCGGGAGGGCGCCGCGGTGCGCCAGCTCCCACGGCATCAGGTTCGCCGTCGGATAATCCTTGATGTGCTGGACGTCGCGACCGCGTTCGAGGACGAGCGTCTTCAGCCCCTTCTCGCAGAGCTCCTTCGCCGCCCATCCTCCCGAAATACCCGAGCCGACGACGATTGCATCGAACTCGGTCGCGTCACCTGTCATCAGGATCTCGCCTTCGCTGAGTGAAGCCGCGCGCGGTCACTTGCCGTGCGAGTGAGCGAACGCCGGCGGGAGGCGAACCTACACTGTTGACCGCGGGCCGAACAGGCCTTTGGCGCAAATGTGCCGGTCCTTGCGTGGTTCCAGTTCGTTGTCCCATGGTTGGTCGGCTGGCCACAACTTCACGCAAGCACTCTGAATGATGTGCATCAATCCACCCGTTCGGATGTCACGTCGTTCGCGACGACTGCGCTCAATCGGCGCGGCGATCGCGATCGTGACGGCGTCGCCACTCACCGGCTGCGCCCGGTCGCCCGGGCCGCAGGCAGTTGCCGCAGCTGGCCCGCGCACGACGATCGACGCCGGTGTCCTGCAGGGGCGCGTCGACTCGGCCAGCAGGATACTCATGTTCGAGGGGATTCCCTACGCCGCTCCGCCGGTGGGCGACCTGCGTTGGCGCCCGCCGCAACCCGCGGCGCGGTGGGATGGCATGCGCCGCGCCGATCGGCTCGCCCACAACTGCATGCAGCTCCGGCCGTACGGTGATATCGATCCATTCGCCGCCGGCGTTTCCGAGGACTGCCTCTACCTGAACGTCTGGACACAATCGGTCGACGGACGCCGTCCGGTGATGGTCTGGATTCACGGCGGCGGGTTCTTCGCCGGTTTCGGGGGTGAGGAGCGTCATAACGGTTCGGTGCTCGCTGGCAAGGGTGCGGTCGTCGTCACGCTGAACTACCGCCTCGGAGCGTTAGGCTTCCTCGCCCACCCCGCACTGGCGGCTGGATCACCGGAGCACGCCTCCGGCAACTATGGCCTCCTCGACCAAATTGCCGCACTCGACTGGGTGCGCCGCAACATCGCCCGCTTCGGCGGCGATCCGGCGCGCGTCACCATCTTCGGCGAGTCCGCCGGCGGGATGAGCGTCGGCGCGCTGATCGGGTCGCCGCTCGCCAAGGGGCTCTTTCACCGCGCGGTCCTCGAGAGCGGGACGGGTACCGGCAGCTTCATCGCGCACCGCGATTCCGGCGAGGCAGTCGGGCTCCGCCTCGCCGCCGCGTTAGGCATCCGCGGCACCGACTCTGCCGCCGCATCGCGGCTGCGCTCCCTCAGCGCCGACTCTATCCTCGCCAGTGCGGCGCGGGTCGCCGGCGACATCGGGACGCCCATCTTCTGGCCGGTCATCGACGGCTACGTGTTGCCGCATCCGGTGGACTCGCAGCTCGTCCGCGGCATGGGCAACGTCGTACCGGTGATCGTCGGCAGCAACGCCGATGAGCCGCAGGCGGCGTTCGGGGCGCCGAGCCGCTCGTTCGCCCGCCTGATCACCGCTCGTGGCGCGCCGGCGTACCTGTACCAGTTCGCCCGCGTTGCCGAGGACAGCGTGAACCGGAAGCGCGGCGCATACCACAGCGCGGAGATCGTGTTCGTCTTCGGGCGCTCGCGCCCGCTCGATCCCGGCGCGGGTCATACGGCCTACGATTCGACGCTCGCCGATGCGATGAGCGATTACTGGCTTGCCTTCGCCACGGCGGGCGACCCTAACGGTCTTCCAACCGCTGGAAAATGGCTGCGCTGGCCGGTTTACGACCGGGGGACCGACGCGTACCTCGAGCTCGGTCCCGCTCTTGTCGCCAAGCGCGATCTTCGGCGCGCGCTCTACGATTCACTCGACCTGTCAGCGCGAGCGCGGGGCGAAATTCGTCCCTGAATCCGTCCAGCATCGGCGGCGGCTCGCGGCCGGCGTGGCTGGCTGGTATAATCGGCGAACTCCCTCCTGAACAGCTGGCGGCCTGTGTTCTTTTCACGACTCGGCGTGCTCAGCGCGCTGCTTGGCCTCGTCCCCGCATTTGGCGCGGCGCAGAGTCCCGCCACGGGAGTCGTCGTTGGCCGGGTCACGACACGCGCCGACACCGCCACCGCCCCGTTGGCGATCGCTGCCGGAATTTCGATCGTCGGAACGTCGCTGATTACCACGACCGACACCGCTGGTCGCTTCCTGATCGAGCGCGTTCCAGCCGGCCCGCACCTGGTGCGCGTCATCCTGGTCGGCTATCGCGTCGCCGAGCGGGCGATCGTCGTCACGGCCAGCGATACGGCACGGGTGGACATCACCCTCCAGCCGGACGCACACCGGCTCGCTCCCGTTCGCACCGTCGCCCAGTCGGCCGACGCCGAGTCATTCGCCGCGAAGCCTAACGTCGCCACCATCACGCTGGGGGCGGCCGCCATCGCTGGCGTTCCCAGCGTCGGAGAGCCGGATGTCGTGCGCGTGGTTCAGCTCCTCCCCGGCGTCGTGGCGCGCAATGACTTCAACACTGGCCTCAATGTCCGGGGTGGCGAGGCGGACCAGAATCTCATCCTCCTCGACGGCTATCCGATCTACAATCCGTTTCACCTCGGCGGCTTGTTCAGCACCTTCATGGACGCGACAGTGGGCAGCCTCGAGTTGATGACCGGTGCCTTCCCGGCCCGCTACGGCGGGCGCCTGTCGAGCGTGCTCGATGTCCGCTCCGCCGAGGAGGCCCGTCCAGGCGTGCACGGCTCGGCGGATATTTCCGCGCTCGGCGCGACCGGGCGATTCGCCGGAGCGTTGGGCGGAGGGCGCGGCAGCTGGAGCGTGGCCGGTCGCCGCACCTACGCCGATGCCGTGACCTCCGTCTTCACCAACAACGTCTTTCCCTACCGCTTCCACGACCTGCATGCGCACGCCAACTATCTGCTGCCTGGAGATGTCCGCCTAACGGTCACCGCGTACGAGGGCAAGGATGTCCTCGATGCCAACCTGGCCGAGTTCAGGAGCGATTCCGGTTCGCGGGCCGGCGCCGGACAGTGGGCGTTCAACTGGGGAAACCGCCTGCTCGGCGCAACGATCGCCAGGGATCTCGGGCCCGAGGCCCGCCTCCCGCTGCTCGGCTGGCACCTCGGCGAAAGCACGACGCTCGAACAACGCGTGTCGCTGTCCGGCTTCTCAACGCTGCTCGATCTGGGCAACGGCGCCCTCACGCAGCGCAGCAGCATCAGCGACCTCAGTGTCAGTGGTTCGGTACTCGCACGCCGGACGGCGGACGATCGCTCCATCGGCTACGAGCTCAACACGCAGCGCATCCGCTACGCTTCCGGCTCGGCGCAGACGAGGACTTCCGACTTCGATCTCGCGCAGCATCCTGCCGCCGCCGCGCTATGGATCGCTGACCTGTGGCGGTTGTCGCCGCGGTGGATCGTCGAGGGCGGGTTGCGCGCCGAAGTGCTGAGGGCACGACGCTGGGCGGCACTCTCGCCCCGTGCGTCGGTGAAGTATTTCGTGACTTCGGAGCTCGCACTGACCGCGGCCACGGGGCGCCTGACCCAGGCCCAGCATTCGCTCGCCGGCGACGGCCCGTTGCGGTACTTCGAGATCTGGGTCGCGAGTGACTCGTTCATTCCGGTGGCGAGCGCGTGGCACTGGATTGCTGGCGCGGAGCAACGGCTGGGCGCCGTCGGAACAGTGCGACTCGAGGGATACTTCAAGCGTTATGACCGCGTGCTCGAGGTCAACGGTTCCGAGGACCCGGGCATCCGCGGCGACGAGTTCCTCACTGACCGCGGCGCATCGTATGGGCTCGACCTGCTCGCCCGCGCCCAGCCGGCGACCGGCCTCGGAGGGTGGCTCGCCTATACGTACGGCGTGAGCTCGCGGTCGCGCGACGGGTCCCGCTGGGCGCCCGGTCACGACCGTCGGCACGACCTGAACGTGATCGCGACGTGGCGGTTTCCCAGGTACCGGTTCGGCGCCCGTTTTGGGTATGCGACTGGAAGTCCGTATACGCCGATTGTCGGCCAGATCGCGCGGCGGATCTACGATCCGTCCACGGACCACTGGGGAACGGGCCAGCCACAACGCCCGCTCGAATCACTCGGCGGTGCGCGCAACGGTGCGCGCTATCCGGCGACCCACCGACTCGATCTCGACGCGGCGCGCGAGTTCAAGATTCGTGGCGCAACCGTCGCGCCGTATGTCAGTGTCCTGAACACCTTCAACTCCAGAAACGTCTTCGTCTATCTCTACCACTACTCGACTGATCCGCCGACCCGCCGTGCCATCTCGCAGTTTCCAGTGCTGCCGAGCCTCGGGGTGCGCGTTGCGTTCTGACCGCCTGCTCATGCTCGTACTGCTGCCGCTCGTTGCCGGGTGCGAGATCGAGAAGGTGGCGATCCCACGTACTGATGCGCGCATCGCGGTGCACGCCGTCCTCAGCGCGACCGCTCGCGAGCAGGTGGTGCTGCTCGAGCGCACGAGAACCGGATCGGTCTCGGTCATCGCGCCGCCTTTCGAGCTGGAGAACCCGTTCGGGAACGATGCCGGCATCGCCGAGACTGGTGCGACCGTTCGCCTGACGCTGCCTAACGGGCAGCTGCTGGCGGGGCGCGAGGACCTTACCCCAGGTGGCTCGCCGCGCGGGATCTACCGCATTCCGCTCGGCGGCGACTTGCTGGAGCGGAACGGGGCGTATCTCCTGTCGGTCGTCACGACGAATGGTACGCGCCTAACGGCGGAGACGTCTGTGCCCGGCGGGGTTGCGGCCGCTGTTGCCGAGCAGCGCGCCTTCGACCGGGCCAGCGACGTCCTCGTCGTCGAATGGCCGGCGTCTCCGGGGGCGCGCAGCTATCTGGTGCGCATCGAGACCCCCTTCGGACCGCGCGCCTTCTTCACCGACAGCACGCGCGTGCGCCTGACGGGGGACCTGCGAAACGTGGAAGTCTCGTCGCTGCCGCACGTCTTTTTCCCGGGCTTTCCCCAGGCGGTCACCGTTTCGGCGGTCGACTCGAACTTCTACGATTGGTACCGGACCCACAACGACCCGTTGTCGGGGACGGGACTCGTCAATCGGGTGCACGGCGGCCTTGGCGTCTTCGGATCGCTTGTTCGGCTGCGGTTCGCGAATCTCGAGGTCATCGCACCCCAGCGCGATCGGATCGAGGGAACGTTCCTCTTCGTTGGCACTCCGGAGGAGCGGCAATCCACACCGTACCTGAGTCTCGCGTTGTATGTCGAGTCGCGTGCGGCGCGCGCCGACCAGGAGGATGCACTGAGTGGCCGGTATCAGAAGCGGCCCGTTCTCGGCATGGTCGGCTGCGGTGTTTGCGGCCTGCTGGGCTCCACCCGAAATGGACACGTCGAGCTCGACTTCCTGCGTGACTGGTTCGCCAGCGATACCTCGGAGATTCTCAGCGGCCAACTCCGCGGTGACACCATCGTCGGCCAGTATCGCGGTGCCGGGGGTGTTGCTCGTTTCGTCAGGCAGCCGTAAAGGGTTCGGCGCCCGCCGCTAGCTCAATGACGCGTTAGGCGGAGTGATCCCGTGGTCGCGTCCGCTGGCCACCTCGTCGTCCATGGCGACGGCGTGGGTTCGCGGGAAGCTCTATGCCCCAGTGGGCCGAGCAGCAACCTACGGCTTGGAGGACGCTGGAGTATCCCCGTAGCTACGAGCGCTCCCGTCGGGATGCTGGAGCTCCATCGCAACTCCGTGATTCGGCCCGCCGTTGTTGTAGCCCTGCAGCGCGATGGCGACAAACTCGGCTGGGGCGGTGCCCTACACGAGCCATCCGCTCCCACCAACAGTCGTCGAATTGAAGAACGCATACGGTGTCCCGCTCTCCGTGACCGTGAGCTTGAATCGCACACCGTACAGTTCTCCGGTCCAGTTCCCGACAACAGATTTCGGGGGGTACTTCGGCGCTTCAAGGTCACCGACGTAGAGACGGCTGCCCGCGGTTCCGACAACCAGCACCAGCGCGACAAGTCCTGCGCGCCCCATACCTCTCAAAGTCGCCGCGGGATCGTAGTTGAAACGCTCCCGGCGGCGTCAGGCGAGCGCGGCCTTGAGGTGATCGGACAGCCGAAGACTCATCGAGATGAGCGTCAGCGTCGGATTTGCCGACCCGGCGGTCGGAAAGACGGCAGCGCCGGCGACGTAGAGATTGCCAAGGCCGTGAACGCGGCAGTTCACGTCGACGACACCCTGTTTCGGATCCGGATGCATGCGGGTCGTCCCCATGTGATGCCACCCACCGCTGACGAAGGGCGGCCAGCTAGCGTCGCCATCGAGCAGCCAGTCCTGAATCTGGACTCGACCCGTCTCCGTTCGTCCAACTTCACGGCCAAGGATCTCGTAGAAGGTCCGGATCGAGCGTTTCTCCAGCGACCCGAGGCGCCAGTCGAGTTTCACGCGAGGCACGCCCATCGCATCTTTCTCTGAGCTCAGCGTGACGCGCGAATCCGGATTCGGCGCCTGCTCCTGCCGGGTGAACAAATGAAAGAACGCGGGCGTATCCGCGTTCGCGGAGTCGGGCGGCGGACCCTTGGGAAAGGGGATGGGAATTGGGCCGTGTCGCCCGTTCTTTTCCCAGCTGTCCATCGCGTTCAGGACATCAGGGGTGAAGACCTGAAAGGTGCTCTTGCCGTGCTCGCCGGGGATCCCAGGGGTGAGCGAGACGGTGCCGTTGAGGATCTGGTGGTCCTGCTGCGTCTTCGGCGTCAGTGAAATCTCGCCGCGCGCCTTCGTCGTTCCGAAGTCGAGCGCATAGATCTTCATCCTGCTCGCCTGCGCCTTCGACACGACCAGCTCGCCGCCGGGCATCTCGAGGTGCTCCATGAAGTAGCGGCCGACGAGGTCGTTGGTGTTGCCAAGCCCCGCGGTTGCCTGACGGTTCGATGCGAGAAGCAGCCGCGCGTTCTGGAGGGTGCTGCAGGCGAGCACGTACGACCTGGCCCGAACCCGGTATTCCTTGCCGTCGAGCGTCCGCGCTCGCAGTCCGTCGACCGCCGTCAGCGCCTCGTTGGCGATCACCTCGCAAACGTTTGCGTGAGTGAACAGGTGCACGTTAGGCGCGCCGACGATCGCGTCGCGGTACTTTGCGCCGAAACGGGTCGGTGGGCTGAACTGCCAGATCTTCGTCCAGACGAGGTTTGGATCGAGGGGCAGCGGGACGAGCGCTGGATCGTGCTGCTCCCAGTATCGAGCATCGTATTCGTAGGGGCCGAGTTCGGCGAGATGCTGTGCCCGCGCGTAGAACGGGTCGAGATCCTTGCGGGTGATTGGCCAGCCACTGTGCGGGACCCATGGCCGCTTCTCGAAATCGAGTGGCTCGTAGGGCGAGCAGAAGCCGCCCCAGTGCCCGGTCGTTCCGCCGAAGTAATGCAGCCGCGCGGCCTGGAGCGGATAGTACGGCTGACCGACATTCTCCCCTCGGTAGAGGTCCTGCATGGCCGGCTCGGGATCGAATCCGCCCCCCTCGAGCAGAATGACCTTGCGCGGCGACCCAATCCACTCGAGGGCCATGCTGATGCCGGCGGCGCCGGCGCCGACGATGCAGAGGTCGCCCTCGAGTGTCGTTCCCGCGTCCAGCGTCCTGATGTCGGTGTGCACGCCGCGTCTCCGGAAACGTCAGGCAGGAAGGAGCGAGAACAGCGCACACTGGCGCGCCTCGGTGGTCGACAACAGCCATCCATTCACCACCACTGTCCGTCCGGCGGCGAAGTCGCCGCTGATCCGCTCAGCCAGCGATTGCCGCTTCCTCCACGGGAGTCGCAGCCCATGTCCGTCGTTCGCGATCGCTGCGCGCAGCGCCGGCGCAGCGCGTTCGGCCGGCACGGTCTGCCGGTAGCGCACGCCGATTTCGCGCACCAGCGCCGGTCCGAGCAGCGCGAGTACCGCCGGCCGTGCGAGCGTTCGCTGGTCGATTTCGCCCCCTCGACACCCCGTGCCGGTCGTCGCGACGAGCACACCGGCCGCCGAAAGCTGCAGGAATCGTCGTCGATCCATCGCCATGAAGGGTTCTCGCTGCGCTGGGGAAGCCCGTCAGTTGCCGAGCCTGGTTCGCGGGTCGCGCGAGTATACGGTCATTGCCATCGCCCCGCAACACCATCCTTTCAGCTGCACGCCCGACCGCCTTCGATCGCAATTTCCGCTTCGACCCGCTGCGGGGGCATGCGTTACCGTTAGGCGCCGATCGCTCACCGGCTACGTGCACTCATCGCAGCACAAACCCTGAATCGACCGCCGGCCGCTCCTTCGCGTTCGCGGCGATCCAGCCGGTCATGTACATCCATTTCGCAATGCGCGTGAGCTTGGCGTAGTCGATCGTCTTCGGCTCGTCCCGCGGCGTGTGATATTCCTGGTGGAGGTTGCTCGAAAAGAACAGCGCGGGGACGCCGCGCTCGGCGTACGGCACGTGATCGCTGCGGAAGTACCAGCCTTCGGGATGCGACGGCCGATCCCAGAGTGAGTCGATCACGAACCTGCTCGTCAGGCGATTGGCCTCGATCGCCATCTGCACCAGCGCTGCCGAGTTGCGGTGCGGCGGCTGCGACCCGAGCAGTGCGGCCGAGTCCGGACTGTTGCGGCCGAGCATGTCGCCGTTCAGCACCGCGACGATGTTCGCGAGCGGTACCACCGGATGCGCCACGTGATAGCGGGAGCCGAGCAGTCCGCGCTCTTCCGCGCCGTGAAAGATGAACAGCGCCGATCGCCGGCCCGGGTGCTGTTTCCACGCGCGCGCGATGGCAAGCAGCGCGACGCTGGTCGTGCCGTTGTCGTCGGCTCCATTCCAGATCGAGTCGCCATCTACCGTGTACCGCACCCCGTCGTGATCCTGGTGCGAGCTGAAGAGCACGTACTCGTTGCGCAACTTTGGATCAGTTCCACGGATCACCCCGATGACGTTCGCCGATGGATATTCGAAGCTCTCGCTGCGAAGGCGGATGTCCACGGTACTTCCGTCGCTGCGAAGGCTCGCGAGAGCGCTCGCGTGCACGAGCAGGATCGGCACCGGTGTGCCCGGCTGCACGATCGGCACAGCGCCGGGAGCTGGCGTGCGCACGAACCGCGGAACGCCGCCCACGACATCGTATGCGCCGCGCGACTGCACCTTCGCGACGCCGTCGAACGCGCGCTCGGCCACCGAGTCGGCGACGACGATGACGGCGGACGCCCCCCGCCGCGTGAGCGCGCTGGCAAGTGGTGTCAGCGCGGCGCGCGTGTAGTTGTAGTCGGGGGTGTTCGTCGTCGTGCGGATGGTCGCCGGATCGGGCGGCGTCAGCATGGTGACGACGATCTTTCCGCGCACGGCGATCGTGGTGTCGCGCCAGTCGCTGACGAAGAACGTCAGCCCCGAGACGTCGCCCGGGGTGTTGGTGGTCGGCGTGACCTCGGTCCAGAGCGACAGCGCATGACCGTTCAACTGCACGGAGCTGGACGTGCTCGAGATGCGCGTCCGGCGCATGCTCCACCACTGGAACCAGCTGCCGACGTCGCCTAACGGGCGGAGTCCGATCTTCGCCATCTCGTCGGCGACCCACACCGATGCCCGCATCTCGTCGATGGTTCCGGCCTCACGCCCGCGCATGCCGTCGCTGGCGAAAGCGTAGAGGTCACGCTCGAGGTCAGCTTCGCGGATTGTGTTGATTGCCGCCGGCGGCCTGGCAGGAGATTGTGCCACGAGCGACGCGGGGAAAAGAACGAGCGAGACGAACAACAGCGAGCGGCGCATCGTGGGTGGCGTTAGGTGTGTGTGATCAGGTAAGCGCGCTCGCTACTTGGCGGCCGCGCGACGGGCTGTGGTTACAGATTACGCCGATTCACCTCGGCGACGGCATGATCGACCGCGCGGGCCGTCAGCGCCATGTACGTCAGCGACGGGTTCACGCATGATGAGCTGGTCATGCAGGCCCCATCCGTGATGAACAGGTTCGGCACGTCGTGCGCCTGGTTGTGCGCGTTGAGCACCGACGTTTTCGGGTCGCGCCCCATTCGCGCCGTGCCCATTTCGTGGACGCTAAACCCCATCGGCGCGTCGTCGTCGTAGGTCTGCACGTTGGTGCAGCCGCCGGCGGCCAGCATCTCGGCGGCTTGCGTCTTCATGTCCTCGCGCAGCGCGCGCTCGTTGTCGCTCCACGACCAGCGGATGTTCACGAGGGGAATTCCCCACTGGTCGCGGCGCTCCGCGTCGAGCGCGATGTGGTTCTCATGGCGCGGCAGGCATTCGACGTAGCCCTGCATCGTCATCCCCCACGGACCCGGCTCGTGCAGCGATGTCTTCAGGTCGGAGCCGATCCCGGGCGCCGACATCCCACGATCCCACGACGCGCGCCCCGCACCCGACTGAATTCCGTACCCGCGGATGAATCCCAGCCGATCGGAGTCGCCGCCGCGCAGGTTGCGGAAGCGCGGCGTGTAGGTGCCGGTCGGTCGCCGGCCGTAATAGTAGTCGTCCGCGAGACCGGGCACGACGCCGCGCGCGCCAGCCTTCGACAGGTGATCCATCAGGTTGTGCCCGACCTCGCCGCTCGAATTGGCGAGCCCGTTCGGAAAGCGTGCCGACTTCGAGTTGAGCAGGACCTGCGCGGTGCCGATCGTCGACGCATTGAGGAATACCAGGCGACCGAAATACTCGCGCGACTCTTTCGTCTTCGCGTCGATCACCCGCACGCCAGTCACCCGGTCGCGCCTGTCGTCGTAGCCCACGCTCTCGACGATCGCATCGGTGATCACCGTTAGGCGCCCGGTCGCCCGTGCTGCCGGCAGCGTCGAGCTCAGGCTGCTGAAGTAGGCGCCGAAGCTGCACCCCCGCGCGCACTGATTGCGCGCCTTGCATGGCTGGCGCCCCTGATGCGCCTGCGTCAGGTTCGCGACTCGCGTCATCGTCAGGTGGCGCTCGGGAAACGCGCGCTCGAGCCCCTGCTTCACGAATCGCTCGGCGCAGTTCATTTCCCACGCGGGCAGCAGCTCGCCGTCAGGCAGGTGCGCGAGCCCGAGCTTCTCGCCGGCTACGCCGATGAAGCGCTCGACGTGATCGTACCACGGCGCGAGATCGCGATACCGGATCGGCCAGTCGACCCCGTGGCCGTCGGTGACGTTCGCCGTGAAATCCAGATCGCTCCATCGCCACGACGCGCGCCCCCAGATCAGGCTGCGCCCGCCGAGATGGTAGCCGCGGATCCAGCGAAAATCCTTGTCGCCGTCGGTGATATAGGGATGTTCGCGATCGCTGACGAAGAAGTGCCGCGTCGCTTCGCCGAACGCGTAGTTCCTGCTCTGGATCGGATAGTCGCGCGCGTACAGTTCGCGATCTCCACGGCCGCGATGTGCCAGCTCCCAGGGTTGGAGCCACTCGGTGATGTAGTCCTTCCCGTGTTCGACGGCGCGCCCGCGCTCGACGACGAGCGTGCGCAAGCCCTTCTCGGTCAGCTCCTTCGCCGCCCACCCGCCGGTGATCCCCGAGCCGACGACGATCGCATCGTACACATCGTCCGCCATTCAGACCGCCCACGCTCGTCCGACGCGAGCGAGCGGGACGCAGCCTTCGTAGCGTCCCGGCACCGGCTCGTGGCGCAGCTCCTTCGTTGCGCCGGGCTCGGACGTGTAGTAGCCGAGCACCGTGAGCTCCTTCATCGTGCGGAACCACGACGTCTCGCGAGGAGTCTGGGGCTGCGCGAACGTCTCCGCGTCGAGCGCGACGAGCAGCGAGCGTTGCGCGCTGTCGTCGCAGCGGAGGAAGGGGCGACCATGCGCACGATCGGCCCGCGCGTCGAGGTCGGCGAGTCCGGCCACGAAGCGGTCGCGGTCCGCCAGCAGGTAGTACTCGGCCATCATCACGTCGATGAAGCGATGGACGCCGGCGTCACGCGCGCCGGGCGTCGTGGTTCGCGGAATGATCTGGTCGGCGATCGTTTCGATCATCGCGCCCTGGGTTGGGGAGAAGGCGCGTGGCGTCCAGTCGCCCGCGCCGCCAGCGCCGCCGCTGCAGCCAGCAAGGACGCCGGCGATTGCCGGAGCTGACACTGCGCCGCCGAGGATCAGCGCGACCCGGCGCAGTGCTTCGCGGCGATCGATCAAGGAAGGACTCGTCATGCGGAGCCGCCGGGTGAGAATGACTGTCGTCAGGCCTAACGTTCATACGGTGCGCACTTTCGGCAGACACCGTTTGCCGGCCGCATCTGCCTGCTATGGCGGCGACGTCAGACTCAGGATGACGAGCCCCGATGACGGGCTGAACGCGCGCAACTGGGACGCCGGCCATGGTGTGTACGGACCGGTGCACCGTGTCGGGTCGCGGTAGGCGCGAATCTCCGTCGCGGGCAGCAGGCGATAATACCCGGTCTGCGTGAAGCTGTGGACCGCACCGGCCGCCGCGGGAAGCGGTACGCCGCACGAGACATAGACTCCGTCGGAGACCCCAATGGCGGTCGGGACGTCGGTGTAGTTGAAGATTCGCGCCGTGATGTAGGTCTGGTTGTCGATCACGTTGCCGATCTCGAGCACCCTGCCGATCGAGGCGAGCGAAATTTTCACTTCGCCGATGTCGTCATCGATCAAACGACCGTCGCTGCTCAACGGCTTGGCCGACGTCCACGTGAGCAGCTGCGCTGACGAGGAGAAGGTGATGCCACTGCTTCCCCCGCCCTGCAGGCCGACGACCGGCACGCCATCCACCGAGACCGTGATCGGAGCGATAAGATGGTTCGCGACGATGGCCCGCACTGGGAATTCGCCAGGTCCCGATGGGTCGCGCGCGGTGCTGCAGGCGGCGACCAGCGCAAGCAGCGCCACGACTGATGTCGTGCCGGCCGCCGCCACCACTCTGACTCGCCGAATCACCGTTGCTGGTTCCACCGACGACCGCTCCCGCAGAGAATTTGCCGACGCTGAACAAATCACTCCATCGACGCCAGTCAATATGATCGCCGGCCCACCCGCCTTCCACCACGCCGGCGTCGGAGCCGCGATCCCCGCGACAGCTCTCGCAAATAGAGAGCCTTTCTGGTGACCATGATTCGCGCTCAACCGCTCGATGCTGCTTGTGCGCCGGCAGTCGGTGGCTATCATGGTGCTGAGCTGCACGAGCGTGCCCTTCGCTGACCGCCGCCGGCTGGGCGCCGCGGCACCATTCGCACTTTTCGCCACATGAAGAGGAAGGATCGTGGCACTTCGCGCCGCCGCAGCGGCGAAGCGCCACCGCCATTCAGCGCCGGTCCTTCAGGTATCGAGTCGGTTTCCGATGGCTCCCGCAGCGCGCCTTCCGTGGTGACCCCGGGGACGCGACTCACCGGCGCGCCGCGCTGGCTCATGATGGCGATCGTGATCGCGCTGCCCTTCCTTCTTCTCGGCGCCCTCGAGCTCGCGCTCCGCGCCGTGGGTTACGGGGACGATTACCCGTTGTTCGTGATCGCGCCGCAACATCCCGAGTATCTGCAGCCAAATCCGCAGATGGCGAGACGCTATTTCGCCAACGGGCCGTTCGTTCCAACCCCGTCGCTGGACTTCTTTCGCGCGAACCGAACATCGAAGACATATCGCATAGTTTTTCAGGGCGAATCATCCGCGCAGGGATTTCCTTACGGGCACGGAGGGATGCCGTCGCGCATGCTCGAGCAGCGGCTCGCGGCGACCTTCCCCGACCGCGATATCGAGGTCGTCAACACCGCGCTCACCGGCGTCAACTCGTACACGTTACGTGATCAGGTGGACGAAGTCGTCGCGCAGCATCCGGACGCGGTGCTGATCTACACGGGACACAACGAGTACTACGGTGTCTTCGGTGCCGGCGCGGCGCGCGGCGCGGGGCTCCACCGACCGCTCGTGCTCGCCTACCTCGCGGTCGGCCGCTCGCGCATCGTGCAACTGCTGGCGCAGCTCATCGGGCACGCGTCGGCGAAAACCGGCGCGAGCGGCGACGCCCCGCGCACGGTCATGCAGTTCATGGCCGGCGAGCAACAGGTCGCGCTCGGCTCTACCCGTTATGTGCAGGGACTCGAGCAGTTCCGGGCGAACCTGGCTGATATCCTGTCGCGCTATCACTCGCAGGGTATTCCGGTGCTCATCGGCACGCTCGCAAGCAACGAGCGCGATCAACCGCCACTCGCCGGTGCGGGCGGCGCCGACTCGGCGGACGTCTATTACGCGCTGGCAAGACGACTCGATGCAGCGAACGACATGACGCACGCGCGGGTTGCCTATCGCGAGGCGAAGGAGCGCGATCCGTTGCGATTCCGCGCGCCCGAAGCAATGAATCGCATCGTTCGCGAGGAGGCCGCTCGACACGGAGCGATCGTCGTCGAGACGCAACGGGCGATCGAGGATGCATCACCCGGCGGCGTTCCCGGCCATACGCTCATTCTCGAGCACCTGCACCCGAATCTCGACGGCTACTTCGTCATCGCCGACGCATTTTACGAGACGATGCACGCACAGCACCTGATCGGCGACTGGACGACGGGCGCCCCCGCCACGGCAGCGCGGCACTCGATGGCCGTGACTCCGGTCGACTCGCTCGTCGCCATCCTCCGCACCGATCGCCTTACATCAGGCTGGCCCTTTCGGCCGCGCGGCGCCGAGCGCACACCGGTCGTCGACACCCTCCACCCGCGCACCGAGGTGGAGGAACTCGCGCAGTCAGTCGTGCTCGGGCGCCTGCCCTGGCCCGAGGCGACCGAGCGGCTTCGCGTACGTGCCGATCAGAGTGGCGACACCGCTGTCGCCACTCGCGCCGCGCTCGCCCTCGCCGGTGAGCTTCGCCCGTCGCCCGAGCCCCTCCTCGATCTCGCCGACATGTTGCTCCGTCGTGGCAACGCGGACGACGCGCTCCGTTACGCCCGCGCGGGGGTCGCACGACAGCCGACTCCGCGTGGCAACGCACTGGTCGGGTCACTGCTCTTCAAGCGCGGGGACCGAGCCGCCGCGATGCCGTATCTCAAGCAGGCAGCGGAGACGGCGCCTAACGACCGTCGTACCGTCGCGCGCTATGTCGCCTCGGGCGCGCTATCCGATCTCGAGCGGCGGCACGCGACCTCGCCGCGCGATCAGGCCGTGCTCTACGACCTCGCCCTTGCCTACGCGCTCACCGACCAGAACGACAGGGCGCGGACAATCCTCGCCGAGCTGCTCCGCGTCGCGCCCGATCATCGCGGCGGCAAGGACCTGCTGGAGCACCTCCCGAAATGAGCGCGGCGCCTGGCGCAGAGGGCGACGCCGCGCATCGCGTCACGAAGCCGCCGAGCGATCGCAACTTCGGGCTGATGATGGCCGCGGTGCTTCTTGTGTATGCGGCATACTCACGCCTTCACGGCCGCCCGAGCTCGATCGCGCTCGGTACGGCGGTGGCGTTCGCCGCGTTGGCGCTCCTCCGGCCGCGCGTGCTGCACATCCCTAACGTTGCATGGACGCGGCTCGGCAATCTTCTCGAGCGTATCGTCAATCCGATCGTGCTCGGTCTCGTGTTCGCGCTCGTGATCACGCCGCTGGCGCTTGTCATGCGCCTTGCGGGACGCGATCCGCTGCGCCGCCGGATCGACCGCGATGCGACCAGCTACTGGATCGCGCGCGAGGATCCGCCCACGAGCGACTCGTGGCCACGCCAGTTCTAGCAACCGATGCTCTTCTTTCTCTCCGAGCTGTGGCAGTACATGCGGCGCCGCAAGCGATACTGGATTCTTCCAGTGCTGGTGATACTGCTCGCCGTCGCCGGGCTGATTCTCGTCGCCAGCGGTTCGTCACTCGCGCCGTTCATCTACACGCTCTTCTGACGCGCGCACGTTGAACATCCTCGGGATCTCGGCGTTCTATCACGACAGCGCTGCCGCACTGGTACGTGATGGCGTCCCGTTCGCCGCCGCGCAGGAGGAGCGGTTTTCGCGTCGCCGTCACGACGCATCGTTCCCGACGCGTGCCATCGGCTACTGCCTCGCCGAAGGCGGGCTCGCGCTGCGCGACGTCGATCTCGTCGTCTTCTACGAGAAGCCATTCCTGAAGTTTGAGCGGCTGCTCGAGACCTATCTCGCCGAGGCGCCGCGCGGCTTTCGGTCCTTCCGCGCGTCGATGCCGGTCTGGCTGCGCGATAAGCTGTTCCAGCGCACGGTGCTCGAGGACGAGCTTCGAATCATCGACGCGCTCGCCGACGTCAGGCAGAAGCTCCGCTTCTCCGAGCACCACCTCAGCCACGCGGCCAGCGCGTTCTATCCGTCGCCATTTCGCGACGCGGCGATCCTCACCATCGACGGTGTCGGCGAGTGGACCACTACATCCACCGCGATCGGCGCTGGCAACCAGATCACGATCCAGAAGGAACTGCACTTCCCGCACTCGCTCGGGCTGCTCTACTCAGCGTTCACCTACTACACCGGATTCCGCGTCAACTCCGGCGAGTACAAGGTGATGGGACTCGCGCCTTACGGTGAGCCGCGGTACGCGCAGCGGATTCTCGACAACCTCATCGACCTGAAACCGGATGGAAGCTTCCGGCTCGATCAACGCTACTTCAATTACGCGACCGGGCTGACGATGACGAGCGATCGCTTCCACGACCTGTTTGACGGGCCGCCGCGATCGCCGGACGAACCGCTGACGCCACGGCACATGGATCTCGCCGCGTCTATCCAGCGGGTGACCGAGGAGGTCATTGTCCGACTGACCCGAACCCTGGCCACCGAGACCGGCCTCCCAAGCCTCTGCCTCGCCGGAGGCGTCGCACTGAACGCGGTCGCGAACGGGCGCGTGCTCCGCGACGGCTGCTTCCGCAACATCTGGATCCAGCCGGCGGCGGGCGACGCCGGCGGCGCGCTCGGTGCGGCGCTGGCCGCCCATTACCTCCACCTCGATGCGCCGCGCCTGCCTAACGGTACCGGAGACGCGATGTCCGGCGCATTCCTCGGCCCCGCCTACGTGCAGTCCGAGATCGAACAGCGGTTGACCGCGCTCGGGGCCCGCTTCGTCGTCCTCGACGACGATACGCTGCTCCGCGAAGCGGCCCGTGAGCTGGCCAACGGGATGGCCGTCGGCTGGTTCCAGGGACGGATGGAGTTCGGTCCGCGCGCGCTCGGCGCCCGCTCGATCCTCGGCGACGCGCGGAACCCGACGATGCAGTCCACGTTGAACCTGAAGGTGAAGCGACGCGAGTCGTTCCGGCCGTTCGCGCCAGCGGTGCTCGCCGAGGATGCGGCCGAGTGGTTCGACCTCGACGGGCCAAGTCCCTACATGCTGCTCGTCGCCGCTGTCGCCTCAGCGCAACGGCGCGGGGAGAGCGCGTCCGAGGCCGGCGCCACGACCCGGGCGCTTACCGTTAGGCCTGACGTGGCGCGGTCGACGATCCCGGCGGTGACCCACGTCGATTACTCGGCGCGGATCCAGACCGTGCATCGCGAGACCAACGCCCGGTTTCACGCGCTGCTCACCGAGTTCAAGGCGCAGACAGGATGCGGTGTGCTCGTCAACACCAGCTTCAACGTCCGTGGCGAGCCGATCGTCTGCACGCCCGACGACGCCTTCCGCTGCTTCATGGGCACCGCCATCGAGCGGCTCGTCATCGGCAACTGCCTGCTGCGCAAGGAAGAGCAGGAGGCGCCGCTGCCGTCCGGCGCGGAGCGCAGCTTCGCGCCGGATTGAAATGTGGTTCATTTCCTCAGGGAACTGACGGTGGTTGGGCGATCGGCTCGCCGACGACGGGCCAGCCATCCGCGGTCCAGGTGATCGGGCGGACCTGCAGCGTCGCCGCGCCTCCGGCGAGATCGTCGTAGAAGTGGTGCACCATGTAATGCTGCGCGCCGTCGGAGATCACGGCGCAGTGCCCCGGACCGCGCACCCGGCCGAGTCCCTGGAGCACGATCGTGCCCCCACCCGCCGTCATCGCCACGCCGCTCATGTCGGCATACGGTCCGGTGATCGCGACCGCGCGCCCGACGCGGACGTTGTACGTGCTCGACGATCCTCGGCAGCAGAGGTCGTAGGACGCGAACAGGTAGAAGTAGCCGCCGTGCCTGACGATGAACGAGGCCTCGATGGCCTGCGCGTCGTTTGGGCCTGTCGTCACGTCGGTACCGGCACGCGCGGCGAGCGAGTACATCGTCGTGTCGATAGTGGACAGCTTTCCAGTCGTCGCGTCGAGTCGGCGCAGCTTGAGCCCACCCCAGAACGAGCCCCAGGCGAGCCACGGGTCTCCGCGTTCGTCAACGGCAACGTTAGGGTCGATCGCGTTGAAGGTGCTCACCCCCGGTGACGATTTCAACACGACGCCCTCGTCCACCCATTGGTAGCGTGAATCCGCGGGATCGAGCGTCACGTTGGTCGCCAGACCGATGGCCGACTGCTGGCTGCCGAAGGTCGACAGTGAGTAATAGAGCCGATAGCGACCGCTGCCGAGCGAGATGTCCGGCGCCCAGGGAAACTCCACACCGGGAACGGCGGCCGCCGCCGATGGCGGCACCGCGGTCGGGAACACGCGACCAGCGGTATCCCAGTGAGTCAGGTCGGTCGAGCGGCGAATCGGAATCCCTTTCCCCGTCGAGTACAACCAGAAGACGCCGTTCTCCTTGATGAGTGCCGGATCGTGCACTCCGCGCACCGCGTCGACCGGCGGCGGGGGCACCTGCCGCGGCGCCGCCGCGCTCCACCCGTGACAGCCGGCGATGCATGGGATCAGCAGGGCTGCCGTTAGGCATGCCCCGATTCGGTCCTTGCCCGCTCGCCTGATCGTCATCCTCGTTCCTATCGCAGCTGGAGAACGATCACCGACTTCGCCGGCGGCAAACGTTAGGCATGTGAAGCCGGTGCCGCTGCCGTCGTCATGGAGTTCCCGTCCTCGCACCCTCTGGCGTCGCCTGCGGAAGGCGGATCCGCGCCGCATAACCGCCGCCCGGCGCAAGCCGGAGTTCCACCTGGTCATGGCGCGTCACCCGGCGCGACGCCATCTGGTAGTCGGTGCCGTTCCGGTCAGCGTTAGGCCCGTCGCTCCAGCTCTCGAGCGTGTACGCGCCCGCCCCGAGAAACGAGAGATCGGCTGTCAGCGTGCGTGCCTCGCCGTTGGTCATCGCACCGAGGTACCAGTCCGTACCGCGCCGCCGTGCGATCATCACGTATTCCCCGACGCGCCCGCCCAGTGCGCGCGTCTCGCTCCACACCGTCGGCACTCGCTCGAGAAACGCCATCATATCGGGCTCGCGCTCGTACTCGGTCGGCGCATCGGCCAGCATCTGCAACGGGCTCTCGTAGACGACGTACATCGCCAGCTGGTGCGCCCGCGTCCCCTGGCTCATCGGATGCTCGAAGATCGCGCGGAACTGGCCCGGCTGCGCGTTGCTCATCGCCCCCGGCGTGAAGTCCATCGGCCCAGCGAGCATCCGCGTGAATGGCAGCGTGACGTCGTGCTCGGGAGTGATCGTCTCGCTCCACTTGTTGTGCTCCATCCCGCGCACCCCTTCGAAGCTGAGCACATTCGGGTACGCGCGGTTCAATCCCGCCGGCTTGTGTGCGCCGTGGAAGTCGAGCGTCAGGTGACGCTCCGCAGCCTCACGCGCGGCGCGCCAGTAGAAGTCCACCACCCGCTGGTCGTCGCGCTGCATGAAGTCGATCTTCGCGCCCTTCACTCCCCAGGCGCGCCACTGGTCGAAGACGCGCGTCATGTCGCGATCGACCGGCGTCCAGAGCGCCCAGAGCACGATCCCCACCCCGACCGAATCGCCGTGCTGCACGAGCGCTGCGACGTCCACCGCCGGCACTGCGCGCGTGACGTCTTCCGCCGGTGACCAGCCCTCGTCGAGAATGATGTACGCCAGGTGATGCCGCGCGGCGAAGTCGATGTAGTAGCGGTAGGTCGCCGTGTTGATCCCCGCGCGGAACGGCACGCCGCGCAGGTTGAGCGCGTTCCACCAGTCCCAGCTCACGAGCCCCGGCTTCACCCACGAGACGTCCCCAACACGCTGCGCTGGCGCGAGCTCGTAGACGAGCTGGTTCTCGAGCAGCGCGCGATCGTCGTCGGCAATCAGTATCGCACGCCACGGCAATGCGCGCCGCCCGCTCGTGCGCGCGAGGTACGGCGCTCGCCGCACGACATCCAGGTCGCGATCGGTACGCGCGTGCTCCTCGAGCGCGAACGCGGGAAAGACACCGGCCAGCCCCGCGCTCCCACCGGCCGTGGTGTCGGTCACGAGGTACATCCCCGGATATCCTTCGAGCCCGCTCTCGGTGATCGCCACCTTTGGACCACCCGCACTGTCGCCGATGCTGACGAGCAACGGCATGAGCCCGAGCAGCTTCCCGCGCAGGCTGTCCAGACGCACGCGCCGATACTGCGGCTCGTAGTGCGTCATCATTGTCGAGTCGAGCCCGACGCGCGCGTGGTGCGCTGCGGTGAAGCGAAAGGTCGCGCGTTCGGATGCCACGACCGCGCTGTCGCCGACGTCGAGCACCCAACGCCAGGCCACGCCGGTGTCGTACGCGCGCACTTCGAGCGCGAATCCTCCCCCTCCCCGCACGCCATCGCTCAGGTCGAGATGGATCTCTCCATGCCGATCGAAAATCACGTCGCTCTTTGTCGGCACTACCGGACGCAGCGTCGTGTCGACACGCGTCGTGCGTGAGCCACGGACGGCCACACCTCGGCCGAGCACTCGCCGGCCGTTCGTTCCTTCAATCGTCAACGCGATCGGCGACGTCGCGATCAGCGGCCGCCCGCGCCGCGACACCGCATATGTCACCGAGTCGCCTAACGCTACCGTGACCTCGGTGAGTCCGTCGGGCGAACGCACCGTGTACTGCCGCGCAGCGGATCGCTGCGCGGCAGCAGGCACGGCTCCCATCACGAGCGCACCGAGCACGGCGGCGATACACGCCGCCGTGCCGGTGCGTCCGGTCCCTGGCATGATGCGTTGCCGCATCACCACCCCGGATTCTGCTTCAGGTTCGGATTCAGGTTCAGCTCACTGGTCGGTATCGGATATCGCTCCGACTTGCCCGGCACGAAGTTCCTGAATTCGTCGTCGTGTGAGATCAGCGTCGACAGGTACGCCGACGTGAGCAGGTTCTGGCGTTCGAGATCAGTCCATCGCTGCGTCTCGAGCCCGAATTCGAGCAACCGCTCATGCAGGATCGCATCGCGCATCGCCGCCTGCGAAAGCGTCGGCAGCGGTCGCAGCTGCGCACGCGCGCGCACCATGTTCACGTACGTCGCCGCCGTCGCCGGCTGCCCCTGCTCGTTGAGCGCCTCGGCGTACATCAGCAGCACGTCGGCGTAGCGCAGGATCTTGTAGTTGAGCGGCGCATCCCACTGGATGTCGTACGGCGCACCGGGCAGGTAGTACTCCGTGTACTTCGCGAAGTAGATCGCCGTCGTGTCACGATAGTTCGGGCCGTCGGGTCCGGCCGCGCGCTGCGCCCACGTCAGGCCGTGCACAGGCGTGTTCGGACCTTGGTAGAAGAACAGCGTTGCCTGCGCCCGCGGATCAACCTTGCCGGTGGTGGTCGAGTCGACCAGGAACTGGTTGAAGAACCAGCGCGTCGGACGCCCGTCGCAATAGCTCGGACCGCAGGGGCCGATCATGCGCCCGATGTTCAGGCCGCAGATACCCTGCGAGGCGCAGAGGTTCGGGTCGCCGGTCTGCGTTTCGAACAGCGACTCGTTGGTGTTGTTGCCGTTCGAGTTGAACAGGTCGGCATAGTTCCCGAGCAGCGAGAAGCCACCCGACTGTCCCTGCACGATCGGCTGCAGCGCCGCTGCCGCCTGCGCCCACTTCCGCTGCTGCAGCAGTGCCTTGCCGAGCATTCCCTGCGCCGAGCCCTTCACCGCATGCCCGCTCGACTGCGCCATCGTCTGTGCCGGAAGTACCGCGGCCGCCTCGGAGAAATCCTTCTCGATCTGCGCCCAGACTGCGGCGTTTCCGGCCGGTCCCGGCCGGTCGCTGACCGCCGACGGCTTGGTGAGCAGCGGGATATTGCCGCCGAAGAGCGTGATCAGCTCCCAGTAGTGCAACCCGCGGAGGAACTTGCCCTCGGCGACATAACGGTCGCGCGTTGTCGCATCCATCTGGATGCCCGGCACATATGCAACCACCTGGTTCGCCCGGGAGATGCCGACGTACGAGTCGTACCAGGTGTCGTGCACCGTCGGGAAGTCGTAGTTCGCGAAGGCGAACTTGCTCTGGTTCGCCAGGTCTGTCCACGGGCTGAAGCTCGTCCCTTCGTCCGAGCGAATGTCGTATGCGAAGG
Organism: Gemmatimonadaceae bacterium; assembly: GCA_031360575.1. Taxonomy (GTDB): domain Bacteria; phylum Gemmatimonadota; class Gemmatimonadetes; order Gemmatimonadales; family Gemmatimonadaceae; genus JABFXC01. Next base: position 23,751 of record JANMBU010000096.1, read on the forward strand.
CGTGCCAGCGGAGGTAGGTGCCGAGGAAGTTGAGGTTCTGGTACGCTGCCGTTAGGCCCTGCTGCGCGTCGTTTGCCGTTCGCCAGAATGTGGCGACGGTCGGGGCGTTGGGATTCGTCAGGTTGACGTCCGCCCGGCAGCCGATGACCGCTGCGGCAAGGGCGAACGCCGGGATGAGAGCACGAACTCGCATGATAGGGGACCGGAAGAATGTGTGGGCCGGAACCCGCGCAATACTTGGCGCGAGGACGTTAGGCATTAGAAGTGGACGTCGAGGCCGAATGTGATCGTGCGCGGCGTCGGGTAGATCGTGCCGTCATCTTCGCCGCGCGCGAGCGCGCTGCCGATGCCGAGTACGTCCGGGTCCCAGTTCGGGTAGTCGGTGAACGTGTGGAGGTTTTGTACGTTCAGGTAGACGCGGGGCGCGCTCGTACCCAGCGAGCCAAGCCGGCCGATGTAGCGATCCGGAATCGTGTAGCCAACGATCAGGTTCTGGATCCGCGTGAAGTCACCCTTGTCGAGCCAGCGGTCGGAGAGGCCGTAGGCGTTCGACGTCGCGCGGGCCGCACTCGGTCCGTTGTTGTTGAACAGCGCGATCGGCGTCGTCGTGCTGTGGTTCTGCGGCGTCCACGGCCGGTAGCCATGGCGCACACCGCCGATGTCGTCCAATCGGTCGGTCTGGATTCGCACGGCATTGAAGATCTTGTAGCCGTACTTGCCGGTGAGGTTGAGGCCGACGTCGAGTCCCTTGTACCGACTGTCGAGGAACAGCCCGCCGGTCACCTTCGGGATTCCGTTCCCCGCGACATAACGGTCGTCATCGTTGATGACGCCATCCTTGTTGCGATCGACGTAGCAGACATCGCCGGGCTGCGCGCCAGGCTGCGACGCATGCGTCGTCACGTCCGCGGCACTCTGGAAAATTCCGCAGGTCTGCCTGACGTACCACGATCCGATCGGGCCGCCGACCGCCGTCCGCGCTTCGCCATACGACCCGGCAAAGATCGGCTGCCCGCCGTTGCCGAGCGACGTCACGCGGTTTCTGGCCGTCGCGATGTTGAAGCTGCTGTTCAGCCCGAAGTCGCCGCGCTTCATGCGGTGGGCGAGACCCAGCTCGAAGCCGGCGTTGTTCATCGCACCGGCGTTCACCGTCGGGTTGCCCGCTGAGCCGAGGCTGCCCGGAATCGGAATGGCGACGAGCAGGTTCGAGACCTTGTTGCTGTAGTAATCCGCGGTCAGCGTCAGGCTGTTGTCGAGCAGCCCGAGGTCCAGGCCGATGTCGCTCGACCGGTTGCTCTGCCACCGCAGGCTCTCGTTGACCAGGTCCGTCTGCGTCGCACCGGAGTTGACGATCCCGCCGAATCGGTAGTTGATGTTCGACGACACCGGCGCCGAGTACGCGAAGTCGCCAATGTTCTGGTCGCCGAGAACACCGGTGCTCGCGCGCAGCTTGACCAGGCCGGCCCGGTTGAGCAGCGGCACCGCGTGGAAGAATCCCTCTTCGCTCACCACCCAGCCGAGCGAGCCGGCGCCGAAGGTGCCGCACTTGTTGTTCGGGCTGAATCGCGACGAGCAGTCGTTGCGGCCGCTCGCCGTGACAAGGTACCGGTCACGGAAAGCGTACGTCGCGCGCCCGAGCACCGAGTTGAGCGTGCTCGGCACCGAGAAGCCGGCGTTGTTCAGCCCCGAGCTGGCTCCGGCGTCGATCTCCTGGAGGTTCTCGTTCGAGAAGCCCTGCCGGAACGCGCGAACGAAGATGAAGTTCGATCGCTGCGTCGTGAAGCCGCCGACCGCGGTGACTCGATGCTCGCCCCCCGCGAACGAGCCGTCGTAGTTCAGCAGGTTCTCGACCAGGGTGTTGGTCCGGTTCGGCCGATCCTGTGTCAGATTCGCGTACGTGTTGAAGGTGCGGAACCGGATCTGGTCGATGCTGCGGAAGAACCGATTGAAGCCGTCGTTGTAGTCGACGCCGGCGTTCAGCCGGTAGCGCAGCCCGCCGATCAGCCGCACTTCACCGAAGGCGGTGCCGAGTGCCTGGTTCGACCGGTAGTTCGCGGTGTTCACCAGGAGATTCGCCACCGGGTTCACCGCGAACGTCGGATTCGCTGCGTCGCCGAAGCCAAACCCACTCGACGTATTCCGATCGTACACCGGAATTGTCGGCAGCATCCGGACAACATCGATCAGCGCGTAGCTGTTCAGTCCCTTCGTGTTGTTCTGCGACACCGCGAGGTTCTCGCCCACCGTTAGGCGACCGATCCGTGCCTCGGAGTTTGCCCGGACGCTGGCCCGCCGGAAGCGCGTCGCGATCAGCGTTCCGTTCTGATCGAGCACGCTCCCGCTCAGCAGGTAGCTGGCCGAGGCCGTCCCGCCCGATGCCTGGAGGTTCAGGTTCTGGATCGCGCCGCGGTTGAACACCGCGTTCTGCCAGTTGGTGTTCACCGACTGCGGCTGCGTCACGCTCGCCGGGATGTTCGCCGCCGGGACGCCGGCGTTCTGGTACGCCTGCAGCCAGAGCTGCTGCCACTCGGCGGTCCCGGCGAGCTCGAGACGCTTCGAGATTTCCTGGGTGCCGTAGTAGGTGTTGATCGCGAACTGGTTCGCGCCAGTCCGGCCCCGCCGCGTGCGGATGACGATGACGCCCTTCGATGCCTGCGCTCCGTACTGCGCGGCCGCCGATGCGTCCTTGAGGACTTCGATGTTCTCGATGTCGTCGGGGTTGATGTTCGGGTTCACATTGCCGACGTACATCCCGTCGACGACGTAAAGCGGCGAGGGGTCGCCTAACGTTTGCTGCCCGCGGATCACGATCTGCGCGGGGCGACCGGGCTCTCCGCTCGCCGACACCTGCACGCCGGGAACGCGGCCGCGGATCGCCTCCTCCAGCGTCGCGACCTTCTGGTCCTTGATCTCGTTACCGGTCACGCTCGACACCGCTCCGCTGACGTCGCGGCGCAGCTCGTTCGTGTAACCGACCGCGACGACCTCGCTCAGCACCGTCACCGCGGTCGTGAGCTGGAAGTCGGCCGTCGTCAGCTGACCGTCGGCGATGGTCACCTGCTGGCTGCTCGGCTGGAATCCGATGCGCTGCGCGCGTACGGTCTGCGGGCCGACCGGTACGCCGCCAATGTTGTAACGGCCGTCGCCTGCGGTCACGCCGGCGAGCCGGGTCCCGATGACCACGACTTCGACGCCACTGATCGGCTGCCGGCTGTCATTGAGGACAGTGCCACTCAGTCTCCCGCTGCTCGCCGCTGGCACTGCTTGCGCCGCGAGCGAGGGCGCGAGGACGAAGAGGGTACTCGTGATGATGGTGAACAGCAGGTTGCGCAGTCGTGATGCGACGGCCTGTCGGGCGTGCCGATTGACCGTTCCCCGGTCTGGGCAACTAGGTGCGATGGACATGCGGACGATCCTCGGAGGGGCGTTGGGGGGCTGAGGGGCTGGGCTTCGGGGGATTTTCCGCACTGCCTGACGATTGGCGTTAGGCAGGCGGGTTGGTGCAGGACTGGCGGGGTCACCGGGACTGACCTGCCGTGCTGCAGTCGCGCCGACGAGTTCCGGCTACGGCGGTGCCGGCGGTACCCCCGTCGAGGCACGGAGCACGAGCGTTGCGTGCATCAGGTGCCGCTCATGCGGGACCGGCGCGCTCGACGCCAGTTGCGCCATCAGCAGTTCGGCGGCGAGGCGTCCCGTTTCCTTCCCGGGGATGTGCACCGTCGTAAGCGGCACAGCCAAGTACCGGGCGAGTGGGATATCGTCGAATCCGACCACGCTGATGTCACCAGGCACGGCGATGTCGAGCTCGGCGAGTGCACTGCAGACGCCGGCCGCGACGAGATCGTTGTAGCAGGTCACTCCGGTCGGCCGGTCCGCGGACGAGCGTGCGCGAAAGTACGCGAGCGCCGCGCGGTAACCGTCCTCGAGGTGAGCGCCCGCCGTTATGATGTTCGCGTCGGTGAAACGCACCAGCGCCCCGCTGCACGCCATCCGCACTCCGTCAATCCGCTCCCGCGTGTGCAGCGAATAGAGCGGTCCCGCGAAGTGGGCGAGCTTGGTGTGCCCGAGGCCGAGCAGGTGTTCAGTCGCCGCGCACGATGCGGCGCGGTTGTCGATGTCGATCAGGCCGGCCGGCAGGCCGCGCACCCCCTCGAGCAGCACGAAGGGAAAGTTGCGACGCCGGAGCTCGAAGAAGTGCGACAGGTCGGCGTGGTCGTCCATCAGCGGATACGCCATCAGCCCGTCCACTTCTTTCGCATGAAGCAACCGGACCGCGCGCCGCTCCGATTCATAGTCGCCTTCCGAACTCACCACCAGCAGGGTGAACCCCCGCGGCTCGATCGCCGCTCGCGCGCCCGCGATCACCTCGGCGTAGTACGGGTTGTCCGACTCGCGGATGAGCAGCGCCAGGCTCCGCGCACTGCGCGCGCCGTCGAGTTGCGGCGGCGCCCCGGCCCGGGTTCGTCCCGCCGGCCGGTAGTCGAGCTGCTCGGCCGACGACAGCACGCGCTGGCGGGTCGCGTCCCGCACACCCGCAGTCGAGTTGAGCGCGGCCGACACGGTGGCCTTGGAAACCCCCGCGTGAACCGCGACGTCGATGATCGTAGCGCGCTTACGTTCCATTGATACCGGCATGATCGGGTCACCACCGTCAGGCAGGCCCCGCGTGAATCAGCCTCTTCGCTCGTACTCTCGTCGGTGTCGAAACGCCCTGAACTGATGTTCGGAGCGTTTCGATTGCGTTCGATGGGCGATTCTACGCTCGACGCGCAAGGCTGTCAATAGCAGCTAGACGCGGCTGTCCAGGCTGAGTTGACGGTTCGAGGGGGTCAACAGCACGAAGAGATTTGCGGCAAGGATGGCTACGTAAATCCACGGGCCCTCGGGCGAACCTCCCTCCGCGACCAGCAGGTTCACCGCCTGGAGTACGCCGAGGAGCGCACCGACTCTGGTCCATGCGCCCAGCACCAGCGACGTGCCGATCGCGACTTCGGTGATCCCGAGGAGCCAGCCGAACAGATGGAAGTGCGGCACGACCACCGTCTGCAAAAACGCTCGATAGAGATCGACGGTCGGATACTGGATGCTCTGCTGGAAGGCGAACATCAACCCTCGCGGGTCGTGCAGGCCGAAGTCCGGTGGAAGCTTCCAGTGCTGCTCGTACAGCCAGTACAAGCCGAGCGCGATGCGGGCTGCGGCGAACCATCTGTACCGTGCCGGCCGACGCTCCGATGCATCATTCGCTTCCTCGTGACGTTGCTGGGCGGCCATCGGTGTCCTCCGTAGTCCTGCGAGTCGTGCCGGATACCCTAACGCTGCGGCTTGTACCACCTGGTCATGGCGTGACCAGACACACCGAGGCGATTCAGGAGCGTCATGATCCAGATCGTACCAATCGTCGCCCACCAGCCGCTCCTCAGGTGCCGCCGGGCAGACGTGATGACCTCTTCGTCGAGCAGGGCAAGGCGACCGTGCCGCCGGAGCCGCGGGAGAATATCCAGATCCTCCATCACGCTCCAATCCTTGAACCCGCCCGCCCGCTCGAAAACGTCGCGCCGAACGAACATCACCTGGTCGCCAAAAAAGGAGTTCAGCAGCGACGAACGAAGATTCACGTTGTACGACACCAGGGCGGCCAGCCATCCTGGGTGATCGAGACGCAGGCGAAACGCGCCTCCAATCACATCCGCTTCCGAGAGTGCCTCGGCGATTGCCGACGCCGCGCTACTCGGAAGCATGGTGTCGGCGTGCAGGAAAACGAGCACGTCCCCCGTGGCGACCGCCGCCGCATGATTGAGCGCGGCGCCACGAGTCATCGACAGAGCGAGCACGGTGGCATACGGCCGCGCATGGGCGGCCGTCGCGTCCGTGCTGCATCCATCGGCCACGATCAGCTCGAACGGCGCGAGCACCTCGACGGCATGGCGCAGTGTCCCGGCAATCACGGCTTCTTCGTTGAATGTCGGGACGATGACCGACAGCTTCACGTCTTAGGACTCGGCATCGATTGACTCCCGGTGCGCCACTGTGGACATTCGGCCAGCGTTGAAAATTCCAGATCCGGCAGTACACGCCGGCAGGAGAAACTGATGAATGCGCAGACAGCCGCGAACGCCGCCAGTGCCATCGCCCGAAATGTGCTGGCGCCGGCTGCAGCCGACAACGACAAGCTGGCGCGATTTTCCACCGAAGCCATCGAGAAACTCGGCGACGCCGGATTGCTCGGGTTGATGCTGCCCGCCGACGTCGGCGGAGCGGCGCTCGGCCCGCGCGCTTTTGCCGACGTCGTCGCGGCGCTGGCGGAAGTCGATGCCTCGGTCGCCATGGTGTTCCTGATGCACACGCTTGCATCGGTGACGATCGCCGCCGCACCGCGGACCGATACCCTCGAGGACGTGCTGAAGGCGATGGCGAGTGGCCGTCACCTGTCGACCCTCGCGTTCAGTGAAACGGGGTCGCGCAGCCACTTCTGGGCGCCGGTCTCCCGCGCCGAGAACCTCAACGGCAGCGGCGCCCGCCTCGCGGCCCGGAAGTCGTTCGTGACGAGCGCCGGGCACGCCCAGAGCTACGTGACATCATCGCTGTCGCCTAACGGGGCGACCGTGACGGATTCGACTCTCTATCTGGTGCTGGCGGGAGCCGATGGCCTGGCTGTGGCCGGCGCGTGGGACGGGCTCGGGCTGCGCGCCAATGCATCGTCCCCGATGCTCCTCGACGGTTGCGTCGTCCCCCCGGACAGGCGTCTCACCGCGGAATGCGCCGGTTTCCAGACGATGCTCGACACTGTCCTGCCCCTTTTCAATGTCGGACAGGCGGCTGTCTCGCTCGGGCTCTGTCGCGCCGTCGTCGTGGCGACGATCGCCCACCTCAAGGCCGCAAAGTTCGAACATCTGGGTTCGGCCTCGCTCGGCGAAGCACTGCCCACCCTCCGCGCGCAGCTCGCCACGATGCAGATCGAGACCGATGGTCTCGCGGCCCGCCTCGACGACACGATCGGTCACCTCGAACGCCCCGACGAACTGACGATGCTGCGCGTGCTCGAGATCAAGGCAGCGGCCGGCGATACGGCGATCGCGGTGACGTCGCTCGCGATGCGAACCTGCGGTGGCGCGGCGTTCTCGCGTCACACCGGCATCGAGCGGTTCTTTCGCGACGCACAAGCGGGCGCGGTCATGGCACCGACCATCGACGTGCTGCGCGAATTCATCGGCAGGGCGCTGCTCGGATTGCCGCTGTTCTGAAGGATCGCAGGGCATCCCTGCCCTGCGCAACATCGGCGAGGAGCAGAGCGTGTCCCTGCGTACCATCTGGTTGGGAGCTGTGGCGTACGACCCGAAAGTCGTTCCGATCTGGGAGGGCATGCGCCGGTATTTCCAGGATGAGGCGACGCTCGACGTCGAAGTCGTTCTTTTTCAGAGTTACGAAGCGCAGGTGCGCTCGCTGCTCCTCGCCGATGGCGACCCGGGTCCGCGAATCGACATCGCCTGGAACACGAATCTGGCGTTCCTCCAGGCGCGCGAGTGGAGCGCGCAGGCATGCCGGCCGCTCGCCATGCGCGACACCGACCTTGGATGGACGACGGTGATCGTCGCGCCGTCGGGCGGCGCCGTCTCATCGATCGCCGACCTGCGCGGTCGCACGATTGCGTTAGGCAGCCGCGACAGTGGCCACGCGGCGATCCTGCCGGTCCACTTCCTCGCCGCGCAGGATCTGGTGGAGGGACGGGACTACCGGTCGCTGCGGATCAACACCGACGTCGGCAAGCACGGCGACACCGGGACGAGTGAGGTCGAGGTGCTCCGGGCCGTGCTCGATGGAAGAGCCGACGCCGGTGCGGTGGGCAGCCCCTTCTGGGCAGGAGTCCAGAGCCAGCGGCTGGTGCCCGCCGGCGCATTGTCCGTCGTCTGGTCGTCGCCTGCCTATTCCCATTGCATGTTCACGGCGCGGGTCGGGCTCGAGGCGGATCTCGAGGGGCGGTTCACCGATGCCCTGCTGCGAATGAGCTTCGACAATCCCCTGCACAAGCCGATTCTCGAGGCCGAAGGGCTGCGACAGTGGATCGCGGCCGACGTCAGCGGATACGGATCGCTCGACGCCGCCTGCCGCGCCCAGGGGTTTTTCGCCACCGCGGCCGCCGAGCCCCGCCCGGCCAAGCGCGAGACACGCCGTTAGGCGCAGTGAAACACCGCGGCGAGCCGGTCACCGTGCGCTCGCTCGCGGTCGAGGTGCCGCCGAACCGCGTCGAACGCGTCGGCCAGCGGAAAGATCGCCGGCGTGACCAGCATGTCCTCGTCGTCGGCACCGACCGGATGCCAGTAGACGCCGTCGGCGGTGATCGTGATCTCCGGAACAAGGTCGGCGCGTGACAGGGCGACCCCATTCTCGGCGACGCCTCGCAACGCCACTCGCCGGATGACGCGATCTTCGGGTGCGACCTGTCGGGCATCGAGAAAGGCCCTGAATCGCGCTTCGTCCGCATCCGTCGCCACCGTCGCCGCCAGGCGGACGCGAAAACCTTCTGCGCGCGCGGTGTCGATGCCCTCCAGCGCTCGTTGCCAGGCGCCGCGCCCGCGATGCGCGTCGTGGAGCAGCGGATCGGGGCTGTCGAGGCTGATCTGCAAGGTCACGCGTTCGCGTGGCAGGCGTTTGAGCGAGGCGAGCCTCGGCCCTCGCAACAGCATGCCGTTGGTGAGCAGCGTGACCGGCGCCGCGTCGGCCAGGGCAATGACGATGTCCGCGATGTCGTCGAGCAGGAAGGGTTCACCGCCCGTCAAGAAGAGCTCGCGCACGCCGAGCGCCGGCGCTTCGCGCGCGATTCGGTGAACCTGCTCGATTCCAAGCTCCCGGCGTCGCGCCACCGGCGACGATCGCACGCAGCAGTAGTCGCAGTGGAGGTTGCAGTGAAAGTTCACGTAGAGCCACAGCCTTTCACCGAGCGGACGCGCGTCGCCGTCACCGACCGGCGCTGCACCGTTGCGAATCACCCAGCGCGTGCCGTCGTCGCTCTTTGTGCGGGCAACGATCGGGTGGCCCGTCAGGCGCGACCAGGCATCGAGATCGGAGTCGATCGCGGTCGCGTCGCGGCCGGTCAGCGCGAACAGGTCGCCGGGTCTCGTGCGTTCCAGTGCCGACAGCAGGTCGAGCAGCAGTCCCGATTGAAATGTACGATCGCCAGCGTCCAACTCGATGTGCGCGAGGAGCGGCGTTTGTGCCATCGGCAGTGAGATCCTGGTAATCGTGCAGACTGGAGAACTCTGGTTGGCGGACGAGCTTCCAGTGCATTATTGGGCCGGCCGCGCCAGGCGGCTCGATCGAATTGAACCTATCGCACCGTGGAGGCAAGTCCCTGACGCATTCCGAGCCGGAACGGGTGCTGGCGATCATGGCCAAGGCGCCGCGGGCAGGTCACGTCAAGACGCGCCTCACCCCGTTCTGCACTCCGACCCTCGTCGTCGAGCTCTACCGGGCACTCGTCGAGGATACCCTCGCGCTCGCCCATGCGGTGGGCGCCACCGTCGTTGTCGTCTGCCCGGCCGGCGACGCCGAAGCGATCGCCGAGTGGCTTGCCTCTGACGTTCGCGTAGTATCGCAGCACGGGCGCGGACTCGCCGACGGTCTCGCCTCGACATTCGACCTCCTCTGCGAACCACCGCGGCGCGTCATCGCCTTCAACGGCGACAGCCCGCATCTCCCGGCCGCTGTGCTCGAGTCAGCGTTTCTCGCACTCGCCGATTACGACCTCGTCTTCGGTCCGTGTGACGACGGCGGATTCTATCTTGTCGGGGCAACCACGGCACACGCCGGCCTGTTCGATTCGCAGGCGTTGGGGACGGGGTCCGCACTCGACGCGCTCACCGCCCAGACCTGCCGTCTCGGCCTGTCGTCGGCCGTCATGGAGGAGCACTACGACATCGATGTCCCGGCCGATCTCGCCCGTCTCGCCCGCGAACTCCTCGCGCACCCCGAGCGCGCGCCGAGGACGGCTGCGCTGTTGGCGCAGCGGCCGTCCGCAGCCGGCCGTTAGGCGTGACGCCAACGCTTCCGCTCGAGGTGGCGTTTCTTGCAGCCATGACCGGTTCGTTACGGACCAGGCCAGTCTCGATGTTTCCTGGCTCGACGGTGAGGCACTCGAGGCATCGGCCGACCTTTGGCGCCGTCGGGCACGGCAAATGTAGGGTTGCCGCCGGTGCAGAACGTGCGTTATCAGCCGTGCGATCAAATCCGTTTCGGTCAATCTGTCTCCGCGAGGCCCCGCTGCTTCGCGCCGCGAGTAATCGCATACCAGTCGGCATTGCGCCCTCCGTTACGGGCCGCGACCATACTTCCCAGTGCAGGCATGTTCAATCTCACCAGCTTTGCACTCAGCGACATGACGCTTTGCGGCGCCGCACTCCGCCGGATCGGCACTGGTGCGGGAAGCATGGAAGAGGTTGCAGCGAGAACTGTTCGCTACCTCCACGACCACCTGCTCGACGAGGGCGGCGACCGAAGCTGTGCGCTCGTCCGGTTCTTCAAGACGCATCCGTACTCCGCGCTCACGGAGGAAGATCGGCGCTACGTCAGGAACGTCCTCGGCGGCGAGCCCGCATCGGCCGAGATGAAATGTCTGACGCTGCTCGCGACCGCCGGCGAGCAGCCACAGTGGAATTCGCGACAGTCATCCGCTGGCCACCGGTCGATTCCACTGGCGAGTGAGGAACTCGTCGCCGAGGCCCCCATGATCGCACGGCTGATCACGCAATTTGGTCTCAAAGCTGGGGCGCTCGTCCGCGCCGAGGCGGAGCTGCTCGTGGAAGCGGAGCAGAGGACGTACAACGTCTTCTTTGTGCCCGACGCAGCCGGCAGCCCGTACATCCCGGCGCAAGAGCAGTTCGTCGTTCCCTACCGCATTCGTTCCGTGATCGGGTTCGGCGGACTGCTCCCGACGGGCGACCTCTTTGCGGTCATCCTGTTTTCGCGAGCGACTCTCAAGCGTGAGACAGCCGACCTCTTCAAGCCTCTCGCACTGAACGTCAAGGTTTCGATCCTGCCGTTCGATGACGGGCGAATCTTCGCATGACCGCGATGCCGCCTAACGACGCGACATCCGGCGAACTCCGATCGACGAAGCGCGAGGTCGCACAGCTCAAGTCGAAGATTGCCGCGCTCGAGCAACTGCTCGATGTACACGAGACGACGTCGCTCGAACAGGGAACCCGACTCGAGCAGGCGTTGCGCGAGCGAGAGGAATCACTGCGACGCGCGCGTGCCGAACAGTCGCGGGCCGACGCCGCCGAGCTGTGGTTGAGGAGCATTCTCGGTCAGGCGCCAATTGCCATTGCCGTGTTCCGCGGTCCCGATCACGTCTTCCAGATCGCGAACGCGCACTACCTGGAGATCATTGGCAATCGCGAGGTGATCGGCACGTCAGTTCGTTTCGCTCTGCCCGAGCTGGAAGGCCAAGGCCTGTTCGAGCTTCTCGACAGTGTCTACGCGTCGGGGGATCCATTCATCGGGACCGAAGTGTCTGTGATGGTCGACCGCGGAACTGGAACGCCGGAGCAGGGGTTTTTCAACTTCATCTATCAGCCATTGCTCGGTTTCGAGCGCGCAGTGACCGGAATCGCCGTCGTCGCGACCGACATCACCGTGCAGGTTCGTGCCCGCGCTCAGGTCGAGGAAGCGAACAGCCGATTGCTCGATCAGACAGCGGAGCTCGAGGCGCAGACCCAGCAGCTCGAGCAGCAGTTCGAGGAATCGCAGGTGCTCGCCGAAGAGCTGCAATCGGCGAACGATCAGCTCCACGAGGCAACCCTCGATGCTGAGCGGGCGCGTGCCGACGCCGAGAACGCGAACAAGGCGAAATCGGAATTCCTCGCGAACATGTCGCACGAACTGAGGACTCCGCTCAACGCGATTGGTGGATATGCCGAGCTCCTGACCGAAGGCATTCGCGGACCGATTACCGACGCGCAGGGCGCTGACCTGGAGCGAATCAAGCGCAGTCAGCGGCACCTGCTGTCACTGATCAACGACATTCTCAACTTCGCAAAGATCGAAGCTGGCCGTGTACGCATCGACGCACGCGACGTGTCGTTGAACGAGGTACTTGGCGGCCTCGAGGCGCTGGTCGCACCACAACTGCTGCAGAAACGGATCGGCTACGCATACCACTGCTGCGATCCGAGCTTCACTGCGCACGTCGACCCTGAGCGCCTTCAGCAGATTCTTCTCAACCTGCTCTCGAACGCCGTCAAGTTCACACCCTCGGACGGGGAAATCGTCGTCGAGTGCGGGCCCGCCGGCGACGCGATGCGCGTGCGCGTACGCGACACCGGTGTTGGCATTCCGGCCGACAAGCTGCAGACGATCTTCGAGCCCTTTGTCCAACTCGAACGTGGACACTCGGGCACGGAGTCGGGAACAGGGCTCGGACTCGCGATCAGCCGCGACCTGGCCCGCGCGATGGGTGGCGACCTGACGGCGGAGAGTACGCTGGATAGAGGCTCGACTTTCATGCTGAGTATTCCGCGGGGCAAGTAGCGGCCACCGGGTCGTACGAGCGAGACGGGGGGCAAAAAGAAGGACGACCTCATGGTCGCCCCTATCCCGGTGTCATCCGGTGCGTGTGGCGAGCAGGCTTTCGCCGCTCGCGAGTCGTTGTCTGATAGAGGCACCGGTCGGAATCGAACCGACGAATAGCAGATTTGCAGTCTGCCGCCTTACCACTTGGCCACGGTGCCCAGTCTCACCGCGGCAATCACTCGCCCGGCGATTCGCTAAACTTCGCCTGACGCGGTCCTCCTCGCAAGCAGTCCGGCACGCGCATCCCACCGCGCCGTCGTCGCATTCTTCCGTGCGATCCGCACCCCGATCGCCCTACTCCACGATCCGCACCGCCCGCACTTTCCTGCCTAACGGTGCGCCGGGCGCGACATACCCGATCGCGCCGCGCATTCCAGCGACGAACGTCACCACATCCTCGTCGCTCCCCCGCTCGATTGGCGGGACTCCCTGGCCGGTGAAGATCAGCTCCTGCCAGTACCGCTTCACCCCGGCGATCTCCTTGTGATGGATCGCTTTCGAGAAGGAGCGGCGCACCGCCGACGTTTCGCTCTGGTCCACCGGCTGCACACTCTCTCCCGGCTTCCACGTCACCACCTTCCGCAGGAAGAGTCGCGACGTCTCCTCACGCGTCAGCGACGCGACCGGGTTCGCGGAATTGACGATCACCTCAAATGGCTGTGCGCTCTGCGCATCAGCGCTGCGCGCGAACACTGCCGCGGCGATCATCGCGAGCGCGATTGGCACACGGCCGAGGAGGCGAAGTAGCGTTCTGGCGAATGCACACATCGAACGGACCCTGCGCCGCGGGGGGCGACGGACGAAGGTGACCTGTCGGGCCGCCGGTCGAGACCGCCAGCCCCTGTAATCAGTGGACGCCCCGCCCTGCACCCGGTCACAGCGCGACCGCGCGCGCAAGGAGTTGAAGCCCGGACCGCGTCTGCTCATCTTCAGCGGCGGTTCGTCGTCGCGACCGCGCTCCTTTTCCTCACGCCGTTCGCAGGCGCTCGACATGCTCCTCGGCATCGCCGGCATGGTCGGCTCGGGCAAGACCACGCTCACTCACGCGCTCGCCGCGCGCTTCGGCCTCCAGCTCGCCCTCGAGTCGGTGGACTCCGACAACCCGTGGCTCGAGCCCTACTACTCCGACGCCGAGCGCTCGCGCCGCGAGTTCGCCCTCCGCCTGCAGCTCCACTTCCTCGCCACTCGCTTCGCCTCGATGCGCCGCATGCGCGGCATCGGCGGCGGCTGGGTCCTCGATCGCACCTGGTACGAGGATGCCGAGGTCTTCGCTCACGGTGCCTTCGAGCAGGGGCTGATGATCCCCGAGGAGTACGACCTCTACACCCGCCTCTACGCCGAGCTGCTCCACGCGCCGGCCGCTCGTCCGCCCAAGCTGCTCGTCTACCTCCACGCGCCGCTCGATGTCATCGTCGAGCGCATCACGCTGCGCGGACGCCCCGCCGAGCGCGACACCGCCGTCGAATACTGGGCCGGATTGCACGCCCGCTACGAGCAGTGGATCGCCGCGTTCCGTCACTGTCCCGTGCTCACGATCGACGTCCGCGACTACGACCTGCTCACTGATCCCGGCGCGATCGAGGACGTCGCCGCTCGCGTTAGGCAGCGCGTCGAGCAGCAGCTCCCCCAGACCGAGCTTTGGCCAGCATCGACCCGGGCCCGCGCCTCGTGACGCACGCCGGCGGCGAGCGGTGCACCCGCCCCCGCCGGCGGCTCGACGTCTTCTGGAACCTGATCTTCCGCGCGCTGCGCGGCTCGCTCACCCATGTCCAGAGCTTCTATGCTGCGGTCGGCGTTTTCATAACGGCGGGCGCCGCGCTGGCGATCGCCGGCAGCTGGGCGTTCGCCAGCCTCGCGATTCATGTCCGCACCGGTGCCACTCAGGCGTTCGACGAAGCCATTCTTCGCTGGGTCGGCAAGCACCAGTTGCCCTGGGCCCATATCGCGATGCTGCAGGTCACTGCCCTCGGCACCGGTGTCGTCGTCGTGGTGGTGGTCGCGGTTGCCGCCCTGTTACTCTGGCTCACCCGACACAAGCACTCAGCCGCGCTGCTGCTCGTCACAACGCTCGTTGGGATCGTCATCAACTCGATCCTCAAGGATGTCTTCCATCGCGACCGCCCGTCCATCTTTCCGTGGGGCACCGAGGTATTCTCGTCGAGCTTTCCCTCGGGACATTCGATGAGCGCGGCGATCGTCTACGGAACCGTCGCCTATCTCGCCGCCCGACTGCAGCGACATCGCTGGTCGCGCGTCGTCACCGCGACCGTCGCGCTGCTGCTGATTCTCCTCATTTCCTCGTCGCGCATCTACCTTGGCGTTCACTATCCGTCGGACGCCATCGCCGGGATGGTGATCGGCTTCGCCTGGGCAGCGTTCTGCATGGCCACGCTCGAGGCGATCCAGCTCATCGCGCGCCGTCGGGCGCCGCAGGCGCTCGCCGATGAACAGCCGGTCGACAACGCCTAACGGCGCCGACTGCGCGGGTCTCGAGGGCGAGTCCCGCCGCGTGCTAGCTCGTCAGCGGCTCGCGACCTGGAGGACCACCGGACCTGTCGGCTGCGTGACGCCGCCCTCCGGTTCGTCGGTCACCGCCAGCGTGCGCAGTGAAGCCGACGGGAGCTTGAACGTCGCCTGCATCACCACCGTCCCCTCGTGCGTCGGCGCGAAGGTACCAGCGCTGATCTTCGCACCGTCGTTCATCACGAACCAGAGTTGATACGTGCGCCCCGACGCGAGCTGCGGAATGTCGTGCGCAAACATCGTCCAGCGATTGTGCTTGACGTCCCAGAACATCCGCGCGCCCGGCGCGCGTTTACCACCGGACGTCAATTCCATGATCTTCACCACCGGACCACTCAGCCCCGCGAGCAGGCTGTCGCGCTGCGCGAGGTCGCGTTCCGCGGCCTCGCTGCGTGACGCGAGCGCGACGCTTTCGCGCGACATCGCCGCCAGCCGAGCCGCGTCGCCGGCGTGTTCGCGCGACGCGCTGTACCATCCAACCCCGGCCACCGCCGCGATCAGCAGCGACGCAGCGGCGAGCCACCACGCTCCCCTTGCCTGCCCGGCCACACGACGCGGAGCGGTTGCCCGCGCATCACCCCCGGCGGCACCAGCGCGCGCCATCAGCCGCGACCGCATCCGCCGCCGGGTCACATCGTCGAGCGTCGACGAGGGAACCGCCTTCGCCAGAAGTGCGGCCGTGTCGCCGAGCGACTGCAGTTCGGCGGTGCATTCGTCGCACCCGCGTACATGCTCCAGCACCGTCTCCCGTTCCTCGGGCGACAGCGCGCCGAGCGCGAGCGCTTCCAGCTGCTCCGAGGCTTCGACGTGCGAGACGCTCTGCAGGCGATCGCTCATCGCGCCACTCCTCGCGGCTGTGCCGCGCCGTCGACGAGGTCGCCCAGCAGGTCGCGAAGCTTGCGCAGTGCGAGGCGCGTACGCGTCTTCACCGTACCGAGCGCATCACCGGTGCGCGCCGCGATCTCCGATTGGCTCAGGCCACCATAGTAGGCCAGCAGGATCGACTCACGCTGCTCGGCAGGAAGCTGGGCGAGCGCCGAGCGTACCAGGCGCTCCGCGTCGGCCGACTCCGCCTGTTCGAGTGGCGAGGCCCCGCTGGTGCTCAGCATCGACGCGTCGGCCCCGCTCGGCGACGCGACCATGTCGTTGAGCGAATCCTCTCGGCGCCGGCCGCGTGCACGCACGCGGTCGAGCGCACGGCTCCGCGCGATGGTCGTCAACCATCCGCCGACCGACCCGCGGGAGCGATCGTAGCTCCCCGCTTGCCGCCACGCTTGCCAAAAGGTCTCTTCCACAACGTCCTCCGCGTCGTCGGCGTCACGAACGAGATGAAGGACGAAGGCGTGAATGCCGTCGATGCGCCGGTCATACAACTCGGCCAATGCGCGATCGTCGCCGGCTGCCATTCGTTCGAGCAGTGGCAGGTCTTCGTCGATGCGCCCTCCCGGCCGTCGTGCGCCGTTGGCGCCAACCCGACCTGTCGGGGTGGGCCTGCTAGAGTACGCTGGCCGGGGCTCTTTCGGATCCATGTTGCAGGGGAATCTACCATGAAATCGCCCCGGGCGCCCCCTCCGGGGTCCACCGGGGAAACTGCGGTGCTTAAATCGCAGATTTTGGTTTAAAAGGTTCAATGAATTGGGTGGAATTCTGCGAAATGAAGTGCTAGAATTGCTGGTGGTGCACGGCGTATCGCCAGTTTTTGCCATTTCTTGCCTGGAGCCTTCTTTCGCATGCCTCAATCCACGACTCACGCGCGGCATGGTGTGCTGCGCGACGTAGCCGATCGCGCCCTGAAGACCGAGAGCCCGCCTAACGGCGCGCACGGCGCATCCGCATCGAAGGGCGCCGGCGCGGTTACCAGCCAGACGTCCCAGTACTTCGGCGTCAACACCTTCGGCGCGCGCCAGATGAAGGAGCGCCTCCCGCGCGATGTCTACGCCAAGCTGGTTGCGTCGATCCGCATGGGGAAGAAGCTCGACATCGAGATCGCTCCGACCGTCGCCCAGGTCATTAAGGAATGGGCGATCAGCCGCGGCGTGACGCACTTCACCCACTGGTTCCAGCCGCAGACCGGCCTCACCGCCGAGAAGCACGACGCCTTCCTCGCCTTCGAGGACGGCCAGCCAGTCGAGAGCTTCAGCGCCTCGCAGCTGATCCAGAGCGAGCCGGACGCGTCGAGCTTCCCGTCGGGCGGACTGCGCGCAACATGGGAAGCGCGCGGCTACACCGCGTGGATCCCGGCGAGCCCGGTCTTCATCGTCGAGTCGGGGAGCACCCGCACGCTCTGCGTGCCGTCAGTGTTCATCGGCTACAACGGCGAAGCGCTCGACGAGATGACGCCGCTGCTCCGCAGCACCGACGTCCTCTCCGAGCGATCGATCGCACTGCTCGAGCTCCTCGGCGACAAGGGCGTCAACCGCGTCATCACGACGTTAGGCATCGAGCAGGAATACTTCCTGATCGACCGCGCGATGTTCGCGATGCGCCCCGACCTGATCATGGCCGGCCGAACGCTTGTCGGCGCACCGCCGCCGCGCGGCCAGCAGCTCGAGGACCACTACTTCGGCGGCATTCCCGAGCGCGTGCAGGCGCTGATCAGCGAGGCTGAACAGGAGCTCTACAAGCTCGGCGTCCCGATCACCACCCGGCACAACGAAGTCGCGCCGAGCCAGTTCGAGATGGCGCCGTACTTCGAGGACTCCGATATCGCCGTCGACCACAATCAGCTGGTGATGGCGACGCTGCGCCGCGTGGCGCTCCGTCACGGCATGCAGGCGGTCCTCCACGAGAAGCCGTTCGCCGGGATCAACGGGTCGGGCAAGCACTGCAACTGGTCGATGTCGATCCGTTCGGAGAAGGACGAACTCGACGGCTTCAACCTGCTGAAGCCGGGTGAGACGCCGCATCAGAACGTGCGCTTCCTGGTATTCCTCGCTGCGGTCCTGAAAGCGGTCTACAAGCACCAGGGGCTGCTCCGCGCCGGCGTCGCATCGTCAGGCAACGAGCACCGCCTCGGCGCGAACGAAGCGCCACCGGCGATCATCTCGGTGTTCATGGGCGAGATGCTGACGAAGCTCATCGAGGACATCATCGCCGGAAAGACCATCACCGATCTTCCCGGCGGGCAGCATCTCAAGCTCGGCGTCGACAAGCTGCCCGAGATCTCGCAGGACAACACAGATCGCAACCGGACTTCGCCCTTCGCCTTCACCGGCGCGAAATTCGAGTTCCGCGCGGTCGGCTCCGCGGCGTCGCCGGCATTCCCGGTGATGCTGCTCAACGCGACCGTCGCCGAGGCGATCGGAGAGATCACCGACAAGCTCCGCGAAGAGCTGAAGAAGACGAAAAAGATCGAGGACGCGGTACTCAAGGTCGTCCGCGCCGAGTTCAAGGAATCGTCGCCGATCCGCTTCGAAGGGAACGGCTATTCGCAGGAATGGGTCGCCGATGCCGAGAAGCGTGGGCTGCTCAACCTGAAGCGCACGCCCGAGGCGCTGGCGCAGCTCGTCACCAAGCAGACGCGCGCGCTGTTCTCGAAGCTCGGCATCCTCAGCAAGCAGGAGCTGGAGAGCCGCTATCACGTCCGGCTCGAGCGCTACGCGAAGGACATCCTGATCGAGGCGCACACCCAGGCGCAGCTGCTCGACACGATGGTCCTCCCCGCCGCCCTGTACTACGCGAGCGACCTGACCAAGGGCGTCGCCCGGGCAAAGGCGGCCGGCGTCAAGTCCGGCCCGCAGTCCGCGGCCGCGAACAAGACGGTCGACCTGCTCGAGGCACTGCAGGCCGCCCGTGAAACGTTAGGCAAGCTGATCGACAAGGCCGACACGCTGCACGAGGAGCCGGAGAAGCTCGCCAAGCTGCTCACCAAGGAAGTCTCCGACGCGATGCAGACGGCCCGCCATTGCTCCGACGCCCTCGAGCTCGTGATCGCCGACGAACGCTGGCCGCTGCCGAAGTACCGGGAGATGCTTTTCCCGGTATGACCGGCGTCAGGGCTCGACGATCTCGGCTTGCCGGATGCGGACGACCATGGCGCCGGCGCTTGATCCGGTGAGCTCGATCCCGAGCACGTGCCGGCCTGGGGGTATCACGAGCACGGATCGCTCGCGACGCGTCACCGGGCGGCCGGCAACGAGCGCCGTCGTGTCACGCCGAACGCGGCGTGTCCATGCTTCGAGCGGTGCTCCGTCGAGGGTGACTGCGACGGAATAGCTCGCGCTGTCGGCCGGTGCACCCGGAAGAAGCGCGAGCCGGGTTTCGAGGCGCGCCTCGCCCCCCGTGACCGCGGCTGCGGCCGGCACCTTCACCGGAAGGGAGAACCAGCGCTGATCGTGTCCCTTCTTGCTGAGCGGGACGGTTGTCGCCCCGGCAATCGGCATCGTTTCCCACTCGACGCTCGACGGCCCGAGTTGCGTGTTGGCCAGCCAACCGGTGAGCGCGAACACCGCGAGTATCGCCGCTAACGCACTCCACCGCGTGCGCCGCCAGCGCGTGTACTGGCGCCACCGGCCCTTGTGAATCGCCGGCCAGACTTCGCGGCGTGCGACGTCGAGGTCGTACGGAAAGTCGATTTCGGTCCACGCCTTCCCGGCGACGTTCACGCCGTAGATCGGCACCAACTGGCAGACCGCGCGCGTCGCCTCGATGACCCACGCCTGCTCGTGGCCATCGCGGATCAGATAGTCGGCCATCTGCAGCATCGAGGTTGCGCCCTCGGCGTCGAACTTCAGCATGCCAAGGCTCTCGCCGCGCGCCGACCCGGCGGGAAGATCCTTGCCGAGATCGACGACGCGTCGTTGCTTGATGGCGACCTTCGTCTGCTCGCGACCGCGTGACGCCGTCGAATCGTAGGCGAGCACGTTCCCATCTTCCTCGAGCAGCTGGTCGAGAATGTCGGGGTCGAAGATGAGATCGCAGTTGAGGAGGACGAATGGCCCTTTGACCTGCTCGCGCGCCAGCCAGAGCGAGTAGAGACTGTTGGTCTGCTCATAGCGCTCGTTGATGACGATGTCGGCGCGATCGCCGATCACCTCGCGAACCACGTCGGCCTGGTAGCCGAGCACGCAGATGACCGGACCGACCCCGTGGTCGGCCAGCGCCTGAAGCTGGTGCATGATCAGCGGCCGGCCGCCGATCTCGACGAGGCATTTTGGCTTGCCGCCGCTCAGCGCGCGGAGCCGGCTGCCGACTCCGGCGGCGAGAATGACTGCTTGCATCGCTATCTCTCCTGCAGTTGAGGCGCGCTGGTCGTGTTCGCGTTAGGCAACTGCGATCCGAGCCAGCGCGTGTGTTCATCGACAGTCCCGAAAAAGGCGACTTCGCCCTTCCCCAGCACCAGCACACGATCCAGCCGCTGGATGATCGACGGGTCGTACGTCGTCCAGAGCGTCGTCCGTCCACGCGTTCTCGCGAGCAGGACATCGGTCAGCTCGGTAGTCAGTTCCCGATCGAGGCCGGTCGTCGGCTCGTCGAGCAGCCAGACCGGCGCATCGCGGAGCAGGGCACGCGCGATCGCGATGCGCTGGCGCTCGCCCGCCGCGAGCAGTGCCCCCCGCCGGCGCACCGGCGTATCGTAGCCCTCCGGCAGCTGCTCGATGAAGCGCGA
>JANMBU010000057.1:0-14703 GCA_031360575.1 Gemmatimonadaceae bacterium
ACGCTGATCGAAGGACGTCGCAAGGCGATCGCGTCGCAGAAAGCTCCAGCTCGAGCGAAAAGAATACGTATCGCCGTACGGCGGCCGGCCGAAGGCGCGCCCGCCAGTGAAAGTCGAATCGCGGCTGCGCTCGGCGTCGAAGCGTACGGACAGCGACGTGGTTGCGATCGCGGTGCCGACGTGGGTGGTGAGCCGTGCTTCCTGCGAGCCACCGACTCGCCAGTTACGCTCCTTGGAAGATGTTTGAGAATAGGTCGTCCCAAACGAACTAGTCGCCGAGTCGAACAGCGACGACTCGTCGCGGAGCATGTCCGCGGTCGCGCTCGTGCGCAGCGACAGATTCGATCGAGGCGCGACGTCGAGCGTGAGGGCTTCACTGAGGTGGCCGATCCGGCGGTGCGGGCCGCGCCCGTCGAGATAGGCGAATGGCGCAACGCGATACCCACTCGAAGTGGAGTCGGCACCGCACGGCGTCGCCCTGCTGCAGTCGAGAGGGCCACCACCGACCCCCCACTGAAAGAGCGATGCGCGTCCGTCCGAGATGCCGCGCTCTGTCGCGAACGACGCGAGCTCCAGATGGGCGATGCTGGAGAGAGGCATGCCGAGCCGGAGCGACGCGGTAGTCCGGTCGGCGGCGTTGGCGTCCACCGTACCAGTGCCACGTCCAAAGCCTAACGCTGCCGCGTAGCCCAACCGGCCGAGACCACCGGTGGCGCCGACATGGGTGCTGCCCTGCTGCGCCGAGCGGAACGGACCGTGGTCGAGCAACGGCGTGTAGCGGCTGGTGCTGGTCGCTGTGCAGTTGCCTAACGCCTCGGAAAAGTAGGGACAGGAGTTGCCGGTCGCGGTGACGCGAGTGAGATTCCGCGTGTAGTCGGCGTTGGCGTCGGCGGTGCTCGCCGTGATGCTGGCCCGGACCACCGGACGTCCGGCGCCCGGTGGGCGCGTCGTGATCACGATCGCGCCGCGCTGCCCGTCGTACCCGTAACTCGCTGCGGCCGCAGGCCCGGCGAGGATCTCGACGCGCTCGACGTCGTCGAGCGTGATGTCGTCGAGGATTGACGGGGGGCGCCGGTCGAACGGCTCAAAGGCGGCGCGATAGCTCACCTGGCGTATGCCGTCGACGACCACCAGCGGGTCGTCACCGCGGATGACGGACGCGTCACGCAGCGAGACGACCGCGCTCGCGCCAACCGCGCCGGTGGGCCGCTGGACGGAGGCGGAGGGCACATAGTCGCGAAGCAACTCGCTCAGGGTGCGAGGCCTGGGTTCGAGCGAATCCGGCAGGATCACAATCACGCCGGCCCCGGCGGGGGGAGGAGCGAGGCGCGCGCTCTGCTGGGCGGGCGCCTCGACCGGTGCGAGAGCGAGAAACAGCGCGGTCGTCGCGGCGATCCAGCGCGCAGCGCGCGGCGTTCGCGAAGACATCGTTTCCATGAATGGCGTTGACTAGTGTCGGACAACCGGCTCAACATCAGCGGGGCAAATGGACGAGCCGAAGCTACCCCGGATCTTGCAACGTCGCCATCGAACCAGACGAGCCGGCCCGGGTACTAGGAACTAACGTGAGAAAGCTCTCATCTCTGCCTAACGAACTGATCATGTACTCGCGCGCATTCATCATCGATCAGTCGCGCCGCTTCGCGGGTTTCGCGACCGTGCTGGCGTTCGCGGCTGGCTGCGCTCGCCACGACGACGCTACTGTCGATAGCGCACTGGCGCGCGACCTGTCGATGGCGGGGCGCAGCGTGCCGGTCTTCACGCCAGCCGACACCGCGCTCAATCCTGACGCGAAGGTGCGGGTCACACCGCGCGCGCCGACGGTGAAGGCAAGCGCGCCGCGCCCGGTCGCGCAGCCGCGCCCGGCGACCCCGACGCGCGTGGCGAATGCGCCGCGCCCGAAGGCACCGATGCCGCGACCGGACGCAGCGGCGCAAAACCCCTCGCCGGCCCCGGCCGAAGCGCCGGCACCGGCTGCACGGGGAAACAGCGGCAGCGGGCTGGCCGGGACTGCGCTCGCGATGAACACGGCGACGGCGGTCTGCACGACGAATCGCGTGGGGGACAAGCTCGTCGCGCACGTCAGCCAGACGAGTGGACCGGGGGCGGGGATCATTCCCGCCGGATCGACGGTGGTGCTCGAGGTCGCGGAGCTGCAGATCGACAACGCGCATCCCGAGCAATCGCGGATCGTGTTCCGCGTGCGGGCGATTTCCGTCGGGAGCGTTGATTATCCGGGAAACGGGACGACCGTTGTCGCCGACGGCGGACTGCAGCAGATCAACACCACGCCTGGATCGAGCGACGTGAAGAAGGCCGCGGCCGGCGCGATTGCCGGCGCCATCCTCGGGCAGATCATCGGCCACAACACCAAGGGGACGATCATCGGCGCTGCCGCGGGGGGCGCCGCCGGTGCGGTTGCCGGGCGTGCGACGCGGAAATACAAAGCCTGCCTCCCGGCGGGCGCGGCGTTGCGCGCGACGCTGGCCGCGGCGTAGCGGCCAGATCGCGGCGCGCAACCACTGGCGCGGACGGCACGCTCGTCGCCTAGTTGAGTCGCGATGAGCGACCGAAAGCCGCCGAAGCGAAAGGCACCAGGAAAGAAGGGGAACTCGAGCGCGGTCGGCGGCGCAGCAACGGCGAAGGCCGCCATTGCCGCGCTCGATCCGTTCCACCCGATCGTTCGCGACTGGTTCACCGGAACGTTAGGCGCGCCGAGCGATCCGCAGCGCGCCGGATGGCCGGCGATCGGGCGCGGCGAGCACACGCTGATCCTCGCGCCGACCGGCACCGGCAAGACGTTGGCCGCCTTCCTCTGGGAGCTGAATGAGCTGATCGTCCGCGGCAGCGAGGCTCCGCTGGCCAACGGCGTTCACGTCCTCTACGTCTCGCCGCTCAAGGCGTTAGGCAACGACGTCCAGCGCAACCTCGAATCGCCGCTCGCCGACCTCGAGCGCCGCTTCGCGGCGGCCGAGCTGCCCTTCCCCGAGATCCGGGTCGGCGTGCGCACCGGGGACACGCCGCCGCGTGACCGCGCGCGGATGCTGCGCAAGTCACCGCACATCCTGATCACGACTCCGGAATCGCTGCACATCCTGCTGACGAGCGTGAAGGGGCGCGGCATGTTCTCGGCGTTGCGCGCGGTGATCATCGACGAGATCCACGCGATGGCCGGCGGGAAGCGCGGCTCCCATCTCGCGCTCACGCTCGAGCGACTCGAGACGCTCCTCGGCCGCTCGCCGCAGCGGATCGGCCTTTCGGCGACACAGCGCCCGCTCGACGAGATCGCCCGCTTCCTCGGCGGCTGCGAGCCGCGTCCAGCCGGCGACGACGCGGCGCCGGTGTTCCGCCCGGTGACGATCGTGGACTGCGGTCTGGTGAAGTCGATCGAGACCGCGGTGCGCTCACCGGTGCCCGACCTGGGCAATGTCGGCGGGACAATCTGGACGTCGGTCGCTCCGCTCGTACTCGACCGCATCCGTCAGGCGCGAACGACGCTCATCTTCGTGAACAACCGCGCGCAGGCAGAGCGGATGGCGGGGCGGGTGAACACGCTTGCCGGCGAGGAGATGGCGCAGCCGTACCACGGCTCGCTCTCGCGCGAGCGGCGGCTGATGCTCGAGGAACGACTCAAGGCCGGCGAGCTGCGCGCATTGATGACGACCAGCTCGCTCGAGCTGGGAATCGACATCGGTTCGGTCGACCTCGTGATCCAGCTCCAGTCGCCGAAGCGGGTCGCGGCCGGGTTGCAGCGCGTCGGGCGAGCCGGCCACACGTTAGGCGCGACCAGCCGCGGGCTGTTCGTACCGACCTTCCGCGATGACGCCCTCGAGATCCTCGCCATTTCCGACGCGATGCGCGATGGCGATGTCGAGCCGACGCGGGTCGTGCAGAATCCGCTCGACGTGCTGAGCCAGGTGGTCGTCGCCGCCGCGAGCGTCGACGACTGGACCGCCGATGACCTCTTCGCGATGGTGCGGCGGAGTTACCCCTATCACCGGCTTCCGCGAGCGGCGTTCGATGAGACGCTGGCGATGCTCGCGGGAAAGTATCCCGCCGACGTCGCCGCCTCGCTCGACGCGAAGCTCGTCTGGGACAAGCTCACCGGAATGGTCGCCGCTGGCCGCGCGAGCCGGATGGCGGCGGTGATTTCCGGCGGGACGATCCCCGATCGCGGGCTCTACGCGGTCACCCTCCCCGACCGCACGCGGTTAGGCGAGCTCGACGAGGAATTCGTGCACGAGACGCGCATCGGCGACGTCTTTCAGCTCGGCTCGAGCACCTGGCGTGTCGGGTCGATCGAGCACGACCGCGTGATCGTCACGCCGGCACCGGGCTCGCCGGCGCGGATGCCTTTCTGGCACGGCGAGTACGGCGCGCGATCGGCGCACCTCACGGAACGTGTCGGTGCGCTCCGCCGCGCGCTCGACGACACGCGCGACCGCGCCGGTATCGATGCGCTGATGGCCCGATACGACGCCGACGAGGCGACGATCCGCTCGCTCGTCGAATACGTGCACCAGCAGAAGGCGGCGACGGGACTCGTCCCCGACGAGCGCACGCTCCTCCTCGAGCAGTTCCGCGACGACACCGGTGCCGTGCGGATCGTGCTTCACGCGCCATTCGGCGGACGGGTCAATGCACCGTGGGGAATGGCGCTGGCGCAGCGCGCGCGCGAGATGATTGGCCGGCTATCGCGGTCGCACGGCACCGGCGAAGGAATCGACGTCCAGGTGCAGACCACCGACGACGGCATCATGCTGCGGCTCCCCGACTTGAAGGATGCGGTGCCGGTTTCCGCGCTGTTGGGCCTGACGCCCGCGGAGGCGGAGCGTCGTGTGCTCGATGAGGTCGGGACGACGTCGTTGTTCGGCGCGCGCTTCCGGATGAACGCGGCACGCGCGCTGCTGCTCGCGCGCGGCAACCCGCGCCGGCGCATGCCGCTCTGGCTGCAGCGGCTCAAGTCGCTCGACCTGCTCGAGGCGGTCCGGTCGTTCCCGTCGTTCCCCATTCTCGTCGAGACGTATCGCGACGTGCTGCAGGACGCGTTCGACATGCCGGCGCTCCATCGGGTCCTGCAGCAGATCCAGGACGGGCAGATCGCGATCCGCGGCGTCGAGACGGAGATCCCGTCGCCGTTCGCGGCCAGCCTGCAGTTCGGCTTCGTGCTCGACTGGATGTATGGAGACGACGCCCCGCGCGCGGAACAGCGGGCGGCGATGCTCTCGCTGGATCGCGCGTTGCTCCAGGGGATCAGCGGCGAAAACGTTCCCGAGGACGCGACGCTGGCTGCGGTCGAGGAGGTGCTCGCGGCGCGACGCGGCACCGCCGCCGGCCGGCGAGCGCGCACCGCGGACGAACTCGCGATCCTGCTCGACCGGGCGGGCGACCTGACACTGGAGGAAACGGTCGAGCGAGTCGCTACCCCTGAGGAAGCTGTTCGCGGCGAACCGTTAGGCGAGCTGCTCGCTGCCGGGCGCGCGATCGCGTTGCCGGTCCCGACGAGTGCGGGCGCCGAGTGGCGGCTGATTCTCACCGAGACGTACTCGCGGTACGTCGCGGCATTCGGGGTCGAGGCAATGGCGACCGTGCGACGAGGCGTCACGCTGAGCGAGATCCCCGCGGCGAGCGCGGTGCCCGACGTCCTGCGCCATCCGTCGCTGACCCGGGGAGCAGCGAGGCGCGAAATATTGTGGCGGTACCTCACCCTCGCCGGACCGGTCTCGGTCGCCGGCATCCGCGCGCGCTATGCGGTGGGGGAAGCGTGGCTGATGACGCGACTCGAGGAATGGGAGCGTGCGAAGCGGCTCGTCCGCGTCAACTCGGCGGGCAGCGAGCCGCGCTGGGTGACGCGTCCCGTACTCGAGCAGGCGCGCCGCCGAGAGCTGGCGGCCGCGCGGCGGGCAGTGGAGGCGGTCGAGCTCCCCGTTCTCGCGGCGTTCCTCCTGCGCTGGCAGCATGTCGACGATCGCGACCGGCTGAAGGGGCCGGCGGGTGCGACCGACGCGCTTCGTCAGCTCTATGGGCTGGCGCGTCCGGCTGACGGTTGGTGGCGGCACTATCTCCCGGCGCGCGTCGACGGCTTTTCCGACGATGACCTGGCGCGGCTCGGGCTGACCGGCGAGCTGGTGTGGTCGGGGACCGGGGTGCTCGACGAAAAGGCCGGGGTGCGGACGCTGAACGGGATTCGTTTCTTCGAGCGGGGCAGCGGGCAGCTCTGGCTCGGCGGCGAGGCCGATCCGCCGTTAGGCGAGCTCGCGACGACGGTGCGCGATGCGCTCGCGAAACACGGTGCCAGCTTCTTCGCCGACCTGGTCGTCGCGACCGGGCTCGGGCCGCGGCAGCTTCGCGACGGATTGCGCGAGCTCGTCGCCGCGGCGCTGGTCACGAGCGACGCGCCGGACGCGGCGCGCGACGTGGCACGGTGGCGGACGATGCCGACCGCGCCGGGACGGGGCGTTGGCGCCGACCCGACCCGCTGGCTTCCCGAGGGGTTCACCCCATCACGGCCAGTGGTGCAGCGTCGCGCAAACCTGCGACGATTGCCCAAGTGGCGGCGTCCCGACCTGCCCGGTGCTCGCGATGAGAACGCGGTCTGGCAGGGGCGGTGGACGCTGCTGCGCACCTCCGGGGTGCTCGGCCCGTTGCTCCCCGAAGACGAGCGTGCGGAGCGTGTCGCGCGGCAGTGGCTCGCGCGCTACGGGATCGTGTCGCGGGATTGGTGGCGGCGCGAGAAGCCGGCGGTCGCATGGCGGTCGATCTACTACGAGCTCCGCAAGCTCGAGCTGCGCGGCGAAGTGCGCCGAGGGTATTTCGTGCGCGGCCTGGCCGGTGCGCAGTTCGCGCTTCCCGAGGCGGTCGAGCTGTTGCGCGCGGCGGCGACCGATCCCGGTGCGCCGCTTCTCGTGATCCGCGCGAGCGATCCGGCAAATCCATACTCGCTCCGCGTCGAGCCCGCGCGTTCCGTACACGAGCGGCCGCGCGGGCGCGACGCATTGCTGGTGATGCGCGGCGGACGGGTGCTTCTCTCGAGCGAAGGACGTGGCAAGCGGATCGCGATCGCGCCGGAGATCCCCGACGACGATCTGAGCGCCGCGGCGCGCGCACTCGTCCGCGCGTTGCACGACGCCGCGGGCGCGACGCGCGACCTGATCATCGCGTCGATCGATGGCCATCCAGCGGTAACGAGTTCCCGGGCGCCGGCTTTCGCCGCAGCGGGGTTCAGGGCGACGCCGGGCGGGTTGCGATACTATGCGACGCTCGGATGAGCATATCGCCGGTGTTCGATATTCAGTGCAACAATTCCGGCCCGCTGGTTGACCCTCCCGCGCGCCGGTCCATATTCGCTTGAATGAGCGAGCGATTGGTCGTGATCACCGGCGTCGGGCGAGCCGGGCAGGTTGGCGAGGCGATCGCCGCCTCGTTCGCGCGCGATGGTGCGTCGCTCGCCTTGATCGATCGCGACCGTGAGGGCGTCGAGGCGCGCGCCGCCGACCTCGCCAGGACCGGCGCTCGCGTCCGCGGCATCGTCGCCGACCTCACCGACGCCGACGACGTTGCCCGGGCGGCCAGCGAAGCGTTAGGCAGCGCCGACGCGCCGCTCCACGCGCTGATCGCCGCGGCCGGCGGGTTCGCGATGAGCGGCCCGGTCGGGGAGAGCGATCCGGCGGTGTGGCACCGGCAGATCGCGATCAGCCTGACGACTGCCTACCTCGCCTCGCGCGCCTTCATGCCAGCGCTGCGGCGTGGGCGGGGCAGCATCGTCTACTTCGCCGCCGCGGCGGTTCTCCCCGGATCCCAGGTCGCGGAGAAGAGCGCCTACGCGGCGGCCAAGGCCGGGGTGCTCGCGTTGATGCAGGCGGTCTCGCAGGAGGAGCGCAAGAACGGCGTCCGCGCCAACGCGATCGCGCCGACGATGATCCGGACCGCGATGAACATCGCCGACATGGGCGCCGACAAGGCGTATGTCGAGCGCGAATCGGTCGCTGACGTCGTGCGCTGGCTCTGCTCGGACGCATCGCGCGACGTGACGGGGCAGGCGATCCGCCTGGGCGCCTGAGGTGAAGCACGTCTCCGGCGGCCGCCGCTCCATTACCCCCCGCTTCGCCGAGGCGGCCTCGCCGCGCCGGCTCGACGAGCTGGAGACGCCGTCGGTGATCGTCGACCTCGACCGGCTGGCGGTCAACGTCGAGGCGATGGCGACCTACTCGGCGCTGCACGGGCTCTTGCTGCGCCCGCACGTCAAGACGCACAAGTCGCCGCGGATCGCCGCGGACCAGATCCGGATGGGTGCGTTAGGCCTGACGTGTGCGACGACCCGCGAGATGGAGGTGATGGCTGACGTCTCGAAGGACCTGCTGCTCGCCTACCCGCCGATCGGCGCCGCCAAGCTCGCCCGGCTGATGACGCTGCCGCGCGACACGCGGGTGACCGTCGCCGTGGACTCGGCGACAGCGATCGAGCAGCTGGTGAGCACGGCGCGCGTGGTCGATCGCGAGATCGGTGTCTACATCGAGCTCGATGTCGGGATGCACCGTGTCGGCGTGGCAACGCCGGACGAAGTCGTCAAGCTCGCCCAGCTGGTCTGGCGGAGCCCGCCGCTCCGCTATGCAGGGATCGCGTTCTATCCGGGTCACATCCGCCAGCCGCTGAAGAACCAGGGCGCGGCGATCGAGCAACTGAACGCCGATCTCCGCCTAACGCTGGACGCGCTGGAGCGCGAGGCGCTGACGCCGGCCGTCGTCAGCGGAGGCTCGACGCCGGCTGCCTGGCGAATGCACGAGATCGACGGGCTGACTGAAGTGCGCCCGGGCACCTACGTCTACAACGACCGGGTCACCGCGGCACTCGGCGCCTGCAGCTGGGACGACTGCGCGCTTACCGTGGCGGCGACCGTGATCAGCACGGCTGTCCCTGGCCAGGTAGTCGTCGACGCGGGCGCGAAGTCGCTCGGCCGCGAACCGATGCGCGACAGCGAGGGGGAGGGTTTCGGGGCGCTGCTCGACCGCCCGGAGCTGGTGGTGTCGCGGATGTCGGAAGAGCACGGGATCATCGAGCTCCGCGATACCGACTGGCGGCCGCGCGTCGGAGACCGGGTGCAGATCGTCCCGAATCACGTGTGCATCGTCGTGCACCTGTTCGACGAGATCTACGGCGTGCGCGGTGACATCGTCGAGACGAGCTGGCCGGTCGCGGCGCGCGGACGCGGCTCGGCGGCGCCGCCGGAGTGAGTGTGCCATCGGCGCGTACGCAGCACCTGGGTGCGTTAGGCGATAAGTGATAAGCGATAAGCGATAAGCAGTCAGCGGACGGCGTTCGGGGACTGCGGTCGGGAGGGCGGCGGTTGCTCGTCGGGGCACTGGCCGGCTTACCGCTTACCGCTTACCCCCATCCGTCCCGCCTCGAGCAGGTCGCGAATCAACGCGGCGACTGGCGCGGTGAAATCGTTGTCGGTCCAGTATTCCTCGTGGGACATCGGGTTCCACGACCGTCCGGCGCTCCCGACGTTGATCTGCAGGTCGGCGCTGACGGCCTGACGGTAGCTCTCGCTGAGTGGACGGAGTGGATAGCCGAGCACGTCGTCCGCGTCGAAGAAGTTGAGCCAACGCGACGCGTCGCGGAGCGGGCCGGTGAGCGCGGGCACCGGAAATCGAATCGAGACGACCTCGTCGAGGCAGAGCGTGAAGAGCGGAATGTTGGAGCCGAAAGTCACCAGGCCGGCCAGCGTCTCCATGCGCTGCGTTGCGGTCGTATCCGCGCTTGGAGCCTTTTGCTCGTCCCAGATGTAGTTCGAGACGATCGCGCTGCCTAACGAGTGGGCGATCACCACGATCGGCCGATCGCTGCCCATCTGTTCGCGGAGGGCGCCGAGGTGTGCGCGGATACGGGCGTGGATTGCGCGGTAGACGTCCATCCCCTGCGAAGGGACACGCTGATAGGCTAGCGCGTCGCCGAAATGGCTGATCACGAACCGTCGCGCCTCTTCCCAGCGCATCGTGTGATCGCGCGACAGGTCGCGCCAGAGATCGTCCTCACGCTGCTTGACCGTGTCGGCCCAGTAGCCGGCGCGCCAGGCAACTGCTTCCGGCGCGACGCCGAGCCGGATGAGTCGCCCCCGCATCTCGGCGATGAAGGCGTCGGCGAAGTC
The DNA here is from genome assembly GCA_031360575.1 of Gemmatimonadaceae bacterium. Classification (GTDB taxonomy): domain Bacteria; phylum Gemmatimonadota; class Gemmatimonadetes; order Gemmatimonadales; family Gemmatimonadaceae; genus JABFXC01. The sequence goes on from JANMBU010000057.1 coordinate 10,148, forward strand.
GGGTTTTTGCGCCCCCATTCCGTGCACGATCAGGACACCGAGGTCGCTCGCCATCGTCAGGCCCTCAGCGGTGGAGCTACCGTCCAGCGATCGTGTCGCGCGCCGGAACGAACGGGTAGATCGCGTTGCGCGACTCGTCGTAAAGAAACGCTGCGCGACCAGGAGCGTGCTGCATCAGACGGAGGTTGTCCGGACCGCGGTCATAGACGATCCACCGCGATGCAGCAGTCAGGTCGGGTTCATTGTAGAGCAGGCTGAGATGCGGATTGTGCTCCGGACCGTAGCGCACGAAGACGATCGCCTTCTTCGCCGGGAGCTGCGCGAGCGCCGAGAGAAAGTTGCGCTGATAGTGCTGCACCGCAACGGTGTTCCGGTGCGCGTTGAACACCATCACCTTGGCGAACTGGGCGAGGAAGAGCATCATCAGCAGCGAGACGCCGGCGACGAACGGCCGGGTCGGGGCCTTCGGCGGCGGAGTGCTGAGGTCGTGCAGCTGGAGGTTCATCACCCGCCACATACCTAACGCGACGAAGATCGCCAGTACCGGCTGGATCTCGAGGTAGTAGACGGTCCAGCCGGACCCGTGGTTGAACCAGAGGTAGGCGACGAGCAGCGAGAGCACCGACGCGAGACCGAACGCGAGCTCGGCGGTCAGCGCGAGAAGTCCGATCACCGCGAGTACAGCGAGAACGAGTCGCGGCGGTCCCCACATGTCCTTTGCGACATAGAACGCGCGCTCGGCGAGCACTCGGGGCAGGACTGCTGGCACGTAGCCACGGTGCGGCTCCGACCCGTACTTCGAGATGCTCGCCATGTCCGGCGGCAATGCGCGCATCGCGGGCGAGGAGTCGAGCCCGAAACCGGGCGCGTCCCACGGGAAGTACATCTTCGAGTAGAGCCCATACGGCGTCGTCCGCGCGCTGTCGACGGTCTTCATGCTCCAGAGCGGGATCAGCAGCAGCACGCCGAAGCCGAGCGCCATCGCGGTGCCTAACGTCTTCCACTGCGCGTGCTGCTTCACCTTCCAGAGCACGTAGATGCCGACCGGTATCGCGTAGGCCAGTGCGGTAAGCGGACGGGTGAGCCCGAGCCAGCCGACCGACGCGGCAACGACGAGCAGCCAGCGCTGGCCGCGGGCGATGTCGTCGCGCCAGCGGAGCAACGCGTACCAGCCGAGCATCCAGCAGAAGGCCGACGTCGGCTGGGAGAAGTATGACGCAAGCAGCCAGAGGACGAGCGCGGTGGTGATCCACCAGCCCCAGGTCCAGAGCGCGATGATTCCGTTGGTCAGCCGGCGCGCAATCATGAACACCAGCGCCGCCGTCGCCGCGCTGAGGAGCACCGGCATCATGCCGGGGAGGCCGAGCCAGATGCCGGGGACGAGCAGCAGCGCGTGGCCGGGCGGATATTTCGAGGCGTAGTGCGGAACGACGAAGACGTGCCACTGCTCGAAGAACTCGGGCACCGGCGGCGATGGCGCCGTCCAGTGGCCGCTGGCGAACAGCTTCGCCTGGAACAGGTACGACGCTTCGTCGTGGATAACCGGGATCTGCCGCCACGATCCCCAGGCGAGCGTGAGCATGATCGCGGTCACGATGCCGATCGCCAGTGGCGCCCAGGGAGACTCGAGCCAGAGCGCGACGCGGCTGCCGGCGCGGCGCACGAAGCCCAGCTTCCAGGCGAGCAGAAACGCCAGCGCGAGCGCGAGCGGGAGTCGGATGATCATCGTGTCGTCAGGGACGGATCAGCGGGCGCGGCAGAGCACCATGTACTGTCCGCCTAACGGCAAGCGGACGAGCAGTCGCTCGAGTGGGCGGAACAACCGCAGGGCGCGCGGAAAGATGAAGAGGAAGTCGGTTTCGACGATCTCGAAACCGGCGGTACGAAGCAGTTTGCGCGCTTCGGGGGGCTCGATCGTGATCGCGTTCGCGTCGAACGACACGCGGCTCATGATGTAACGCGTCCCCGGATTCCAGGGATTGTTCTCCCAGAACGCGAAGTAGCCGCCCGGCTTGAGCGTGCGCCGCACGTATTGCAGTGCCTTCGCGCGATCGCCGCGGGGAATGTGGTGAAAGACACCGTTCACAAAGGCGAGATCGGCACTCGCCGGAGCGTCGTTGGCGTCGATCGTCGAGAAGCGGGCGCGTGGCTCGCTGGCGAACGCTTTGCTGGCGCGGTCGAGCAAACCGGCCGAGACATCGACGCCGACGACGTTGTGCGCCCCGAGCTCGTCGAGAAAGAGTGGCGTACTTGCGCCGAGCCCGCAGCCGAAATCGAGCACGGTGCCAGGCGACTGTGCGCCTAACGCGCGCAGGCGCCTGGCCAGCCAGCACATCCGGCCCTCAGCGTAGTAATCCTTGTTCTCGCCGGTGACGCTCAGCCCGGCGGCGAGCGCCTCATCGTAGCGCGCGGCGTAGGCGTCAAACTCGGGGACTTCGTTCGCGGCGGGAGCGGCGGCGTCCCGGCGCGGATCGTCGGTCATCGACGCTTGAGGGCGAGGATGCTGACGAAGAAGCTCCAGAGAATCGTCTGGAACCCGAGGACGGTGAGGGTCATGCCGGGGATCGTCAGGCGGAGCGAGCTTGCATAGTTCATCGGACCGAAACCGTGGGCCCGCCACTGCATGATCGTCGCGCCGAGCATGGTCAACCCGGCGATCGACGCGATCACCCCGAGGATGAGTCCGCGCTCGAGCGTCAGCACCTTGCCGATGCGCTCGATGCGCGCGTCGGTCGGCAACAGGCCTTCACCGATCGCGAAGAACTTGGTGAGCAGCGCGAACAGCACGGCCTGATAGCCACAGACAATCGCCAGGCTGGCGAAGAGCAGTGTGTTGACGTCGAAGACGATGCGCCCGATTCGCATCTGCGGCATGGCGACGGCGTATCCGGCGAGGCCGACGCCTGTCAGCAGCATCCCGGGCAGCAGGAAGAGCCAGCGCGGGCTGAACATCAGGTAGAAGCGGAAGTGTCGCCAGCCGTCGCGGAAGGTCTTCAAGTGCGCGGCATGCGCGACGCGACCGTCGACGTGCAGCGTCACCGGCACCTCGGCGATCCGCGCGCCGTGGATGCTCGCCTTGATGACGTTCTCCGAGGCGAATTCCATTCCGGTGCAGCGCTGGTCGAGACGGGTGTAGAGCTCCTTAGTGAAGGCACGCATCCCGCAATGCACGTCGTGGATCGGCGCGCGAAACCAGCGACGCACCATCCACGAGAACATCGGGTTGCCCCACCACCGATGGAGGAAGGGCATCGCGCCGGTGCGCACTTCGCCCCCGCCTGCGGGCAAGCGGCAACCCTGCACCAGCTCGAATCCTTCGCGCAGCTTCATCACGAACTTTGGCAGCTCGCCGAAATCGTAGCTGTCGTCGGCGTCGCCCATCAGGATGTACTTCCCGTTTGCGCTCTCGATCCCGCCCATGAGCGCGCTGCCGTATCCCTTCGTCGGCACGCGCACGACGCGCGCGCCTTCGCGCTCGGCGATCTCGATCGAGCCGTCGGTGCTGCCGTTGTCGGCGACGATGACTTCACCGCTGATCCCCGCATCGGCGAGCGCGGCGAGCGCCTTGCGCACGCAGACCGAGAGCGTGTCGGCCTCGTTGAGGCACGGAATCACCACCGACAGCTCGATCGTCGTCGCAGCGGCGTAGGGCGCCGGTTGCGCGACTCGGCGAGCTGCGGGATTGGAAGAAATTGCCATCAGTGGACCGGGAACGGGTTGGTCCATGAGGACTATTCGCAGGGCCCTTCGGTCACTGCCGGCCGCCGAGCGAAACGACCGCTCCAATCCGGAAAAGTGTGACGTCCACCGGGACGGAATACAGTTGCGCGGTCGCCGACCAGATCCGGCCGAGCCGATAGTCGGCGCCGCCGAAAAACGCGACACGGCGCAGATCGACTTCGACGCGTGTCCGGTCGACGGAGCCTGTCGCATCGGTGAAGCCGACGCGGAATCGCGGTTGCAGCCAGGTGACACCCCCGCCCGCGTAGACGCCGAGCCGCCCACCGTCGAAGGCGCGGCCGAGCGAACCTTCGACGCCTTCCAGATTGGGGCGGAAGGTATCGTGCGAAACCTGCGTACCGTAGCATGCCGCCATTGCGTCGGACTGCTGCAGCGCATGTGCGCCGCAGGTGATTGCGCCGTTGACGTAGCCGCGGGTGGCATGGACGCGCAACATCGCGACCACCGGCGCGCCGGGCGCATTGAGCAGCCTCCGTGAGACGGACAGGGCGCCGCTGACGAGGTTCGCTGTCGCCCCGCTGACCTTGACCGGCGGCAGGTAGCTGGCCTCGACCGCGATGCCTAACGGCAGGCGGACCACGATACGAGGACGCGGGAAGACCGGCGAAATCCGCGTCGACTCCTTCTTCGGCGTGAAGCAGCTACTGGTGCGCTCGAGCGTCGGGTCGGGCTGCGGGATGTAGGTGAGGTCGCCGCCGACGGAGACGCGCCCGGTGGTGAATGCCGGGCCCGTCTGCGTCGCAAAGGTGATCGGCGCCGAGTAGTGGGCGAGGAGCTTCGCCTCGTTGGAGTCCTCGCCGGGCCGGCACTGGGCG
>JANMBU010000023.1:0-28307 GCA_031360575.1 Gemmatimonadaceae bacterium
GCGTTGCCACCTTTTCATTGACGTCGCAACGCCGCTGGCGTTGCTCCCTGCTCCGACGCTGGCGACAAGCCCACGGCGGTATTTGGCAATGCGCGCTTCGCGCGTTGCCACCTTTTCATTGACGTCGCAACGCCGCTGGCGTTGCTCCCTGCTCCGACGCTGGCGACAAGCCCACGGCGGATTCCTTGTTCATCTGTCAAACAGCGCACCGCCTTGCGGCGGTCACCGCACAGGCCCGGAGGGAATCGAACCCCCAACCGCCGGTTTTGGAGACCGGTGCTCTACCAATTGAGCTACGGACCTATTCCGACGTCGAACCGCCACCGGCTCGACTGACCTCTTCTCGCCAAGGGTGACCGACGGGAATTGAACCCGCAACCCCCGGAGCCACAGTCCGGTGCTCTGACCAATTGAGCTACGGCCACCATGTGCCGGACCTCCCCAATCATCCGGCCGCCGTACCGACTCTGCCTGTTCGACAGAGACCTGCAGTCTAACGGACGCTGAGACAGTTGAAAAGCCCTGCGCTCGCGTCGCCCGGCCCGCACCCGTCGAACAGCTACTTCGCGCGATCCATGTATTCGCCGGTCGTCGGGTTGACGCGAACCTTTTCGCCCGTACTGATGAACTCCGGCACGTTAACGGTCACGCCATTCTCCAGCTTCGCCGGCTTGCTCGACGCGTTTTTCGTCGCCGTCTTCATCACCGGCGCCGTCTCGACGATCTCGAGGATCATCGTGTTCGGCAGGCGGATTCCGATCGCCTTCGCCTCGAAAAACTCTGCCTGGATCTTCATCCCCGGCTGCATCCACTGCGCGTTGTCGCCGAGCGCTTCGTCGTCCATCTCGATCTGGTCGAAGTTCTCGGTGTTCATGAAGTGGTACGTGTCGCCACCCTTGTACATGAACTCGAGATCATGCGTCTCCATGAACGCCGGCTCGACAGTGTCCGCCGCGCGGAAGCGGTGCTCGAAGCTCGAACCGCTCTTCAGGTTCTTCAGCTTCGCCTGAACCATCGCTCGCAGGTTGCCCGGCGTGTGATGGCGGAACTCGATGATGCGGCACGGCTGCCCCTCGAATACGAGGACCATGCCGCGGCGGATCTGCGTGGCGGGAATCGCCATAAAAAAGCTGAAGTTTGGAAGTGGGACGGAGCCGCGGCGGGAACACGCCGGTATGGCCGAGGTAAGTCGCTGCCAGCCTTGAAGATTAAGCGGTTGAGGGGGTCCACGCAACTCTCGCCCCACGACGCCGCCACGGACCGCCCACCGCGAGGAAAGCAACCCCGCCCTCGCTGGGTCAATCCGTCAGATAGCGCTCGCGGATGATCGCAACGTGGTGCCGCTCGTGGCCCGCGATGATCCAGGCGAGCGCACGCACCGTCACCCGGCTTCCGCTCGCGGTTCCGCGCCGTTCCCACGCCTCGCCCGGGAACCCATCCAGCAGCGCCACGGTCGACGCGCGCACTGTCTCGAACTCGGCGAGCAGCGACTCCATCGAGCGCGCGCCGGCGCCGGCCGCCGGCGCGTACGCATTCTCGTCGAAGCCGGGCAGCGGCGTCGGATCACCTCGCGCGATACGCAATGCGCGGTAACTCATCACGCGCTCCGTATCGGCCATGTGCTGTACGATGTCGCGAATACTCCACTTCCCCGGCGCGTACCCGGTCAACGTGCGCGCCGGCTCGACCGCTCGCAGCAGCGACAGCGTCGCCGGCAACTGGGTGCGGATCGTCGTGACGATGTCTCCGGACGGAACGCGGGCGACGTAGCCTGCATATGGCGTCGCGTATTCGTCGTTCGCGGGGGAAACCGCGCGTGCCGGGATTGGCGGCATTTTCGACTCCGATCTCAACGGATTACGGTGGTCACCAGCGGACGCTTGACGAGCGCGGAATAGATGTTCCGCGCGACGCGCTGTGCGCCAGGGCGATTTGGGTGGAGCCCGTCGTCCTGGTTCAACGACGGAACGCCGGCGACGCCATCAAGGAGGAAGGGAACAAGCTCGACGCCATTCTTCTTGGCAAGCGCAGGATACATGCTCCGAAATTCCGTCGTGTATGCCCTGCCCAGATTGGGCACCGCCTCCATCTGAACGAGCAGGATGCGCGACGCGCGATGGGTGACCCGAATCCGGTCGAGAATCGCCTGAATGTTTTCACGCGCCGCGATCACGGAAAGACCGCGCAACCCGTCGTTCGCGCCAGTCTCGAGCACGACGACATCTGCCGCTTGCCGAAGCACCCAGTCGATGCGGGATCGTGCGCCCGCGGACGTTTCTCCGCTGATTCCGGCGTTCACGATTTTCGCCGGCTGCCCCGCCGAATCGAGCATTCGTCCGACGACCGCTGGAAATGCGTCATTCGGATCGAGGCCGTACCCCGCCGTCACGCTCGTCCCGATGAAGAGGATCGTCGGGACGGGGGTGCCCGTGGTTTCCGGACGACTCGCGGCGCTCGCGTCAGGCGAGCCGTTGCGGTGGTCCGGTACGGTCGCGAGACTCCGGTCGTTCCGGTCGGTTGCCGCCATCGCCGCCGGGACACTGTCGGCCGCGGCCGCCGAGCGCGGATGCGGTCCGCACGCCGCCACCGGCGTTCCTGACAGGAGCACGACAACGGCGAACACCAGCGTCGTCCGCGCCGCACAGCCGGCCCGCGCCCCTCCATCCACATTCCGTTCCACCATGCTCGAAGCTCGCTCCCTGACCAAGGAATATCCCAGCGGCGAGCAGCGCCTAACGGTGCTGCGCGACGTGTCATTCGTCATTCCCGACGCGGCGCGGGTCGCCATCGTCGGACCGTCCGGCAGCGGGAAGACCACGCTGCTCGGCCTCCTCGCCGGACTTGATACCCCGTCGTCTGGAAAGGTACTCCTCGACGGCGAAGACCTGACCACCCTCGGCGAAGATGCGCGCGCCCGGATTCGCGGGGAGAAAGTTGGATTCGTGTTTCAGAGCTTTCAACTGATCCCGTCATTGAGCGCGCTCGAGAACATCCAGGTTCCCCTCGAACTGCGCGGCGAGAACGGTTCGGCGGCGCGGGCGAAGGATCTCCTCGCACGCGTCGGGCTGACGGGGCGCGGCCACCACCTCCCCGCGCAACTCTCCGGAGGCGAGCAGCAGCGCGTCGCGATCGCGCGCGCGTTCGTCAACCGTCCGAAGCTCCTCTTCGCCGACGAGCCCACCGGAAACCTCGATGCGGCGACGGGGCAGCGCATCATCGAGTTACTCGAGTCCCTCAACCGCGACGCGGGTACGACGATCGTGCTCGTCACGCACGACACGTCGCTCGCCGAACGGACGCAGCGCATCATCCGGCTCCGTGACGGGCTGGTGACCAGCGACGAGGCCGTCGCGGCATGAGCCGGACGTCGGCGCTTTTCGGCCTGGCCTGGCGCGAGGGACGGTTCGCCCGTCGCCGCCTCCTCCTCTACATGTCGTCGATCTCGTTAGGCGTCGCTGCCCTGGTCGCCATCGATTCCTTTGGCAGCAACGTCGCCGAGAGCATTCGCCAGCAATCGCGCGAACTGCTCGGCGGTGATGTCTCGCTCACCTCGCGGGCGAAGTTTCCAGCTCCGATCGATTCGCTGATCGATTCCCTGCAGGCGACGGGCAACGGCATCGCGCACGTGACGTCGTTTCCCTCGATGGCATCGGTGCCCCGCACCGCGCTCACGCGCCTCGTCCAGATCCGTGCGGTCGACAGCAGTTGGCCGCTCTACGGCAGCGTCCAGACGACGCCGGCGAACCAGCTCGCGTCCATTCACCAGCGGCACGCCGCGCTGGTCGATCCGTCGGTGCTTGTCGCACTTCGGGCGCGGGTCGGTGATTCGATCACCGTCGGCGTGGCGAACTTCGTCATCGCCGGAACGATCGAGCGGATACCGGGCGACGTCGGCGTCGCCTCGGCGATCGTTCCGCGGGTGATCGTCGGGCAGCGATTCCTCGAGGAGACGCGACTGCTCCTCTTCGGCAGCCGCAGCGAGCGGATCGTCCTCGTCCGCGCCGCGCCAACGTTAGGCGCGACGCGCCTCGCTGCCCGGTTGCGTCCCCGCGTGGCGAAGGGCAACGTCCGTCTGGGGACTGCTACGCAGACCCAGGCGAATGTCAGCGAAGGTTTCGAGAAGCTCACGCAGTTCCTCGGCATCGTCGGGCTGGTCGCGCTGCTGCTCGGTGGTGTCGGCGTCGCCAGCGGCGTTCACGCCTTCGTCGCCGCGAAGATCGACGTCGCGGCCGTGCTTCGCTGCCTCGGCGCGACGAGCCGCCAGGTCCTGGCGATCTATTCGCTGCAGGCGGCGGCGATGGGATTCGCCGGCGCCGCAGTCGGGACGCTACTCGGCATCGCGGTCCAGCAGCTGCTTCCGATCGTCGCGGGATCGATCCTGCCGGTACGCGTTGCGATTCATCTCGACCCGCGCTCCATCGTGCTCGGGCTGTCGGTCGGCGTCTGGGTCGCGATCGCGTTCGCGCTCTGGCCTCTGGTCGCACTGCGCCGTGTGTCGCCGCTGCAGACGCTCCGCCGCGAGGCCGACGCGGACGCGCTCCAGCTCGGGCGATTCGACATCGCCCGAGTCATCGTCGCGGTCGCACTGGTCTCCAGCGTCGGCGTAATCGTCTTCGCGCGCACCGCATCGACGCAGGAAGGCATCGGCTTCAACGTCGCGATCGCTGCCGCGGTCGTGGTGCTCTCGCTCGCGGCGACGCTGGTCTCACGCGGCGCGCGCTCGACGCTCCGCGCGCGATGGCCGTTCGCCGTCAGGCACGGGATCTCCAGTCTTTACCGACCGGGAAACCAGACGCGCGCCGTGATGCTCGCCCTCGGATTCGGCGTCTTTCTCGTCTCGACGCTCTACCAGGTCGGTGGCCTGCTCGTTCGACGGTTCACCGTCAGCGCAGACGCTGCAACCGCCAACGTCGTCTTCTTCGACGCGCAGCGAGAGCAGGTGACCGGACTGGACTCGGCAATCCGCGCCGGGCACTGGACGGTCGTCCAGACGGTACCGATCGTGACACTGCGCATCTCGGCGCTCAACGGCCGCCCGGTGGACTCGGTGCTCACCGACTCGGCCCATTTGCGTACCCCGAACTGGATGTGGCGGCGCGAATACCGCTCGACCTGGCGCGACACCGTCGTCGCGACCGAGAAGCTTTCGGCGGGTCGCTGGTTCACCGCGTCACAGGGCGCCAGCGACACGATCCCCGAGGTGTCGCTCGACGCCGACATTGCCAAGGAAATGCGTCTCACGTTAGGCGACACGCTGACCTGGGACCTGCAGGGCGTTCCGGTGCGGACGAGGGTGACCAGCTTCCGCGAGATCAACTGGGCACAGTTCACCCCGAACTTCTACGCCGTGTTCGAACAGGCGGCGCTGGCTGGCGCGCCCTCGCAGTTCGTCGTGCTCGCAAGGATACCCGCCGACAGCGCGGTCGCCCGCCTGCAGCGTGACGTCGTCGTTCGCTGGCCCAACATTTCGAGCATCGACCTCTCGCTGATCCAGCGGACGATCGATGGCATCGTCAGGCAGATGGCGACCGCGGTTCGCTTCCTCGCGCTGTTCAGCGTGGCGATGGGACTTCCCGTCCTCTTCAGCGCGGTCGCCGCGACGCGGCGCGCGCGGATGCGCGAGGGCGTGCTGCTCAAGACGCTCGGTGCCACCCGCGGACAGGTGCGGGCCGTGCTCGCCGCCGAGTACGCCGCGCTTGGCATCATGGGCGCGCTGACCGGGCTGCTGCTGTCGGTCGGCGGGGCGTGGGCGCTCGCGAGGTGGGTGTTGAAAATCGACTTCGCCCTGTCGCTCGTCCCGCTGGTCGCGATCCTGCTCGGCATGCTCGTGCTGTCGCTCACCGTCGGCCTGCTCGCCGGACGCGACGTATTCTCCGGCACGCCGATGGATGCACTCCGCGAAACCTGATACCAAGCCGTTAGGCTCCAGCCGTTAGCGCAACGCAGCTGGTAACCGCCGTCGCTCAACGCTAACGGCTAATGGCTAATGGCTGCCGTCACTTGATGGGCGCTCCGTTCTCGTCCACCACCACCACCGGTCCCAGCTTCGCCGCGCGGAGGCTGGCTTCGATCTCCTTGCGATCGCCGACCACGACGATCACCAGTTTCGCAGGATCGATGTAGGTTTTGGCCGATGCGTTGGCCTGGGCCAGCGTGACAGCGCGGAGATTCCTGCTGATCGTGTTGTAATAGTTGATCGGGAGCCCGTCGCGGAGAATGTTCACCCCCGCGCTGGCGATCTGGTCGATCGTTTCGAAGCCGAGGGGCAATGACTTGGTCTCGCTCGACTTGGCGAACTGCAACTCCGCCACCGTCAGCGGACGCGCGCCGCGAATCTCGCGCAGCTCACGCATCATCTCGACGAGCGCGCTGTCAGTCTTCGGTGCAGCGACGGCACTGCTCGCGATGAACTCACCCGGTTGCGGCGGCAGCCGATACTGGAAGCCGGTGTTCGCGCCGTAAGTGAAGCTGTGCTTCTCGCGGAGATTCAGGTTCAGGCGGCTGCTGAAGGCACCGCCGAGGGCGGTGTTCATCAGGTCGATGGCGTAGTAGTCCGCCGAGGTGCGCGCCGGACCGGTTGCGCCGACGAGGAGAATGCTCTGCGGCGAATTGGGACGGTCGTAGAGGTAGATAGTGCCCGATGCCGCGGATTTCGCCTCGGGAATCGTGTAGCGCGCCTTGAAGCCGCCGGCGGGCCATTTGCCGAACGCCGCCTCGAGCTTGGCCAGCGCGACCGCGGGTGCGATGTCCCCCGAGACGACGAACTTCACGTTCTGCGGCCGATAGTAGCGCCCGTGAAAGACGACGAGGTCGTCGCGCGTGATTGCGGCGAGCGACTGCTCGGAAACCGTCCGCTCATAGGGGTGGCCGGTTCCCCAGAGGATGTTCGCCTCGACGCGCCGTGCGATGTACTGCGGATTGTCCTTCAGCCGCTTGATGTTCGCCAGGTTGTTCTGGCGAAGCCGCTCGAGCGACGCAGCCGGAAATGCCGGGTGGAGAAGCATGTCGGCCAGCAGTGCGAGCGACGAATCCACATTCGCCGTCACCGTCGTGAAACCGTTAGGCGAGACGCCATTGCCGAGATCGGCGAACGCCTCGGCCAGCTGGTCGGCGGTCCGGGTGGTCGTACCCTCACCGAGCATCACCGCGGTCAGCGCCGCCACGCCGTCCTTGCCCAGGGGATCCAGGACCGGCGCAGCGTCGACGACGACGCGCACCGCGACGAGCGGAATCTCGTGCTGCTCGAGGACACCGAGCTTGATGCCGTTCTTCAGCGCGCGCATCTGCATCGCCGGAATACGGAGCACGACGGGCGCACCGGCCGGCGGCTGCCTGGTGCGGTCGACCTGCTGGGCTTGCGAGACGCGGGCGGCGCACGAGAGGAACAACCCGACGGTGAATGCCAGGAAGGCGCGCTGCAGCAATTCAGGCTTGATCTTCATCGCTTACTTGGCCGAGGGAGCTGACGCTCCCGGTGTGACGTTCATGTACGGGAGAGACGGATTCGCGATCAGGTCGAGCTTTCCCGCGGGCACCATGCTGAGCACGACGTGGGGCGCGGCGAGATATTTCACGGCGACGCGATGCACATCGGCGGGCTTGAGCGCGCGATAGGCAGGCAGCTCGACGTCGGTGAGGTAAGTCGGGTTGCCGTGATACGTCTGACCGTCGAGCATCTCTTCGGCCTTGTCGAGTACTGACTGCAATCCGCTGATCGCACCGACGAGGGTGAAGTTCTTCAGCCGCTGCACTTCGCGATCCGTCGGCGGCGCGACGACCATCGACGTCACGACGCTGTCGACGAGTCGCTCGATCTCGGTCAGCGACGCGTTAGGCCGCGGACTCACCCGTACGTAGAACTCCCCGGCGTTTTCGTCCGAGCCCGCGCGGGCGTTCACGCTGGTCGCCAGCTGCCGGTCGTAGACCAGCAGCTTGCTCAAGCGGCTCGTTCGATCGCGGGTGAGCACCGATGCCAGCCCCTCGAGCGGAAGCGCATCCGGGCTGTCGTCGCCACTCGTCGGCCAGACGAACATCAGCTGTGGCAAGCGCGCCTTGCTGTCCTCGAGGACGAGACGCTTGTTGGTACTCAGCATGGTCGGCGGTATCTCCGGGCGCGCGATCGCTGGCCCACTCGGCAGCGTCCCGAAGTATTTCTCGATCCAGACCTTTGCCTTCGCGACATCGAAATCGCCGACCAGCGCGAGCGTCGCGTTGTTCGGCGCGTAATACGTCTTGAAGAATCCCTTCACATCATCGACCGACGCGGCCGACAGGTCGGCCATCGACCCGATGACGCTCCACGAATACGGATTCGACGCCGGGTAGATCGCCGCCGGGATGACGTCGGCCTGCGATCCGAACGGCTGATTGTCGACGCGCTGGCGACGTTCGTTCTTCACCACGTCGCGCTGGTTATCGAGCTTCGCCTGGATGAGCACCGGAAGGAGAAAACCCATCCGGTCGGACTCCAGCCAGAGCGCTGTCTCGAGCTCGCTCGTCGGCACGACATTGTAATAATTCGTCCGGTCGTTGGTCGTCGAGCCGTTGATGTCGCCTCCCGCCCCTTCGACCAGCTTGAGGTGCTCGCCGTCGGCAACGTGCTCCGACCCCTTGAACATCATGTGCTCGAAGAGGTGCGCGAATCCGGTGCGTCCGCGCTTCTCGTTCTTCGAGCCGACGTGATACCAGACGTCCACTGCCACGACGGGCGCCGACTTGTCCTCCGAGAGGAGGACGGTCAGGCCGTTAGGCAGGATGTAGCGCTCGACGACGAGCTTCGGACTGTCGATCACCGGCGCCTGCGCACGGATTTCTAGCGGCAGCGCGGCGAGCGCGATGAGCGCGACCGCGAGTGACAGCGGACGAGCAGCGTGGGACATTGGCATTTCGATCGAGGCGTGCGGTGGGATGTGGCTGGCGCGGCGGACGACAGGCGCGTCTGTGCGCGTTCCGTCCGGCGTCAGGAGAGGACGAGCGGCGGTCACCCGCGGTTACGCCCTGCGTGCGCACTGATTCCTGTCAGACACCACGCCGCGTGCCGTGATCCACCGCGGCGCGCCACGTCGAAGCGCGGTGCTGCTTGAAGCGGATCCCGTCCGGCGCGATGGAGCCGGCCTTCGGGTTGAAGGGAGCGGGCCGGCTTGCGGAGAATCGACGCGGTGTGTGACGCAGGTCCGTCCCGCCCTTGCTGTGTAGGCGGATAGAGCCCACACCGAAGAGGACGCGAAAGCTCGCGCCGGTCGCCCCCGAGGAAAGGGCGTGGCGCACTCCTGAAAGCGCCCTCCGCGCAGGTTACACCGAGCGCCGCTCGTGCGTCCTCCACGGGACAGGGAGAGCATGATGAGCGAGACCGTCGCGGCGCGGTGGGAAGAGTACAACGAAGGCGGGCGGCGCTCCTTTGGACTTGGCCAGTTCGCTGAAGCCGAGGAGCTCTTTCGTGCGGCTGTGAGGGAGGGCGAACAGCTCGGCGCGGACAGTCCGCACCTCGCCACCAGCCTCAATGCGCTCGGCCAGCTGCGATTGCAGGCCAAGGATTTCGCCGAAGCGGAAACGTGCTTCACCCGCGCGCTGGCCATCCGCCAGAAGACGTACGGTGCCGACAGCCACGCGATCGCGCCCTCGCTGAACAACCTGTCGGCGCTCCACGACGCGAAGGGTGAAACCGAGCAGGCCGTCGAGCTGCTCCGGCGCTCGCTGACGATCACCGAGCAGGCGTTAGGCGCCTCGCACCCTGACGTCGCAGTGGCGCTGACCACGCTCGCCAAGCTCCACTTCAAGCGGCGTGATTTCGCCAAGGCCGACCGGTTGCTCCTCCGCCTGCTCGAGACGAAGCGCGCGCTCGGCAAGGATCACCCGGAAGTCGCCACCGTGCTCGGCTCACTGGCCAAGCTGCGTCAGGCAGTCAACAAGCATGGCCCAGCCGAGCAGCTCTGGCGCCAATCGCTGGCGATCCGCGAACGGGCATTCGCCCCTAACGATCCGATCCTCGCGACCACGCTGGAGAACGTCGCCGACTGCTGCGCAGCGCAGGACGGGAAGCTGCTCGAGGCGATCGCCCTTCGCGAACGGGCGCTGGTCATCCGCGAAGCGGCCGTCGGCGCGGGGCATCCGTCGGTCGCGACGGCACGCGCCAAGCTGGGCGAGCTGAGGGCGCGGCCAGGCGGAGCCGCCGCCCCAGCCGCGCCTAACGTTGCACCGCCGCGGTCGTCGCAGGAAGTGCCAAGTCCCCTGCTCTCCCACGAGGTTCCGCCCTACGCGGCTGGTCAGTCGGCGCCGACGCCGAACCTGCCCTGGATTCAGCTCGACGCCGAGCCGACCGGGGAGCGGCCATCCCCTCACCTCGAGCTGATGGGCATGGAGCCGCCAATGCCGGTGCCGCCGCGCGCAAACGCGCTGGATCGCAAGGCAGCGAGTTCGCGAACGCCGCTCGTACCACCGCCGATCCCGGCGATGGCTCGCGCGTCGCGGGACCTCGTCTTGACGGACTCCCTTGCCCCCGACGCGACGCCGGTCCGTCCGCGCGACCCGCAACACGTTCCTCGCGCGGCGCCGGCGCCATCGCGTGCGGCGTACCTGGCGCGGGACGGTCGTGCAGCCCACCGGCCACCCTTGCGCATGCCGCGTACGATGGCGGAAAGCGATGGGAGCTCGAAGAAGGCGCTGCTAGCCGCGGTGATCCTCGTGGCACTGGCCGGCGCCGGCGGCTGGCTGTTGATCGCCGGGAAAGTCGTGTTACCCGTTCCACTGAGCGCTGCGCCCGCCGCGGTTGCCGGAAGGCTGCGCAGCGTCACCGTATTTTCGCGATCGAGCACTCCGCTCGGGAAGCCGACGCCGATCGTAGCCGCCGCGGCAGCGACGCGCCCGCTCGCGAATCCACCGCTGACGAATCCCCGCGCGCATGCCGCTCCCGTGGAGTCGCGCGCGCCAGCCGCACCGCCGCGCGCGTCAGGCGGAACGGCGCAACCAGCTGCAGCTGCGCGTACAGCCACCAACTCCGCGGACGCGCCGATCGATCTCTCGCCACCCACAATCGGCAGCAACAGCGAGATCGACGCGGTCACACGCGGCATCGAGCAGTCCATCGGCTCGAAGCTGGATAGTGCGCAGAAGTCGCGGCTCGAACCGAAGGCGCCGATCTTCAAGAAGCCGTAGCGCGCCGCGCGCATCGCGCGCCCCTACCTCGCGCCCGCAGCGTTCGGCGATGCTGACGACCGCCGTCCCTTTCCAATTTCCCTGCGGAGAACTAATATCGTCCGGCGTGCGACGTCGCTTCGTGCGCCAAATCCCCCCGGTCGCGCCGCCCGGCGTGCCGTTCGTTCCCCCGCTGAACCAGCGTCGTGCGCGCCGGTCGGCAAGTCGAAATTTCGGAGGACGCACATGCAATTCCGTCCAGAATCTCTCGCGATCGCGATGGCGCTGGCGCTGCCAGCCGCCGTGCACGCTCAGGGGTTCGGCCTCAACGAGATCGGTTCCTGCGCCGTTTCGCGCGCATCATCCACGACCGGGGCGCCGTGCCTGGACGCGTCGGCGATTTTCTGGAACCCCGCTGCCGGGACACGGCTGCAGAAAGGCCTCACGGTATACGGCGGGCTCGCCAGCATCCAGGTCGATGGTGATTACACCGCTGACTACACGACGAACGGGAAGACATTCCGGCCGAACATCCCGACGTCGTTTCCTCCGCACCTCTTCATCAACTGGAACGGTTCGAGCCGTTACGCGCTCGGACTCGGCGTTTATGTGCCGTATGGCCTGACGTCGCAGTGGAAGGACGACTTCCCGGGGCGGTTTGCGGCCAAGCGGGCGACAATTGCCACGATCTACACGCAGCCCAACCTGTCGATCAACCTGACGCCCAGCTGGGCGATTGGCGGTGGGCCGATTTTCGCCCACTCGACGGTGCAGCTGTCGCAGTCGCTCGACCTGTCGCAGCAAAAGCTGCCGTCCGGTGGAACCTTCTTGAACCTCGGCGTCACACCCGGGACCGAATTCGGACGCGCCTTCCTCAAGGGAAGTGCGAACGGCTACGGCTTCCACGTCGGCATTCACGGCAAGGTCGGGAGCAACATCCAGCTCGGCGCGCGATTCCTCTCGTCGATCAACTTCAAGTACGACGACGCCAATGCGCGGTTCGTCCAGCTGGCGACCAATCTCGTCGTGGCTGACGCGACCACCGGCGCCGCGCTCGGCGGGCCGCTCACCCCGCTCCCGGCGGGCACGCCGTACGACAGCTTCCTCGCAGCGCAGTTTCGCGCAGGCGGTGCGCTGGTGTCGCAGAAGGTGAAGACGCAGATCACGCACCCTGGGCAGTTCGAGGTCGGTTTCGGCTATACCGCGCCGACGGCGACCCTGCTCTCGTTCGATTACGGCTACATCCTCTGGAACAAGTTCAAGGAGCTCCCGGTCAACTTCCAGGGTCCGGCGGTCGGCAGCAGTCGAAGCTTGATCGAGGACTACCACAACTCGAGCTCGTACCGGTTCAGCGTCGAGCAGCACTTCTCGCGCTACTGGGACATCACCGGCCGCGCTGGTTTCTCGGTGACGAAGACGCCCGCGCCCGACGAGACCGTTACACCGCTGCTCCCCGACATGGATCGTCGCAACTTCGCGGCCGGTGTGGGCCTCCCATTCGGCGCGCGGTATTCGCTCGACCTCGGCTATCTGCACGTCGACACGCAGGGACGCCGCGGCCGCATCGGCGAGCGGACCTCCTACAGCCAGACCGCCGCACAGCTCAATACGGGTTTCTACCGACTGAACGCGAACATCCTGTCGCTCAGCCTCAAGGCGAGCCTCTAAGCGCCGACTCCGGAGACAGCGAATGAATTACATGAAGCTTCGCGTTGGCGCCCTCGCCGCTGCCACGCTCACGATCGCCGCGGTCGCCTGCACCAAGGATTCGGTGGACATCCTGCAGCCGGCCCCCGCAGCGAACCCGATTTTCCAGACCTATGTTGCGTTAGGCAACAGCATCACCGCTGGCATCCAGTCCAGCGGGATCAACGACTCGACGCAACGCGAGAGCTACGCGCTCCTCGTTGCCCAGCAGATGAAGACGGGATATGTATACCCCTCGCTCGTCGGGCCGGGGTGCCCGCCGCCGGTGATCAACTTCCAGACGCAGGCCCGTGTCGGCGGCGGCACCGGGTCGACCTGCCAGCTGCGGAATCCGGCGACGACGCTGCTCGTCCAGAACAACGTCGCGGTTCCGAGCGCCACATCGGCCGATCCGACGGCGACGACGACGCGTGCGTCGAACTTCCTCACGCAGCTCTTCCTCGGTGGCAAGACGCAGGTGCAGCGTGCACTCGATGCCAAGCCAACGTTCGTCAGCGTCTGGATCGGCAACAACGATGTGCTCGATGCCGCGACCAAGGGCATCACCGCCTACAGCACCGCCACCGACTCGGTGTCTGTTCGGATACGCAGCCAGCTCAGCACCCAGGGTATAACGGACACGAACACCTTCCGCGCGAACTACAAGCGGATGATCGACAAGTTGCTCGTGCAGAAAGGTGTCAAGGGAATTCTGATCGGCGTCGAGAACGTGACGGCGCTTCCGGCGCTGTTCCCGGCCGAGTCGCTGCTGACAAATCCGGGGTTCAAGGCGGTGTTCGACGGAGCGTCCGGCGGTGCGAACACCGTGCTCGCGAACTGCACCGGCTCGCGCGCATTGTTGTCCTACGGAATCATCGGGCAGATCCGCACCGGCGCGCATCCGCACCTCATCAGCTGCCAGAAAAATGTCCCGGTGGCGCCGGTCGGCGATTACTTCATAATCGACAGCACCGAACAACGCATCTTCAACACGAACATCTCCCGCTACAACGCGTACATCGCGGCGAAGGCGGATAGCGCCGGTTTTGCCTATGTCGATCCGAATCCGCTGCTTGCAGCCCTTCGTGCGTCGGGTGCCGTTCCGACATTGCCGAACTTCCTCAGCGCGACCGCGACGTTCGGTTCCTACATCTCGCTCGACGGCGTGCACCCCACAGGAAAAGCGAATCGCCTCGTCGCCAATGCGGTGATCATGGCGATCAACACCAAGTACAGTACGTCGCTGGCGACTGTTACACCTTGACCTGAAGCTTGCCGCCTGGCGTTTCGCGTTAGGCGCTGACGAGAAGCGGTACGCGTAAAGCAGTCAGCGAACGGCGTCAGGAGGTCATCCCTGACGCCGTTCGTCGTTGTCGGTTGCCGCTTCCTGCTTCTCGCTAACAGCTAACAGCTTCGTCCCGCCTAACGCTCAACGCAGTGCCTGCGCCAGGTCGGCGATGATGTCGTCCGGGTGCTCGAGCCCGATCGACAGCCGGAGGAGGTTTTCCGGCGCGCGGCTGCCGGCGCCCTCGACCGAGAACCGGTGCTCGACCAGGCTCTCCGGACCGCCGAGGCTCGTCGCCCGGGTGATCAGCTCGACGCGAGCCGCGACGCGCAACGCCTCAGTCGCGCCGCCGCGCACGCGCACCGACAGCATGCCCCCGAAGCCGTCCATCTGCGACGCCGCGATCGCGTGACCGGGGTGCGTCTTCAGGCCCGGGTAGTGCACAGCTTCTACCCCGGGGTGGCTGACGAGAAATTCGGCGACCGCCTGCGCATGAGCGCAGTGCCCACGCAGCCGATGCGGCAGCGTCCGGATTCCGCGCAGCACGAGCCACGACTCGAACGGCGACGGCACCGCGCCCGCCGTCGCTTGAATCATCCGGATCCGCGTGAACAGCTCATCGTCCGCCCGGCCCACGATCGCCCCGCCTAACGTGTCGCTGTGCCCGCCGAGGTACTTGGTGGTCGAGTGCATCACGAGGTCGCACCCGAGCTCGAGCGGCCGCTGCAGCACCGGTGTCGACCAGGTGTTGTCGACCGCCACCGATACGCCTCGCCGCTTGGCGATCGCGACCACCGCTCGCAGATCGGTGATCGCCAGCAGCGGATTCGAGGGCGTCTCCAGCCAGAGAAGCGTCGTCTCGTGGCGAATCGCCGTCTCGACCGCCGCCGGGTCCCGCGCATCGACCAGCGAGAAGTTCAGTCCCCATCCCTCGAACAGGTTGCGCGCGAGCTTGAGCGTGCCGAAGTACGCGTCCTCGGTGACCACCACGTGGTCGCCTGGCTTCAGCGCCTGAAAGACGCTCGTTGTCGCCGCCTGCCCCGACCCGAACGCCGCCGCCGCGGTTCCCCCCTCCAATGTCGCCAGGCATTGCTCAAGCGCGTCGCGGTTCGGGTTGGAGTAGCGCGAATACATGAATCCGTGCGGCAGCGATCCGTCCGCCGCGCGCTCGTACGTCGTCGACAGGTGAATCGCGGGGGTGACCGCGCTGGTCGCGCGATCCGGCGAATGGCCAGCATGGACGGCGAGCGTCTCGATCTTCATCAGAGGGGGTGGCGGCGGGCGGGACACGCGTGCAACGTCGAAGCGCTGGCGTTGATGATGCAGAAGTAATGCAGAGCGCGACACTCCCGCTGACTACAGAGGGAAACCCGCTGTAGACCGGTCCTCGCGGGTACGGATGCGGCCGGATACGGCACAAGATCTGGCACCGGTTCCAGAACGCTTGTTCACGGCTATTGGCGAAATCCTCTCTCCGGTGAACATCGTCAAGTTATGGCGGAGCATCGCGCAATGGAATTACACTTGGCCGATGGCTGTGAGCGATCCGCCGACCCAAAACGGCGAGATAGACCGATGCCTGTCAAAGCTTACCGCCGGCTTTCTTAGTCGACACGCTACGACGCCCCCTCTCAGGAGAGTCGCCATGCGACGTCTTACCTGGACGACGCTGGTGCTTGTTGCTGCCTGCGGTGGTGGCAGGGATACGAGCACCGCACCGAAACAGATCGCCGGTACGTACAACCTCGCGACCATCAACGGTGCCGCGCCACCGGTCCCCGTGTACTACGACATCGCCGGTAACCTTACGGAGGAAATCATCGCCGCCAGTTACACGGTCAATGCGAACGGGACGTTCAGCGACTTCGCGACGGTTCGCGTCACCGAGAACAGAACCGTGACGACGCGGTCTGAAACGTGCGCGGGCACCTTCACGCAAAACGGCAATACCTTGTCGTTTGCCGAGGCGCCCAGCGGCACCGCGTGCGGCAATACCTACGCCGCAATATGGGACGGGAACAACGCGCTCACCGTTGCACTTAACGCGACGCAGCAGGAAGTCTTTCGACGTTAGCCGCGCAAGACGCGGCAACTGTCGGTTGTTTGACGAGGATAGTGCGGTGAGCCAGCTTGCGCGCGCTCCGCGTCTTGGACACAGCGGCAGGGAAACTCTGTTCCCTGCCCGCCTCCTCGTTCAGCATGGCCGTCCCGCCCGTTGAGACGGTCGGAAGATAGCCCGTCAACTGTTACAGTAGCCAGAGGCGTCTGCGGACAGACATCCGCCAGCGATACCAGACGTACATGGCGAAAGGCTACCGCGTGGCGTCACGGGCGCGTCACCGTACCTTTGCCCGCTGTGAAGGTTTACTGACTGTCGTACGCAGAACGCGACCGCTCGGGTGCAGTCGAACGGCACGTCGTGGGACGTCATTTGATGCGTCGCGCGCCGCCGCTCCTACTGTGTTCCTGGTGGGGGCGTATAGCTTCGCCACCTATCGGCGGTCGTCTTGAAGAACCTGTCGCCACTCTGCGCGTAGAGTTGGTCAGCGATCTGGATGTGGATGCCGTGATAGTAGAGGCCATTCAGGGTGCCGATCATCGCGTAGCGCGTCCAGCTTCCCGTGTCGTAGTAAGGGGTGTAGTACCGCGCCGCCTCGAGCCCGCGCGCGTACATGCGGATCGCTGTGGGGTCGTTCGTGTCATGGGCGTATTCGCCGACAGCAAGGAGCGCGTTCATGCTGCCATTCCAGACGCGGATCGCGGGATGATATTCCTCCCACCAGTAGCCGTGCGTCGTATCGGCCAGCATCGCACCATCGGAATCCCACGTGACCTTGAACGATCGGAAGGTCATGTCGGCGCGGTCGCGCCACACCGGGTCGTTCGTACGGCGCCAGACCTCGGTGAAGATCATCAGGGCGTAGCCTTGTGCCAGCGCGGAGTGCCACGGTGGCCGGATCTCTATGCCGGAATGCACGAGCGGCAGATAGTACTCCCATACCGGAAAGCGGACGCTGTTCGATTCGTGCCACACGGCGTAGCGCCAGAGCGCATCCCCGGTCAACTTAAGGGTGTCGAGGCGTTCCGAACCGTCTGGCCGAAGCCAGACAACGGCTTGCGACGTGCCGACCGGTTGGAAGTAGATGCCGACCGCAGGATTGTCGTAGAGCGTCCACGAGAGACCGGGCGTCCGACGAGGATACCAGCGGTTGTTGTAGACCGGTACTTCGCTGCGTAGATACGCCACGGTTACAGCGACGTGATCGACGAGCCGGTTGAAGCGCGCCGAGTCGTCGAGCGCGCCCGTCTTGTAGAGATCGGCCACGTGCTGGATAGCGCGGTCGATCATGCTGCCTTTCTCCCACGTCGCCTGTCCCGAATCGCTCCGGTAGCGATCGCGCTGTACGAGCGCCGCGGAGAAAATGCTATCGGCTTCACGGCGAACCGGCGTGCTGATCCGTCTCGCGAGCGCGAGACACTCGGGCACGTCGGTGCCGGCCGTCGAGAGTCCGGCCTGACAGCGTTGTGGGAGGACAATGGGGGCCGTCGCGGCGGAGTCGGTGCACGCGACGGCGAGCAGGAGGACGCTCAATCGTTTCATGGAACCTGAATGATGGGCCTAACGTCGACGATAGCACTAAAGCCATCGAGGGTACAAGGAGGAAGCCAAGTTCTGCCTCGTTGCAAGCCGATGTGTTTCTAGGAGGCCTCGGACGTCTTACGGGGCGTACTCCCGTCGTCTAGCGCGTTGGAGAACGCTCACGAACCAGCCCAAGCGCGGAAGCGGGGGGCGACTTTGGCGGCGCGTGGCGCCGCGCGCGTCAGTGACGAAAATTCGGCCGATCTCCTCCTCCGCCGACACGCGACGTTGAGCCATTCACCGATGCGGAACTGGTCGCCCTTCGAGTCGCCGCTGACGCACTGGACGCGGAGGCACCAGCTATCTGGCAGAGCCACCTCCGCCGCTCCTACCGGCTGCTCCTCGAACTGGCGTTAGGCACCGGCGCTCGGCTCGGCGAGCTGGCCGCGCTGCGCTGGGATGCCTTCGACTACGAGACGCGCACCGTCCGGATCACGGCTCAAGCGCGACTGACGGGCGCGGACACGCCGCTCCGGGTGCTCAAAGGCGGGGCGTCCCGCACGGCGCTTACGCTGCCGGCTTGGTGGGAGTGGTACGCGCTGCACGCGGGCGGCACGGCTCGCGGGTGCGTCCTTTCGTGTGACCCGGACGCGTCGCACACGTCGCTGGCCTCGACAGACCGCTGGGCTGGTGCGATCATCGAGCGTGCGGAGCTTGCCAAGCCGGGGCGCGGCGCGCATGAATTTCGCCATTCCTTCGCGCGAGTGTTCATCGAGATGGGCGGGCGGCACGAGGAGTTGCAAAAGTCGCTCGGCCATTCCTCCATCGTCGTCACTGAGCGGGCTTACGGCTGGCTGTCGGGAGACCGCGCGGCGACGTTGGCTCGGGCGCGCATCTACCGCGAATCACTGGTGCTGGTCAAGGCAAGGACGAGGGTCGCCCGCTCGGCGCCGCACGGTTTGTGCAGGGAGCGGAGACGGGTCCAGTCTGCACGATTTCGGCACGAGATACGGCACAGTTTCACGTAACTCGTTGTGGAGGAACGGCTGCGAGTGTCGATGCGGAAGGCTGGCACCGACCACGCAGGCCGTAAGACCGGGAACGGATCGCCGATTACTCGACCGGGCAATGACTCGATGTTGCTGATCGCCGCCGCGCTGCTCGTCGCAACTGCCGTCACCGCACAGGGCCCGATTGATTCCGCGGCTCGAGCGAGTGACGACTCGCTGCGCACGCTGAAGCAAGCCCGTCGTGCGCAGCTCGACTTCGAGCACCGCCGATTGAGCTTGCTCCCGATCGTTGCCAGCGCGGGCGGACGCTGCGACGTGCGCGTCGGTCGCTTCTGCTACTGGCAGGACGAGGCCGACGCCGCGCCGGAGGAACCGGCGGCAATCGCCGAGCTGCGCGCGAAGCTCCTCGTCCGGTTAGGCACGCTCGCCGCTCGCTCGCCGGGCGACCGCTGGATTGCCGGCCAGCGTATTCGATATCTCGCCGAGTCGCGACGCGGTGATGAAGCAGTGGCCGTCGTGCGGGAGTGCCGCGCCGAGCCGGCGTGGTGCACGTCGCTTGCGGTGGTCGCATATCGCGCGTCGGGCAATATGACGCGCGCCGACAGCGCAGTGTCCGCGGCGCTTTCCGCGATGACGCCCGAGCAGCGATGCGATGCGCTCGACATCGAGCCGCTCGTCGAGGGCACGTTCCGCGATCGATATCACGCGGCAACCTGTGCCGGACGCGATTCACTCGTCGCTCGCTGGATCTGGCTCGCCCGCGCGAGCTACGCGGATTCGGCCAACGAGGTGCGCGTCGAGATCTTCAGCCGACGATTGTTCGCCCAGCTCGCGAGCGAGTCGACTTCGCCCTACGGCCCGATCTCTGGCCGCGACCTCCGCGACCTGATCCTCCGCTACGGGTGGTCGGAGTCGTGGGGGCGCACCGCACCGGCTTCGGGATTGTTCGATCAGGGCGCCGCGGTCGGCTTCGACGGTCCGCGGACGTTCGCCCTCGCCCCGGCCGACAACGCGCTCGACGACATCGCAGCGATCAGCGACCACAATCGGCTGCGAGACGATCGCACCGCGCGGGCCCGCTTCCCGATTCGCGGCACCAGAACGTTAGGCGGCATGGCCCATGCGCTGGCACTCTTCCGCCGCGGCGACTCGACGCTGGCGATCGCCGCCTACGACGCCGGTGCGGATACCGCGATGGACGGGGTCGACAGTGCCCGCGCGTCCTTCTCGCTCCTTCGCGATGAACGCACCCCTGCGGTGACCGTCAGTGCGCAGCGTCGTTCGCGAGGAATCATCACCGCGATGGCGCCCTGGCGTCCGTCGCTCGTCGCCGTCGAACTGCGCGATTCCGTGTCGCAGCGCGCGGCCCGCGCCCGCATCGGCGTTCCCGTCGCCGACACTGCCAACGGCCGCGTAACGCTCTCCGATTTGCTCCTCTTCGCCGCCGACACGGCGCTGGCGACGACGCTCGATAGCGTGATGGCGAACGCGATCGTCGATGGTCGCGTCGCGAGCGGATCGCGCCTCGGCATCTTCTGGGAAATGTATGGTCTCGAACCGGGCGACCATGTCACGGCGTCGGTCGGTCTCGTGCCCGACGAAGCTGGATTTTTCCGCCGCGCCGCTGAGCGAGCCCACCTCGCCGAACCGAGAGCGCCGGTGCATCTGAGCTGGCAGGACACTCCCGAAGTTCATGGCTCGGTCGGTGGCCGAGTCCTCGTCGTCGCGCTCGATGGCGTCGCCGAGGGCAACTACACCGTTGCGCTGACATTGACCGTACCGGGGCAGCCGACACGCCGTGCCGCGAGCCGGGTGCAGATCGTCTCACGCTGAGCCGGCGCCCGCCCAGTCCACCGGCACTGACGTCGGCAACCACTCTTCCTCACCCCGCAACTGCGCATGTTCACACTCCGCGTCGTCAGGCACGGTCATCAGGAGCTGTTGCTCGCCTCCTGTCAGAGCTCGGTGCTTCCCGTGCGCGGGGAGGTCCTGCAGCTCGATACCATCGACACCGCAGGCGATCCCGCGGGTCCGAGCACGCTCTGGCGAGTGGTCGCCGTGACAGTGCACGTGCCGAGTGTCCGGTCGCAGGCCCCCAGCGACGGCACCCTGCTGGCCGTCCGGCTCGTCGAGGTCACGGTGCTTCCCGATTCCGAGCTCACCGCACTGGTCGCCCACCGCGAGCGCGCCGCGCTGTCCGAGTCGATCCTCTGAGACGCCGTTAGGCGCGCGTCGCCGAATCCTGGCGGCGGATTTTCCAGGCAGCGCGCCACGACGGCACGTCGTGCCGCCATGCCGGGAGTGTGAGCGTGATCGCCGCGTTCTCGGCGTGCGCCAGCAGCCCGAGGACGAGTGCCGGAAGCAGCAGCGCCGCGGTCCCGGCGGCGAACAGGGTGACCAGGCCGGCGAACAGTGTCAGCCCGAAGATGCGTGCGCTCCACGCATGGTAGCTCGCCTCGCGCCGGAAGCGCAGCCAGGCGAAGGCATTCGTAGCCAGCTCGGTCCCGATCACGAGCACGATCAGTGGGACCAGCGGCGTCAGCTCGGCGCGGTGCAGCGCCCATCCCGCCACGGCGATCGCGAGGTAGAACACGGTATCGACAGCGCTGTCGAGGCGCCGCAAAGCGGACGTCGCCCGGCCCGTCCGCCGGGCAATGATCCCGTCGAACACGTCGGAAAGAAAGCCGACGGCGAGGATGACCGCAACCAGCCAGCCGGGCGCCCGCGTCAGGCCTAACGCGATGACGATTGGCGCGAGGGCCAGTCGGAGTACGGTGAGCGCGAGTGCGTAGTTCAGCTGGCGCTCGCCGGTTCGAAGGCCACCACGTCCCCGATGCGGATCTCGCCGTCGTCGAGCACTTCGCCGAACGCGCCGCCGCGCCAGTTCGGGCGCATCGCCGCCTCGAGGCCGGGGAGTGCGTCCTCCATCTGGTAGCACGGCTTGGTCTCGCTGAAGATGCGGATCCGTGATTCGCCGACTCGCAGCACACGCCCGCGCATCCCGGCGAGCGACACGCCGCTGACCATCACGTTGGCCCGTCGCCGCGACGGCGCGATGCTCGTACCGAGCTCAATCATCATCGTCTCCCACAGCTCGCGCTCGATGATGGTCACCTGACGGCGGCCCCCCTGATTGGCGTTGCCGCGGATTCCCTTTCCCGCAATCAGCATCGCCTCGGTCACGGCGTCCATCGGACCGCGCTTCATCCGCTTGAGCCAGATCGCCTCAAGACGCCCGGTCTGCAACGGAAGCGCGCGCAACATTATGCGATCGTGCTGCAGGTCGCTGCCGAGCATGAACGTGTGCGCGCCGCCATCAACGAAGCCCGCCTTCTGGTAGAACCGGATCGCCCGCGCATTGCGCTCCCAGACACCGAGCCAGAGCGTCCCTCCTCCGCGACGCACCGCCTCGGCGACCGCCGCGTCCATCATCGCGTGCGCGATTCCGCGGCCATGGAAGGGCGCATCGACGTAGAAGCGCACGATCTCGATCGTGGGACCACCATGCGCCGCCGCCGGTTCCTCGATGGCGGCAGGTCGCCGGGCGGCGCGGAGGTAGACGTATGCGGCCGGCGTTCCATCGATCTCGCCGATGAGATAGGCGCCGTCGGGTGCCACGAGTTCGTTCCGCTGCTGCGCCTCGCCGTAGGCCTCGGCCATGTAGGCGGCCATGTCCTCGGATCGGTTATCGGCCGCGAAGGTTTCATGAAAGGTGCGGGCGCCTAACGCGGTGAGCATCGCGGCATCCGCAGGCCCGCCGCGGCGGACGACGAGCCTGGGGATGTCGTGAGTCACCGCTCGCGGCGATCGACCACAGCGAGCGTGCAGCGCGCGACGCAGATCAGCCGCCCCTCCTCGTCGACGATCTCGATTCCCCAGACCTGCGTCTTCGCTCCAACGTGAATCGGCGTCGCGGTCGCCCGCACGATGCCGTCGGCCTTCGGGCGCAGGTGATTCGCATTGATCTCCATTCCCACCGCGACCTGTCCTTCGTCGTCGAGCGCGGCGGACGCACCGAGTGATGCCACCGTCTCGGCGAGCGCCACCGAGGCGCCGCCGTGGAGGATGCCGAATGGCTGTCGCGTGCGCTGGTCCACCGGCATCGTCGCGACGACGCGGCGTCCGCTCAGCTCGACGATCTCGATGCCTAACGCATCGGGCAGCCCGCGCGACGGGAGTGCCCGATACCACTCGGCGGCGCGGAGGTCACGCGGGTTCTTGTCGGTCATCGGTCAGTATCGCGACTCGAGGCCCTCGACGACACGCACTGTGTCGCGAGCAATCAACAACTCTTCATCGGTCGGGACGACCCACACCTCGATGCGCGAATCTTCGGTGCTGATCTTTCCCTCCGCGCCATTGATCGTCGCGCGGTTGCGCGCGTCGTCGAGTTGCACGCCCATCCACTGGAGGCCGTCGCACACCATCGCTCGCACCGGCGCCGCGTTTTCGCCGATCCCGCCGGCAAAAAGAAGCGCCTGCGCGCCATTCATCGCGGCGAGGTATGAACCGATGTACTTGCGCAACCGGTAGCAGAACATCTCGATCGCCAGCCAGGCACGCCGATCGTCGTGCTCCTCCGCCTCAGCGAGCAGCTCGCGCATGTCGTTGGTCAATCCGGAGATGCCGAGGAGTCCGGATTGCTTGTTGAGAACGCCTTCGACCTCCGAGAGCGACAGCCCCTCCTTCGCCGCGACATAGTCCAGAATCGCCGGGTCGAGATCACCAGACCGCGTGCCCATGATCAGCCCCTCGAGCGGAGTGAATCCCATCGACGTGTCGACGGAGACACCGGCGTCGATGGCGCAGACCGATGCGCCGTTCCCGAGATGCAGCGCGATCACCTTCGTCGCCTCGCGCGTGCGGCCGGTGAGGATTCGGTAGCGGTGGCCGATGTACCGGTACGATGTCCCGTGAAAACCGTAGCGCCTGACGCGATGACGGCGATAGAACTGGTAGGGTAGCGCGTAGAGATACGCGCGTTCGGGAATCGTCTGGTGGAAAGCAGTATCGAAGACCGCGACCTGCGGGGTGCCGGTGCCGAGCGCGTTGCGCGCGGCGTGAATACCACGAAGGTTGTGCGGATTGTGCAGCGGGGCGAGGTCGATGGTTTCCTCGATGCCCCGGATCACCGCATCGTCGATCCGGACCGATCGCCGAAAGTGCTCGCCGCCATGGGCGACGCGATGGCCAACTGCCTCGATGTCGGAAGTCCTGGTGATACCGGTGCCTGACTGCTCGCTGACGATCCACTTCACGACGAAATCGACGACCGCGCGGTGATCGCGCAGCTGCTCGGTTCCGCGCTGTGGCTCGCCCCCGGGACCGCGGACGGTATAGACCGCTTCGCCTCCAATGCGCTCGATCGTGCCCGACGCCAGCTTCTCATCACTGTTTGCCGCCATGCGGTCGGCGTCGGTCCGGACCACCTGGAACTTCAAGGTGGCCGAACCCGCATTGAGGACGAGGACGTTCATGAGCACCGCGGGGTGAGGGAAGAGTCCGCGGAATATACCCGAAGAGTCAGTGCTGCAGCGCGAGCCTCGGATGTCGGTTCGCGGGCGTCTCACTAGAGCGGCGAGCGACGGGCGCTATCGCCTCAGCCACGCCTCGGCCTCGACGGCGTCCCGGAATACGCGCGAATCGACACCGCGCTGTTCGACGTCGATTGCGCCGAGCCGCATGAGACCGAACGCGGCGTCGCTGTCGGCGACGAGCGCGAGTCGCCGCCCGAACCGCGCGGCGTAGCTGCCGAGGAACTGCGCCATCGCCCGCACGTCGTCAGCCGTTCGTCCGGCGATCGATCGTGAGCCACGGATGTCGAATAGCATGCCGGTGATTTCCGGCCGGTTGGGGTCGTCGAGCGCCGCGATCAGCGCGGCCCGGATGTCACTGGTGTCATACAGGCCGCCAAGCCGGAGCGCGACCGTGCTGCCGTCGAACTCGTAGGTGACAGGCATTGCGAGCTTCGCGATGATGAGGGCGATCGGCGGTCGCTGCGTGGTCGCAGGCGGCCGCGGTCAATCATAACGTACGTTTACCGCGCTGTCGACCAATTTTGCCAGGGCGCGCATTAGAAGTCGCACATAATTTTCCGGGCACCGTTAGGCGCGCATCGCGGCGGCCGTACCGTCGTCCCACGCACCGGTAGGTGGACGAGGTCGCGAGCCCTGCAGCGAATGCACCGGCCATTCGCGACGCTGCTCTCGTCGGGCTGGCGGTCTCTGGTAAACAGATGGTGACACGCCCGCGCCCACGCCGGGCACGGCCACTTCGTCGTGGCTGGTCGGGAGGGTGATCGTCGCGGCGTCGGCAGTCGTTGGACTCGTCCGCGCATCCGCGCGACGTTAGGCCTCACGGTCTCCGCCGTCGGCATCGAGCCAGCCACCGCTGAACCCTGCGCGACGCAGTCCGTCGACGAGGAACGGGCACCGCTTCGTCAGCGTCCACAGCAACTCGCTCCGATAGTTCTCGATCATCAGCACCGCCGGACCCTGGTCGATCCCGTAGAAGTCCTTCGAGATCCATCCGCTCGCCTCCGGCGACGCTCCGGGGAACGTCGCGTTGAAGCTGCCGGTGAAGCCGTACTTGCCACGCGACTCGCGAAACCGCGCGCTGAAATGCTCGATCGCCGGCAGCACGATTTCCGGAGCGAACGGCAGCGACGCGATCGCCGCCCATGGCGCAATCGTGCCATCGTCCGGGCCGTATGGAACCCCACGCGCGGCATAGCCGAGAAACGTTCTCGCAGCGCCGACCGTTGTACGCGACGCCGGCCCCGGCCCGTCACTCGCCGTTAGGCCCCAGCAGTGCTCGCCGAATCCTGCGCGCCGGCGTGGATTGCGCTTCGCGTACCGTTGCTGCACGTACGTGGCGCGGCGGCTGTTCTCGAAATAGTCGATGCCCTTCCCGCGCATGTACTCATCCTGAATGCCGCGGAAATCAATCCACGCGTGCGACAGCTGGTGAATGAACAGCGGGCCCGCGTAGAGGAACTCGTAGCCGTAAATCTTCTTCCACCGATAGCTTCGCGCGTGCGCCGCGTAGCTCGCGGCCGGGATCGGGTGCGACGGCGACCCGAGCGCGAGCACGTAGAGGATCAGCGACTCGTTGTACCCGTGCCAGCGGTAGCGGAGGAATCCCGACTTCGGCTTCCACCCCATGGAAACCGTCTCGCCACCATGCAACGCCCAGTCCCAGTCGGCACGAGCGTACAGCGCTTGGCCGAGCGTCCGGATCTCCCGCTCCGCGGGGATATCGCGGTCGAAATACGCCGCGGCGGTCAGCGCACCAGCGAGAAGGATTGCCGAGTCGATCGTCGACAGCTCGCACTTCCAGGCGCGTCGTCCACTGTCCATGTGCAGGAAGTGGTAATAGAACCCCCTGTAGCCGGTCGCGTCTGGCGCGTCACTCTGCTCGCTCTCCCAGAAAAACCGGAGTGTCGTCAGCGTTCGCTCGATGCCCTCGTCGCGCGTGATGAATCCTCGCTCGACACCGACCGGGTACGTCGAAAGCGCGAACCCGATCGCGGCGATGCTGGCGTGCGAACCTCGCCTGGTGTTGTCCGGCACCAGGCCGTTGACACGATTGGTCTCGCCCAGGAAATAGCCTAGCGTGTCGCGCTGGAGGCCATGCAGCAATTCGCCAGTCACGCGTCCGTGGTGTAAGGCGATCCCAACCGATCCGGCGGGCCGTTAGGCAGGACAGTCCGGTCGCTCACTGCCGTTCGGCCGGCTCCGTCCAGTCGCCGGGTACCATCGCCTGGGCGGCTGGCGGACCCCACGAACCTGGTTCGTAGATCGTTGGCGCGCCGTCATCCAGCACCGGATCGACGATCCGCCACGCTTCCTCGACGTAATCCTGGCGCGCAAACCGGAACGTCTCGCCGCGCATCGCGTCGCTCAGCAGCTCGGCGTAGGCATCCGTCTCGAGTCCATCGTGATCGTGGCTCGCGACCAGCTCGAGCGGATGTCCCGCCTCCTTTCCCGGCTCCCTGACAGTCGCGCCCAATCCGATCTGGAAATCTGGTCCGAGCTGGAACCGGATGTGGTTCGAGACGAGTGGCACGCCAGCGATCGGCGGCGGGCGCCGGAGCTTGACGATCACTTCCGTTCGCGCGACGGGCATGCACTTCCCGGCGCGAATGAAGAACGGAACGCCGTCCCAGCGCCATGACTCGACGCCGAGTTGGAGCGCGGCGAACGTTTCGGTGTTCGAATTCGCCGCGACGCCCTCCTCCTCTCGATAGCCGCGAAACTGACCGCGCACCACCTGATCCGGCTTCAAAGGAGAGATTGCCTTGAGCACGCGCACCTTCTCGTCGCGCAGCGTCTCGGTATCGTGACTGCGCGGTGGCGGTTCCATCGCGATGTTTGACAGCACCTGCAACAGGTGGTTCTGCACCACGTCGCGGATGGCGCCCGTCTGGTCGTAGAACGCGCCGCGTCCCGTCACGCCGAACGGCTCGGCCATCGTGATCTGGATGTTCTCGACGAATTGCCGGTTCCAGATCGGCTCGAGGAAAGTGTTGGCGAACCTGAAGAACACCAGGTTCTGCACCGCCTCCTTCCCCAGGTAGTGATCGATCCGGAAGATCGCCTGCTCGTCGAAGCAGCGATGCAGCACCGTGTTGAGTCGCTGCGCCGAGGTCAGGTCGTTTCCGAAGGGCTTCTCAAGCACCAGCCGCGCCCCGTGATCTCCGCCAGCGCGCGCGAGCTTGTCGACCACCACCTCGAACAACGACTGCGGAATCGCCATGTAGTGCAACGGATGCGGCGCGCCCGCGATCTCGCGCTGGATCGCATCGAACGTGCTGTCCGCGGTGTACTCGCCGACGACGTACCGCAAAAGCGTCATCAACTTCGGGAAGGCGACGGGATCGACGCCGCCGCCATGCTTGGTGACGCTTTCCCGGGCACGCGCCTTCAATTCCTCGAGCGAACCGCGCCGTGCGACGCCGATCACCGGCACGTCGAGGACGCCGGCTTTCACCATGTGCTGCAACGCCGGAAAGATCTTCTTGAACGCGAGGTCGCCGGTCGCGCCGTAGAAGACGAGCGCTCCGGAGCGTTGATGAGTCATGTTTTGTCCGCGATGGAAGCCGCGCCATGACAACGCCCCGCACGACGGAAACGCCATGCGGGGCTATCGTTATGACAATGGGCCTGGGAGGAGTTGAACCTCCGACCTCACGCTTATCAGGCGTGCGCTCTAACCACCTGAGCTACAGGCCCCACTTTGCCCGACACCGTGCATCGACCAGCTGGAAAATCTAGCCGCTGGCGAGACAGCGGTCAATTCAGCGATCGTGTGATCGCCGCGCACGTCGAGAGACGACGCACGACCGCCCCGCTGCACGCGTGAGCGCGCAGCGGGGCGGCGTGAAGAAAAAAATCGAGTGAGTGCACCGTGCTTCGGCTGCGACTTCAAGACGCTTTCGGCGGACGCGCCCGTTAGGGTGGCCGTCTACTCGCATATCTCGTAAGGAGGTGATCCAGCCGCAGGTTCCCCTACGGCTACCTTGTTACGACTTCGCCCCAGTCACTGCGCTCGCCTTCGGCCGCTTGGTCCCTTGCGGGTTCCGGCGCGGACTTCGGGCGCTCACAGCTTCCATGGC
>JANMBU010000084.1:0-2393 GCA_031360575.1 Gemmatimonadaceae bacterium
TAGAACGCGCGCCCCGCCGACGTGGCGAACCCGACGCGGCGCGGCGAGCGCGCCGCCAGCGCCAGTGCGCCGCTACGCGCCGATCCCTGCGCGAGATAGATCGCGTCATAGTACTTCGCCCGCAGCGCGCGGGCGAGCCGCGTGAACCCGGCCACGCTCCGGTCGCGCCCGCGCTTGTCGTAGACGATTGTCTCGCGGATCGACGGATCGTTCGCAAGCAACCCCGCCGACGCCGGCGTGACGAGCACGTCGACCGCGCCCGTCTCAGCCAGTCGCGCGATGAGCGGCGTGGTGAGCACGGTGTCGCCGAGGAACGAGGTCTGGATGACCAGGGAAGACATGACTGCAGCCATTAGCCGTTGGCCATCAGCAGGAAGGAACCGCGGTTGACGCCGTTGCTCAACGCTAATAGCTAATCGCTAAAGGCCGACGGCGGAAAGAACTCCGTTCAGCGGCACCTAGTCGACTTGAAGGACGGCGAGAAACGCTTCCTGCGGGATCTCGACCGAGCCGACCTGCTTCATCCGCTTCTTTCCTTCCTTCTGCTTCTCGAGGAGCTTGCGCTTCCGGCTGATGTCGCCGCCGTAGCATTTCGCGAGCACGTCCTTCCGCAACGCCTTCACCGATGTGCGGGCGATGACCTTCGTGCCGATCGCTGCCTGGATCGCCACCTCGAACAGCTGCCGCGGGATCAGGTCCTTCAGCTTGTCGGCGATCTTGCGGCCCCAGTCGTACGCCTTGTCCTTGTGGATGATCACGCTGAAGGCGTCCACTGGATCGCCGTTGATCAGCATGTCGAGCCGGACGAGATCGCTCTCGCGATATCCGAGCATGTCGTAGTCGAGGCTGGCATAGCCGCGGCTGACCGTCTTCAGCTTGTCGAAGAAGTCGAGGATGATCTCGCCTAACGGGAACTCCCAGTCGAACTCGACCCGCTCCTGATCGAGGTACGTCATGTTCTTGTAGACGCCGCGGCGGTCGGTGCCTAACGTCATGATCGGTCCGATGTACTCGGCCGGCGCCATGATCCGCGCCTTGACGTAGGGCTCCTCGACCTTGTCGATGACGCCCGGGTCGGGCATCAGCGACGGGTTCTCGATCAGCATCATGTCGCCGTCGGTGCGATAGACCTTGTACTCGACGCTCGGCACCGTGGTCACCAGGTCGAGCTCATACTCTCGCTCGAGCCGCTCCTGGACGATTTCCATGTGCAGCAGCCCGAGGAACCCGCAGCGGAAGCCGAAGCCTAACGCTGTAGACGTCTCCGGCTCGTACTGCAGCGAGGCGTCGTTGAGCTTGAGCTTCTCCAGCGCATCGCGGAGTGTCTCGTACTGCGTCGTGTCGGTCGGGTACAAGCCGGCGAACACGAACGAGCGCACCTCGCGATAGCCGGGCAGTGCTTCCGGCGCGCGATTGGTCGCGTCGAAGACGGTATCGCCGGCGCGCGTCTCGCTCACTGAGCGCAGGTTGGCGACGACGTAGCCGACTTCCCCGGGCCCGAGCTCGCCGGTCGGGACCTGGCGCAGCTGGTTGTAGCCGACTTCCGCGACCTCGTAGATCGAATCGCTGGCGCCGAAGGTGATCTTCATCTTCGGGCGGAGATAGCCGTCGACGACGCGCACGCTCGGGATCGCGCCGCGATACCGGTCGTAGTACGAATCGTAGATCAGCGCGCGGAGCGGGCCGTTGACATCGCCCTGTGGCGCCGGGACGCGCCTGACAATTTCCTCGAGCAGCTCGGCGATGCCGATGCCGGCCTTCGCGCTCACCTGCAGCACCTCTGCCGGATCGCAGCCAAGCAGGTCGACGACTTCCTGGCGACGGCGGTCGGGCTCGGCGCCGGGGAGATCGATCTTGTTGAGGACGGGAATGATCTCGAGCCCCGCGTCCATCGCAAGAAAGAGATTGGACAGCGTCTGCGCCTGAATCCCCTGCGAGGCATCGACGACCAGGATCGCGCCCTCGCACGCCGCCAGCGACCGCGAGACCTCATAGGTGAAGTCGACGTGTCCCGGCGTGTCGATGAGATTCAATTCGTACGCGCCACCAGCGGGCGACGTGTACGACATGCGGACGGCGTTCAGCTTGATCGTGATGCCGCGCTCACGCTCGAGATCGAGCGTGTCGAGCACCTGGGCTTGCATCTCGCGCTTCTGCAGCATTCCGGTCGCCTCGATGAGGCGATCGGCCAGCGTCGACTTGCCGTGGTCGATGTGGGCGACGATGCAGAAGTTCCGGATATGGTCGAGCTTCACGCGGGTCCTGCGCTGGTGGGTCCGTTCGGGCGATAGCCTATAAAGCTAACGACGCGGCGCCCCCTCCGGGGGGGGGCGGGCGCCGGGGCGGCGGATCCATGCGAGGGGGTATTGGCGCGGTTTTGGCTCGACAGGTTG
>JANMBU010000092.1:0-2330 GCA_031360575.1 Gemmatimonadaceae bacterium
AGCGAACTCACGCCCCTCGATGAAGCTCTGCTGCTGCTGCCAGAGCGCGGCGTAGACGATGTTCGGGTTGGTCGGGTCGATGCGGACGTCGTTGCCGCTGGTGTACTCGTCCTTGTAGAGCACCTTCTCGAACGTTTGCCCGCCATCCACCGACCGGAAGATTCCCCGCTCCGCGTTAGGCCCGTAGGGATGGCCGAGCGCAGCGACGAACAGACGGTTGGGATTCTTCGGATCAACTTCGATGTTCGCGATCATCCGCGTATCGCGAAGGCCGAGATGCGTCCATGTCTTCCCGGCGTCGGTGGACTTGTAGACGCCGTCGCCCGTCGAGAGGTCGGGGCGGATGATCCCCGCGCCGCTGCCGACGTAGATGATGTTCGGGTCGGATGGAGCGACCGCAATCGCGCCGATCGAGCCGGTCGGCTGTTCGTCGAAGATCGGATGCCAGGTCGAGCCGTAGTCGGTCGTCCGCCAGACGCCGCCGTTGTCGAACCCCGCGTAGAAAACGTTAGGCTGACTGGCCACGCCGCTCAGCGCGCGGGCGCGGCCGGCACGCGTCGGGCCGATCTCCCGCCAGTGCATGGCCGAGGAGACGTCGGGCGACTGAGCGACAGCGGGCGCCGCGATGAACGCGACGAGCGCGGCGAAGAGGGCAGGCGTAGCGCCGCGGGAGACGAACATGTGCACGGGGACGACCTCGTCTGGAGTGTTCCGGTTCGGCGGTGCGCAGCCTGGTGAGCGTGCGCACGACCGCCGACGTCGAAGCTCGCCAAGCGACCGGGGAATCGGAAGCCGTCACCTTCTCGCCGCGCTCCGTCGGGTTCACACCCCATCGGCGTTCGAGTCCTCGGGAACAGGCGGCACGGTCCGTGACCTGATACAGAGCGTCCGTCATCAAGCCACGCGTCACTCCGTCACCATGACTGCTCTGTTCTCGCCGTTCGCCCTTCGCGGTCTCACCCTGCGCAACCGTATTGTCGTCTCGCCGATGTGCCAGTACTCGGCGGAGAACGGCCAGGCGCAGGGGTGGCACATGATTCACCTCGGAAATCTCGCGCTGTCGGGTGCCGCGATCTTGTTCCTCGAAGCGACTGCGGTCGAAGCGGACGGCCGCATCTCGCCCGCCGACCTCGGACTCTGGGATGACGCGACCGAGTCGGCGCTGCAGACGGTGCTGGCCGAGGTCCGGAAGCATTCGAACATCGCGATCGGGATCCAGCTCGCCCACGCGGGACGCAAGTCGTCCACGCGCGTGCCGTGGGACGGCGGCGGGCAGATCCCGGTCGCTGATGGCGGATGGGTGACCGACGCGCCGTCCGCCGTTGCGCACAACGTGGGCGATGAAAATCCGCGCCCACTCGATCGCGCAGGAATGGATCGCATTCAGCACGCGTTCGTCAAGTCGGCGCAGCGCGCCGTCAGGCTCGGCATTGACGCGATCGAACTGCATGCAGCGCATGGGTATCTGCTGCATCAGTTTCTCTCGCCGATCGCGAACCATCGCACCGATACTTACGGCGGTTCGCTGGAGAATCGGATGCGCTTCCCGCTCGAGGTGTTCGACGCGATGCGCGCCTCGGTGCGCAGTAGTACGCCGATCGGTGTGCGCGTCTCGGCCACCGATTGGGTCGAGGGCGGATGGGATCTCGACCAGACGATCGTGTTCGTGGCCGAGTTGAAGAAGCGCGGAGTGGACTGGATTGACGTGTCGTCAGGCGGCGTCTCGCCAGTGCAGAAGATCACTGTCGGTCCTGGATATCAGGTGCCATTCGCGCGGGCGATCAAGGAAGCGACGGGCGTGCATACGATCGCGGTCGGCCTGATCAACGAGGCGCGGCAGGCCGAGGAGATCGTGAACAGCGGGGCGGCCGACATGGTCGCTCTCGCCCGCGCGATGCTCTACGATCCGCGCTGGCCCTGGCACGCCGCGGCCGAACTTGGTGCGACGGTCGAAGCGCCGCCGCAGTACTGGCGCTCCCAGCCGCGCGACCAGAAGGCGCTGTTCGGAAATGCGGCCGCGGGGATTCGCTGATCGGGTGCACCGTGATCGTGCGACCGTAGTGATCGGGTGTGGTGCATCGGGGCCGGCGATGATATGCTGTGGGCATGTCAACCATTCCTCACGAATCAGTTTCGCCCGAACTTGCACCGGTCGCCGGAACCTCGAAGCGCGCTCGAATCATCGGCCGGATCCTGTCCGGAATCGCCGTCGCCTTCCTGGCGCTCGACCTGAGCATGAAGCTCATCGGCGTGAAGGCGGCGGTCGACGGCACCGTGCAGCTCGGGTGGCAGCCTCACCACCTGCCGATCCTCGGCCTGATCCAGCTCGG
>JANMBU010000105.1:0-128316 GCA_031360575.1 Gemmatimonadaceae bacterium
CTCGTCGAGCAGCCAGACCGGCGCATCGCGGAGCAGGGCACGCGCGATCGCGATGCGCTGGCGCTCGCCCGCCGCGAGCAGTGCCCCCCGCCGGCGCACCGGCGTATCGTAGCCCTCCGGCAGCTGCTCGATGAAGCGCGAAATGCGCGCGTCCGCGGCCGCTCGCGCCACGTCATCCGCTGTCGCCTCCGGGCGCCCGAGGGCGATGTTCTCGCGGACGGTCATCCCGAAGAGCGGACTATCCTGGAAGATGATGCTGAAGTGGTCGTGCAGCGATGCCGGATCGACCGCCGCGAGATCCTGCCCGTCGAACGTGACCCGGCCGCGCGTCGGCGGGACGATGCCTGACGCGAGATGGAGCAGCGTCGACTTTCCCGCGCCATTGCGACCGGTCACCGCGATCCGCTCGCCGGGCGCGATGGCGAAGGTCACGCCGTCGAGCGCCCACCGCCGCGACGTGCGCGTCTTCTTCGATGCCTTGAGCGAGACTGCCTCGAAGGCGAAGGCGCCGCGGACCGGTTCGGCCAGCGGGACCCGGATGGCCGGCGACACGGTCTCCTCGCTCAGCCTGGCCAGCCGATCGGCGCATGCCGCGGTCCGGCCGAGGCGCGAGGTCTGGCGACCGAACTGCGCGAACGGCTCGCGCAGCGCGAGCGCGTACGTCACGAAGAGCACCAGGTCGCCCGTCGAGAGAGTTTGCCGTGACACCGCGTACGCTCCCGCCGCCAGCGCGAGCGCCACGGTGACAGCGAACAGCAGTTCGACATGGAGGCTGACCCCCGCCGCCATCCGGCTCACCTGCTGCTCGCTTCCGAGGCTGCCTGCACTCTTTCGCTGGAAACGCGCGGCCACGACGCTGCCGCCAGTCCCGAGGGCCCGCACCTCGCGAACGTTGTGCAGCTCGTCGGAGACCATCGCCGCGATCCGGCCCTCCTTGCGACGCTGCTTTCCCGCACCCGCGGCGATCCGGCCGCCGCGATGGTGCATCAACCCGAGCGACGCAGCGCCGCCAATCGCGACGAGCGCGGCCAGCAGTGGCGCAACCCAGAACAGCACCGCCAATGTCGCGGCGAACAGGAACAGCGGCTGGAAGAAATGAAGGAGGATGCCGGTGACCCCTCGCCGCAGGCGCGTGGTATCGTAGACCACCCGCGTCAGCAGTTCACCGGCTTCGTGCGCTTCATGAAACGCGAGCGGCTTCTTGAGGAGCTGCTCGAAGAGCGCCGCCCGCAGCCGGTACGACACGCGGTTCCCGACGCCGCTGAGGACGATTCGCTGGGCGTATTCGGTCAGCGCGAACAGTGACGACAGCGCGACGAATGCAACGCTCAGCGCCACGTAACCGGTCGTCCCCGCGTCGGCGGCCCAGGCAACGACGCCGGAGTGGCGGTGCCGGCTCGTCAGCAGGTCGAGCAGCCACTTGAGCGGCCATGGACGCACGACGTGCAGCACCACGACCGCCAGGCCTAACGCTACTCCGGCGGCCAGGTTTCGACTTTCCCCCTTCGCGTGTGGGCGAAGGAGCGCCGCAATCCGGCCGAGCTGAACGGAGCCGGCGCGGGCCATGACGCTAGGCCGCCGCGGTTCGGCGGGGCGACAGATCGAGTTGGTCGAGCATCCACGCCTCGGCCGCGTCCGTCGCCCGTCCGGGGTTGTAGAACAGGTCGCGGGCCATCGCGCGACGGAGTGCGCTCCCGCTCCGCGGATGGGCGATTGCCCACTGCACCGCCTCGGCCGCTTCATCGGGCCAGCGGACAGTCACCCCGCCCTTTCGCCCCCACGTGTCGAGGTCGAGAGCGACCCCCTTTTTCTCCATCGCGCTCAGCATCTGCGGAACGTCGAGAAAGACCATCGGCCGGTTCATCAGTGCGTATTCATTCGAAACCGACGAGGCGTCAGTCACGAGCAGGTCGGCCACGAACAGGTAGGGCACGACGTCGTAGTCGGCGACCAGCCGGGTGTGGCTGTTGAGTAGTGGCTTCAGCCGTTGCGGCCAGTCGGTTGCCCGGTCGCGCGGGTGGTCGTGCAGCTTGATCAGGATGTCGTACTTCCCGCTCCGTTGCAGCCGCTCGATCATCGCCTCGCCGATCCCCAGCTCGAGAGAGTTGCCCATCTGCCCCGTCGGCGCGTAGAGCACCACCGGCCGCCGGCCGCTCAGCTTGAGCCGGTCGAGGATCCGGCGCCGGTCGAGCGCGCCGTTGGTCAGGCGATCGAGCTTGGGGAAGCCGATCGGTACCAGCCGCGGATCGTTGTCGCGCAGCAGCTGGTTCTCGGTGAACAGCCGCCGCATGTACGGGCCAACGACGAAGAGATGGTCGTAGACCAGCACGTCACGCCTGACCGCCATGTTGCGGAACGAGACGCCGTGGAAGAGCTGAATGCGATTCCGGTCCTCGCGCGGAAAATACCCCGAGACGTGCGCGCAGAAGACCATGTCGAAACTCTCCCGCTGCACCTTCGACAACGGCTGCACGATCGACGCCGGGACACGGAAAGACTCGTAGAGCTGCCGGGCGGTGAGCGCGGGCCCGCCCTCGAGAGACGCTTCCCGTCCGCCGGAGAGCACGATCTCGATGTCGCGCCGACGCTTGAGCCGCTCGTAGATAGGCTGGAAACAGACAAAGTGCACCGGCGCGTATCCCGCGAAGAGGACACGCTTCCGGCGTTTTGCTCCCTGCGTCACTGCACGCTCACGAAGAGCGTACAACTGCCGGCGCCGGGCTTGGTCTCCTTCGCGACTTTCATCGCGACGCTCTTCTTCCAATCGGTCTTCTTCTTCGAGAGCTCGCAACGCGCGCCATTCTCACCAGCGGTCCAGGCGACCAGGCGCGCATCGAGCGCGCAATGGCCAGCTGCCTTTTCTCTGGCGTCGCAGCTCTGTACCGCCGCGCGTTTGGGGAGCTTCACATGGCACTTGCGATCTTTTCCGTCGGTCGTGTTCTTCGCCGTGCACTGAATGGTGCGTGGCGCGTCACTCGATGGACGGACCGCACTCGGCGCGGTCGCGCCGAGTGCGAGGATCAGGAACGCTGTCAGCATGGGATATCGTCCAGTGGTTGGAAGGATTTCGTCTAGAAGCGGTACTCGAGGCCGATCGACGTGCGCACCCGGGTGTAATCGGCGACGTCGCCTGTCGCCGCGGCTGCACTCGCGCGATTCAGCGTCTGGGCACCGCGCTGTGCGCGCGCGCGCACCCGCAGGGCGTCGCCGAGGTTGTAGCGGAGCGTCCCGCCGAACTCGTTGCGGGCGTCCCGGCGGCCGTTGTTCGCCACGTCGTACGGCTCGGCGGAGTTGAAGTGCCGCGTCCGGTGCGCGTACTCTACCGCGACGTCAGCCCGGCCAAAATCGGTACCGAATGCGGCACCCAGTTCCTGCTCGCTGCGCGAACGGTCCACCATCTGGACGGTGCGGACGTTGACGTCAGTCGTGGTGCCGTTGTTGTTGAAGTCGCGATTGAACGGCGCCTCGTCGACGAGCATGACGTTGAGCATCCGGGGCGCGCTCAGCGACGCCATGGAATAACCGAGATCGATGTGCGAGTGGGACGCGACATCGAGAAGGAGTTTCGCGCCTAACGTCGGTCCCTTCAGGTCGCGCGACGTGAACGCCGAGTTGTTGGTGCGCGAGTACCAGCCGCCACCGATCCGCAATCCGGCACCGACGGTGCTCGGTGACGATTGCTTGCGCAGACGCAGCGTATAGTCGCCCTCGACCGTGGTCTCGCCTTGCCGTGCGGCCGAATACAGCTTTTCACCGGAGCTGATGGACCCGTTGCCGTCGAGATCGACCGCGTCGAGCAGATAGTTCTTGAAGAAGGTCTGCGGCTGCATCGCCGCCTTCAGGCGGACCAAGCCGCCACGCGTCGTCTTCTGAGCCAGTGACACACCGTACATCGCAGTGCGGCGTTCAGCGTTGCGTGCGTTAAAATCGTAGCCGAACTCCGGGACAATCTTGACGCGCTTGCCGCCTATGCCGGGACCGTCGAAGGCGAGTTGCGCGCGGAATGTCGTAATGACGTCGCTGGCGCTCACCATGTTAGCGTAGTGTGTTCCCGCTGCCGCGCCGGCCACGAGTTTCGCTTTCTTCAAGTCGGGGAGCAGAAAGACGTTGTTATCGAATTCGGCGTCGGTGAGGAACGTCGGCCGGAACCGCCAGCCATTCTCGTCGGTGCTCGATCCCTTGGCGGCCGGCTTGAGAGCCGGCGTGGCGCCGGGCTTGGCAGTCGTCTGCGCTGCGAGCGATACAGCGGCCAGCGAACATACGGCGAGACCCGCAAGACAGCGGGCGACTAAAAGACTTTTTGACATGGAAGTCTGGGGGGCTTCGGGTGGACGGGCCGTGCAGGTGCAGCGACACGCCGATCGCAGGCGCTTCAATGCAGACGAGCACGACCATTTGAATGTCACTTCCCGCCGCGAAGCACACATCACACATCACACATCACACATCAGCGTGCCGCGTGTCTTCTGGTCCTAGTATTTGACCAGGTACTGCTCCAGTTCCCACGCCGTCACCTGGGTGATGTAGTCCCGCCACTCCTGGCGCTTGGCCGCGATGAAGTTGGTCGCGACGTGCTCGCCTAACGCGGCGATGATCGTCTCGTCCTTCTCCAGCTCGTCGCACGCTTCGTTCAGGTCGTGCGGCAGGTCGTCGATCCGCAGCCTTCGCTTCTCGCGGTGGCTCATCTCCCAGATGTTGGCGTCGACCGGCTCGCGCCAGTCGGCCTTGATCTCGATGCCGTCCAGCCCCGAGGCCAGCATCACCGCGAGCGCGAGATACGGATTGGCCGCCGGATCGGGCACGCGGTGCTCGACGCGCGTGCCGGGGCCGCGGCGGTCGGGAATGCGCAGCATCGGCGATCGGTTGCGCAGCGACCAGGCGACGTTCACCGGCGCTTCGTATCCCGGAACGAGACGCTTGTACGAGTTGACCAGCGGGTTGGTGATCGCGCACGACCCGCGCGCGTGGCGCAGCAGCCCGCCGATGTAGTGCAGCGCGGTCTTCGACAGCTGCCAGTCAGCCTTCGCGTCCCAGAACGCGTTTTCCTTCCCGCGGAACAGCGACTGGTGTGTGTGCATCCCGCTCCCGTTCTGCCCGAAAATCGGCTTCGGCATGAACGACGCGACCAGCCCGAACTGCCGCGCGACCTGCTTCACGATGAAGCGGAACGTCGCGATGTTGTCGGCCGTCGTCAGCGCATCGGCGTAGCGGAAGTCGATCTCGTGCTGCCCGTGAGCGACCTCGTGGTGCGCTGCCTCGACCTCGAAACCCATCTGCTCGAGCGTGTCGACCATCTGCCGCCGCGCGTCCTCGCCGAGGTCGACCGGCGCCAGGTCG
The DNA here is from genome assembly GCA_031360575.1 of Gemmatimonadaceae bacterium. Taxonomy (GTDB): domain Bacteria; phylum Gemmatimonadota; class Gemmatimonadetes; order Gemmatimonadales; family Gemmatimonadaceae; genus JABFXC01. The sequence continues at coordinate 5,338 of JANMBU010000105.1, forward strand.
AAGTATCCGCCGACGTCGTGCGTCTCGGTCGTCGGCTCGCCGTTGACACCTGGCTTGAAGAGGAAGAACTCCGCTTCCATCCCGGCGTTCATCGTGAAGCCTAACGCTGCGGCGCGCGCCAGCTGCCGCTTCAGGCAGCCCCGCGGGTCGCCGGCGAACGGCGTCCCATCGGGCATCGTGATGTCACAGATCACCCTCCCGACGCGCGCCGTGTCGTCCCCCCACGGCAGCACGCGGAAGGTCCCGAGATCGGGTGCCAGCAGCATGTCCGACTCCTCGATCCGGACGAACCCCTCGATCGACGAGCCGTCGAACATGATGTCGCCGGCGAGCGCCTTCTCGAACTGCGAAGCAGGAATCTCGACGTGCTTGTTGACGCCGAGGATGTCGGTGAACTGCAGCCGGAGGAATCGCACATTGAGCGAACGCGCGAGCTCGAGGACGTCGGCTGCCGAGGCACCACCCATGTCCGGGGTGATCGACCGGTCGTGTCGGGTCCTGCTCGGCGGCGAGGATTTCTTTTGCATCAGCCGTTGATCGTTTGCGTGAGCGAGTGCGACGACGGATGTAACGGCGCGTCCGCCGTCGCCGCTAGACATCGGGTGAGAAAACCCGTTGCACGCTAACCGGTTGGGGCTCGACACCCAAGACCCCGTCCATCCGTGCGACTACTCGTTCTCCCGCCGCGAACTATCTTCTCCGCATGCCCTCTGTGACTACCTGCCCCGCCTGCGGCGCCGCCGCGACGGGGCGCTTCTGTACCGAGTGTGGTACCCCGGTCGGTGACGCCAGCTGCGCCGCCTGTCATGCCGCGTTGTCGCCCGGCGCCAAGTTTTGCCATCGCTGCGGCACGGCGGTCGGCGATCTCGCCCCCCGCCCCGTTGGCGAACGCGGATTCGCCAGCGCGATGCCGTGGGCCGTCGCCGCCATCGCACTGCTCGCGCTCGTCGCCCTCATTGCCGGACAGCACTTCGGCCGCTCGCGGCCGGCGGCCACCGCGACCACCACGGCCGGTGATCCGGGCGGCGCGGCTGGCATGCCCGCCGTCGGCGATGTCCCGACGAGCGACCGGTCGCCGAGTCGCGCGCCGGACATTTCGAAGCTGACACCCGAGGAACAGGCCGAACGACTGTTCAATCGGGTGATGACCCTCTTCGAGCAGAGCGATACCGCCCGTGTGCAGTTCCTCGCGCCGATGGCCGTCGAGGCATTCCAGCGGTTGCCGAAGCTCACGCTCGACCAGCGGTATCATCTCGGCCGGATCGGCGCGGTGACTGGCGTCGAGAAGCTGGCCAGCGCGCAGGCCGATACGATCCTGCAACAGCGCCCGACTCACCTGCTTGGCCTCATCCTCGCGGCACAGGGGGCGCGGATGCGTGGCGATGAAACGAGCGCGCACGCGTTCGATCGGCGGCTGCTCGCAGCGCTGTCCGCCGAACAGAAGCTGACGCTGCCTGAATATCAGCAGCACACTAACGACATTACCCGCGCCGTCGAGTCGACGCGTTCGCGCGGCGGCACGTGACGGCAAGTGATCGTCGTTCGCACCGCGTCTGAGCGCTTTATCGGTCGCACCCGGCCTGTACTGAACGCCCGGGCAGGAATCGGCCGCTGACGCGCTCATAACGCGCGCGAGCGTGACAGCGCTGGACATGGGGCGTCTATTGAAAGCATAGGATCAGCGCGGCCCGGCTCGCGGTTGCCGGTATCGCGTCGTGCGTGCCGTTTCACGCCGATCCTCATCTTCAGCATGCATCATGAGCGACACCCACCCAACTTCGTCTACCAGGCCGACGCGCTCCTTTCGCGCGATCGGTGAAGCTGGTGCGAAGCGCGTCCTGATCGTCGACGACGAAGAAACCATTCGCCTGGCGCTCGGGAAGTTTCTCCGGTCGCGCGGCTATGAAGTCCTTACCGCTGACTGCGGGCCCGCTGCGCTCGAGATCCTCGAGCGGCAGCGCTTCATGTTGATGCTCTGCGACGTCCGGATGCCGGGAATGTCCGGTGTCGAAGTCGTGACGCTGGCCGCGAAGGTCGACGGCGACATGGCGATCATGATGCTGACCGCCGTGAACGACGCGCCGACCGCGACCGAAGCGCTGTCGCACGGCGCGATGGACTACCTCATGAAGCCGATTGAGCTCGAGGACCTGAATCAGGCCGTCGAGCGTGCGCTGCACAAGCGCGATTTGACGATGGAGCAGCGCAATGTCGAGCGGATGATCCGCGAAGAAGTCGCGATCCGCACCGACGAGCTGGAAAAGGAAAAGGCGGCGCTCCGCGCCCTGACCATCAACATCGCCGACTCGCTGATCAACGCGATGGAAGCGAAGGATCTCTACCTTCGCGGCCACTCACAGCGGGTCGCCGAGCTGGGCGCGTCGATGGCCGAGTCGCTCGGACTCGATGCGGACACCGTGGAAAACGTGCGGCTCGCGGGCCGCCTGCACGACGTCGGAAAGATCGGCATCCGCGAGGAAGTACTCAACAAGCCCGGCAAGCTCACCGGCGAGGAGTTCGAGCACATCAAAGGGCACGTCAAGATCGGCATGGAGATCCTCAAGCCGCTGAAGCACATCGATGTCGCGCTGCGCTTTGTGCAGGACCACCACGAGCACTGGGACGGCAGCGGGTATCCACAGGCCATCTCCGGCGAGCAGATCTCGATCGGTGGCCGGCTACTCGCCGCGGCCGATGCGTTCGACGCGCTGACGTCACGCCGCGCCTATCGCGATCCGCTCACCCCGCAAGACACGCTCGAGCTGTTGCGCGGCCAGATCGCCCGCCTGCTCGACCCGACGATCTTCGATGCGCTCGAGACGGTGGTGCTGCGCCGGAAGACGCTCGTCTTCATCGACGACCTGCACAGCTGAGCGATAGCGGCGAGCGGGAAGCGGGAAGCGACTTCCGAACGCCGTGCCGCTTCTCTGGTCGCCTCTCGCTGACCGCTGACCGCTGACCGCTGACCGCTTACGGCTTACGGCTTATGGCTTACAGCCTGTAGTTCCCTTCAGTGCTTGTGCGCCTCGTGTGACTTCGCGTGCCGCACCCACTCGGCGACCTTCGCGACGCGCGCGCCCTGGTTGCGGGCGCTGGCCACCGTGTCCGCACCTGACGCATGGTCCGCGGGAACGATGATCATCCCCAGATGCATCATCGGGACGAGGATCGACATGATGTTGGTATCGTGGCCGTCGTTGGGCGTCGCCACGGTGCCGAACGCCGAGCCGACCTTGTCGCGCAGCGCACCGCTCGTCCAGAGCGGCGCTGCCTGGTCCAGCGTCGCTTTCAGCTCCGCGCTCAGAATTCCGTACCGCGCCGGACCACCGATGATCAGCGCATCGAACTGCGCCAGATATTCGATGGATTCGAGCGTCCGATATTTCTTCGCGAGCTCGGCGCGCGATGCCTTCCACTCTTCGCTCGCGTCGATCACACTCGGCGGAGTGAGGTCATCAACGCGGCGAAGCTCGACTTCGGTGAACTTCACCGATCCTGCGCCCTCGGCGATGGCGTCCGCCAGCTTCGCCGTATTTCCCGTGCGACTGTAGAACAACACCAGGACCTTCGGCATTCCGTGCTCTCTCGTGCGTTGAGGGAGGATCCCGGCAGGTTGAATTCCGGGGCCCTCGGCCAGTTGCTTTAGCCGTGCGATGGCAGTGTCCGAATGTAACGGGAGACCTCGCGGCAGCGCTCATGCTTGACGCCCATCGCAACTCGTTGTATTGGGTGATACATGCGCGATGCGCGCAACGGAGCAAGGCGCCGTAAGGCGCAAGGCATGCGAAGTGCAGCGCTCCGCGACAACTCCGATGATACGCAGCGCATCAGAGCTTGCACCACACACTCAAGGGAGGCGGTCATGCCGCGCGGTGACGAGTTGAACGACGAACTCCTGTTTTCCGACCGAGACGACGATAGCGACGAGGGCGGCTTTGGCGGTGGAAGCGGCGGCTCGTCCTTCGACGATGACGATGAGGAAGACGGCGGGTGGGGCACGCTGCACAAGGATGACAGCGAAAGCCTCTGGGACAGCACTGACGACGTCGATGACGACGATGAAGACAGCGAAGCCAGTGTGCCCGACACCGCGGCCGACGACGACGAGGAGGATCCGCTCTTCGGCAAGCGCACTCCAGGACGCGGCTCGCGCGGTGGATCGCGTGGCGGCGCAGCGGGTGGTGGTGCTGCGCGCGGCGGTGCATCGAGTGGCGCCGCGGGAGGCGCGGCCGGCGGTTCTGCTGGCTCGCCCGGTGGGGCGGCCGGCCGAGGCGCAGCTGGTGGTGCCGGTGCAGGGAGCGCTGGCGCGCGCGGCGGGTCTGCGTCGAGTGGCTCCGCGTCTGGGGGGTCTTCCAGTGGCGCGCGCGGAGTGACGCCGTCGACTGGTGCTGCGAGCACGCCCCGTGGCGGTTCTGTCGGTAGTTCGTCAAGCGGCTCCCCAAGCGGGATGTCCGGGGGTGCAAAGACCTCCGGTGCGACGAAGAGCAGCGCTAAGTCCCCCGCGAAGAAAGCGGCGACGGCGAAGAAGGCTACTGCGAAAAAGGCCCCGGCCAAGAAGAGCAGCGGCGCCAAAAAGAGCAGCGCGAAGAAGGGTGGCGCGAAGAAGACCGCGGCCCGAAACGGCGGTGCAGCAAAGAAGGGAACCGCGAAGAAAGGCGCGGCGAAGAAGGGCGGGGCGAAGAAAGGCGCGGCAAAGAAGTCCGGAGCAAAGAAGGGCGGGGCGAAAAAGGGCGGAGCAAAGCGCGGTCGTCGCTAGCAACGGTCAGCGTCATGCGGGCGGGGCGGAACGCGAGCGCGTTTCGCCCCGTTTCGCTGCTCTCCCTCTCGCTGCCGTCAATCCCACGCGACCTGCCGGAACGGGTCATGCGAGATGAGGCGACGCGACACTGATTGCATTGTTCGCGCGTTAGCGGTTTGAACGCCGGGCCGGTGCACGGCGGGATAATGGCGGCATATGGAGGAGTGCGATGCGATGGCGGAAGCTGGCTCTCTCGGGCGGAGCGGCGATCGGCGCGGCAGCGGCGTTCAACGCACTCGTTGGACACGACGTCCCACCACTCGAGAATTCGATCGGCGGAGAGGAGGGAACGTTTCTCTGGCGCGGCCATCGCGTCGCATGGACGCGGCGGGGAACCGGCTCGCCCTTGCTCCTCGTTCACTCGATTCACGCCGCTGCGTCGTCATACGAATGGCGTGAAGTCGTCGACGCGCTCGCCGAAAAACACACCGTCTACACGCTCGACTTGGTCGGCTTCGGGCTCTCCGATCGGCCGCGCGCCCGCTACACGGCCCGATTCTACATCGGCCTGATCGGCGACTTCGCGGCACAGGTCATCGCCAAGCCCTGTATCATCGTCGCCAGTTCACTGTCCGCGGCTTATGCAATCGTGCTCGGCGCGCGCGACCCGGGGCGGTTCCCCGCGCTCGTCCTCATCGAGCCGACCGGGCTCGTTCGCTTGCACGAGGCGCCGTCGACCGGCGGCGATACAGCGCGCTTCGCCTTCGAAACGCCGGTGGTCGGCACCGCACTGTTCAACGGCCTCGTCTCCCGGCGCTCCCTCCGCTACTACCTCGAGCGCATCTATTCGGACGACTCGCTGGTCACCGCGGACATGATTGACGCCTACTTCTGCACCTCGCACCAGCCGGGCGCCAAGTACGCGCCTGCGGCATTCGTGGCGGGTCATCTCAACCTCGACGTGCGGCGCGCGTTGCGTCGCCTCGCGCAGCCGGCGCTCCTCGTCTGGGGCGAGCACGCCGCCGAGACGCCGGTCGAGGAAGCCCGCGGCTTCCTTTCGGCGAAGCCCGATCTCGATGTGACGATCCTCGACCACGCCGGCGACCTGCCACACGACGAACGACCGGGTGAGTTCATCGACGCCGTCACGACCTTCCTCGATCGGGTGACGACCGCGCGCGAGGAACGGGAAACGGGATCCAGCGCGAAGGCCTAGCGATTCACGGCCGCTGAGCGCTTAGATTGGCGGAATGGCCGAAACGCCCGTAACACTGCTTCGCGCACATGCGCGCCACGCGCCGTGGAATGCACGTGGTCTCGCCGCGCACGTCACTGCCCTCGTCGATTCGGCTGGATTGCGCCCGACGAACGCGTCGGCGCGCGCCGCGCCGAGCGCGCGTTCTGTGCGCTTCTATGTCTCGCACGCACTGCTCGACCGTCCGGAGGGCGCCGGCACCGCCGCGACTTATGGGTACCGGCATTTTCTCCAGCTGCTCGCCATCAAGATCCGCCAGCGCGAGGGACAGACGCTGGAGACGATCAAGCGCGAGATGAAGGACGTGACTGGCGACGCGCTCGAGCGGCGCATCGCGCAGTCGCTCGCCCCGGCGCTCGTCGCGAACCCGGTCTCCCCACGGACCGAAGACGAGACGCCCGTGTCCTGGCGGCGGATGGCCGTCGCCGAAGGCGTCGAGATCCACGTCCGTGGCGACTCGCCCTCGTCCAACCAGGAAGCGCTGGTCGCGATGCGTGAAGCCGTTCGCGCCGCGCTCGGCCGGCAGGAATTGCGTTAGGCAGCTGGCGTCAGGCCGCTGGCGTTAGGCAGCCGCGTCAACCGGCCCGCTAGAGCACCCGCGAAAAGATCACCGCCGTCTGCTCCATCAGCTTGTCGGTCCACGGCCGTTTGCGAAATTCGGCCAGCTTCATCTCCTTCGCGAACTTGAGGTCGTCCATGAAGATCTCGTCGAGCTGGCGGCCAAACGTCGTGTCGAGCGCCACCAGCATCGACTCGTCGTTGAAGACCATCGAACGGTTGTCGAAGTTCATCGTGCCGACACCGCCCCACATGCCGTCGACCACGATCGACTTCGCATGCATCATCACCGGCTGGTACTCATAGACGCGGACGCCGCCGGCAAGCAGCTCCTCGTAGTGCGCGCGCCCGGCGCGCCACGTCGTCTTCACATCCGTCTCGCCACTCGTCGTCAGTATCCGCACGTCGGCGCCGCGCTTCGCCGCACCGATCAGCAGCCGGCGGAAGTCATCGTCAGGCACGAAGTACGAGTTGGAGATGTACAGCGACTTCTGCGCACTGGCGATCGACAGGGCGAGATATCGCTCCGCCGGGGTGCTGCCGACCGTCGGCGCGGTGTGCAGCACCGTAGCCAGCTGCGTCCCGTCGTGCTTCAGTTCCTTCGGAGGGAAAAACAGGTCGCCAGTCAGCAGCTCGCCAGTCGCTTCGGCCCATCCGGCCGCGAAGGTCGCCTGCAGCGCCATCACCGCGGGGCCGCGAAACCGCACGTTCGAATCGCGCCACTGATCCTTGTGGCGTCCATCGCCTAACCATTTGTCATCGAGGCCAAAGCCCCCGGTGTAGGCGACGCTGCCGTCGACCACGATCACCCGGATGTGCGACCGGAACGCCGCCTTGTGCAGGTCGTACCACTTCACCGGACGGAACGTGGCGACGCGCACTCCCGCCTGCTTCAACTCGTCCCAGTAATCGGCCGGCAGATTCTGCGCGCCGAATGCGTCGTTGAGGAAAAGCACCTTCACGCCGGCATGCGCCCGATCGATGACGATCTTCTTCATCGAATCGGCGACCTGTCCCGGCTCCGCGTAGTACATCTGCAGCGTGATCGATCGCTTCGCCGCGTGCAGGTCGCGCCAGACTTTGGGGTATGTCTGGTTGCCGTTGATCATCACCTCGATCGCATTGCCCTCCTGCAGCTGCATCCCGGTTGACATCTCGAGCGTCGGGAGGAACATCACGTCGTTCACCGCCGGCGGCCCGCTGGGATCACCCGGCGCCTGCACGCGGCTGACCGGTGTTCCGCGCGTGACGGAGAAAAATCCGATGAGCGCAAAGATGAGGACGAGCAGTCCAGCAACACCGCCGAGTATGTAGAGCACTATGCGTTTCATGATTGATCGTGGTTATATCAGACGGTGTGCCAGATGCTCGTGAGCGGTTGCCCACGAGTGGAATGAACAGCAGTTTCATCGCAATGTCGCTCGCAGTCCGCCGTCGCCCCGCCAGCCGTGCGATCGTCCTCGATCGTGCACTCGAGGCGTTCCCGCTCTTCCGGCTGAGTGACACATCCGATGACGGAATGATATCCTTCGCGCTCGAATCGGGTGCGCGATGGCGAGTGCTCGCCGCGCCCGGTGATCGATTGCCCGGCACTTTTGATCAGGATGTGTACGTCGAACTGCTTCATCGTTTCCACGAGGCGGGCTCGCCGAGCGACGGCGCGGTGTCGTTCACGCTCCACAATTTCCTGCGCTCGATGGGCCGCCGTGTCGACGGGCGCACCTATGAACAGCTGCGCGCATCGCTGTCCCGCCTCGAGCGAACGGTCGTCGAATCGACCGGCGCGTATCTCGACGCCGCAAGCGGTCGTCCGGTCGATGGCGCGTTCACCCTGCTGAATTCCGTCCTCATCGAACGGCGACGTTCGAATGATCGCGACCAGCTCACGCTCTTCTCGTCGTTCACCGCCAGTGAGCCCGGCGACGCGCGCATCGTCATCGCGCCGTTCATCCGCGCCAACATTGCGGCAAGTCACGTCGTGACGCTTTCCGCACCGCGATACCTCGCGCTCTCATCACCGGTCGCGCGACGCCTCTATCGTCTGCTCGAGGTCGCGCGTGAAAACGGCGCGGTCACCTGGCGCGTCGAGCTAACTCGCCTCGCCGAACAGCTTCCGCTCACGCAGCGCTATCCCTCGCACCTGCAACGCGTGCTACAACCTGCCCACGAAATGCTCGTCGCCGCAGGGCTGTTGCGCGACGCTGTCGTCAGGCAGAACAAACGCGAGTGGTACGTCGACTACATGCTCGGTTCTCGCCTTGCCTGACGTGACGCGCGCTACACTGAGCTGTCGCTGGGACCGAATGCCAGCATTCTTGCTGCACGACAGCACTGGCCTTCGTCGCCCGAACTTTGCATCCTTCTGGGCAAGCAAACCCTCACCCGTACTGGAGACCGCTCTGATGGCGACCAAGCTCGACAAGACGATCAAGCGCGAGATTGAGATGGAAGGCACCGCCTACATGGTGACCATCTCGCCCGAAGGCGTGAAGCTCACGCAGAAGGGCTTTCGCAAGGGACGCGAGATCACGTGGAAGCAGCTCTGGGCCAGCGGCACCGAAGAGGGCGCGCGGTAGGTAGCGCGCGCGAACGCGGGAACGTTCCGCGTTCACGCGCGGTAAGTATCGGTGAGCAGTTACTTCTTCTCGCGAGTCGAGTCCCTCCCGTATGCCTCGTTTACGTCGCGCCGCAATCGCCGGCCTGGTTATCGTTCCGCTGATTGCTGGCGGTTTTCTCGTTCAGGAACGGTCTGCTCGTGATGGCGCGCGCCTCCTCGGCGACGTCCTCGAGCTCGTGCAGGATCGCTTCGTCGATACGCTCAACGCATCGACACTCTACGAGAAAGCAGCGCGCGGACTCGTCAAGGAGTTGAACGACCCGTACAGCGAGCTTTATTCGCCCAAGCAGCGCGAGACACTTTCGCGCCAGATCAATGGGCACTACGGCGGCGTCGGGATGCTCATCCAGCCGCTCGAAGGAGGCGGCGTCGCCGTCAGTCGGGTCTTTCCGAATACTCCGGCCGAGAAGGCGGGCATTCGCGAAGGCGACCGCATCATCCAGATCGACACTACGGGCACTCGCGGCTGGACCACCAGCCAGGTGTCGGAAACGTTGCTCGGCACTCCGGGCACCAGGGTGCAGGTCAAGTTCGCGCGACCGGGCGTCACCGAATCGATCGCCGTGAACTTCACGCGCGCCGAGATCCACATCCCGGCCGTACAGTACTCGATGATGCTCGACCAGAAGACGGGCTACTTCCCGCTTCTCCAGTTCAACGAGACAGCAGCCGATGAATTCGAGTCTGCGCTCAACACCCTGGTCAAGCAGGGTGCGACGTCGGTCGTCGTCGATCTCCGCGACAATCCCGGCGGCATTCTCGAGCAGGCGATCAAGATCGGCGACTTGCTGCTCGACAACGGCCAGCAGATCAGCAGCGTTCGCGGACGCGGACCGGATCAACAGGCCGGCTTCACCGCGAAAGGTGCGGCACGGTTCAAGGATCTCCAGCTTGTCCTGCTTACCGACAACTACACCGCCTCGGCCGCCGAGATTGTCGCCGGCGCGCTGCAGGATCACGATCGCGCGCTCATCGTTGGCCAGACCTCGTTCGGCAAGGGTCTCGTCCAGACGGTCTATCCACTCGACGGCGGCTGGGCGCTCAAAATGACCACCGCGAAGTGGTACACGCCTAGCGGACGGTCCATCCAGAAGGAGCGCAAGCTTCTCCCCGATGGTCGCTTCGTCGAGGTGACTCCCGATTCCCTCGAAACCGACTCGGCCCGCAAGGCACGTCCGGTCTTCCATAGCGACGCTGGCCGCATCGTCTACGGTGGCGGCGCGGTCACCCCTGACGTCGTGGTCAAGGAAGACACTTTGACCACCGCGGAACAGACGCTCGCCAAGCTCCTCGCTCCGAAGTCCGCGGCGTATTTCACCGTCATCGGCGACTATGCACTCGAGCTTCGGCCGAGCGTGAAGGAGAGCTTCGTACTGCAGCCGGTGTGGCGCGAAGAGCTGTACCGGAGAATGGGCGCCGCCGGAATTCAGATCGACCGCAAGGTCTTCGACGCGGGGCAGGCACTGGTCAATCGCGAGATCGAGCAGCGGATCGCTCGCGTCGCATTCGGCGACACCGCCGCGCGGCGTCGCTCGCTGAAGGACGATGCGCCACTGCGGAAAGCGCTCGACCTGCTGTCCACCGGTTCGTCGCAGCGCGATCTTCTCGCGCGGGCAGCGGTGGCGACGCGCGGCACGCACTGACCACGACCCGCTGACGATCGTCATCGCGCGCGCCGCCGCTCCCATCGGAGCGGCGGCGCGCGTCGTTAGGGACAGTGGATCGTCACCTTGCTCGTCCAGTGATTGCTGTCGGATCGCACGAGACGTAAAATCACACCTCCCCTCCAACAGGATGCCTCGTGGGTTTTCTGATAATTCCGGGCGTGGTGGCGATCATCGCGCTTCTCGTCGTGACCAGGTCGATCAAGATCATCGGCCAGGCTGAAGTCATGGTGATCGAGCGCCTCGGCCGCTTCAACCGGCTCGGCCGCTCCGGGTTGAATGTGCTGATTCCCTTCGTCGAGAAGCCGCGGACGATCGACGTCCGATATTTCGGGACCGACGTCAACGGGACGAAGCGGATCAGTGCCGGCTCGACGGCGCGCATCGACCTTCGCGAGCAGGTGCTCAACTTCCCCAGCCAGCCGGTGATCACCAAGGACAACGTTACCATCGACATCGACGCCGTCATCTACTATCGCGTCGCTGATCCGCAGAAGGCGACGTATGCCGTGCAGAACCTTCCCTACGCCCTCGAGACGCTGACGCGAACCACCCTCCGCAACATCGTCGGCGAGATGGAGCTCGATCAGACGTTAGGCAGCCGCGACACGATCAATCGCCGGATGCGGGAAGTGATCGAGGAAGCATCGATCGGCTGGGGCGTCGACGTCACGCGCGTCGAGCTGCAGTCGATCGAGCCGCCACGCGACATCCAGCAGTCGATGGAGCTGCAGATGCGCGCCGAACGCGAGCGCCGCGCGCTCGTCACCGGCGCCGAGGCGAGCAAGCGCGCCGCGATTCTCGAGTCGGAGGGACAGCGTGAAGCGCAGGTGCGAAAGGCCGAGGGGGAGAAGGAAGCGGCGATCCTCCGCGCACAGGGCCTGGCCGAGGGCCGCGTCGCGATGGCAACGGCCGAAGCCGACGCCATCCAGCGCATCGCCGCCGCGCTGCCTGACGGTCAGGTGTCGATGTACATGCTCGGCCTCAAGTATCTCGAGGCGCTTCCGCAGATGACGCAGGGGAAGGGAACGACGATCTTCCTCCCGACGGAAGCATCTGGAGTGATGGGGGCACTCGGTGGCATGCGCGCGCTGCTCGAGCGCGCGGGCCCGCAGCCCGCCGACGCGCCGACGCCTCCGCGCCCGAGCCCCGCTGCGCCAGCACTCCGCCCGCCCGACGACTCGGCGAAGAAGGAGTGATCGTGGTCGAGCCGATCACGCGGGACCGCGCCGAGCGAATCGTCCGTGCGCACGCCTGTGAGAAATGCGGTGAGTACAGCTACAAGCGCCTCGTGGTGAAACCGGCCAACGAGGGCCAGCAGGAGGTGGGTGCTGTCTGGAATGGCGTGAAGGTCTGCGGCGTCTGCGGCCACGAACAGGAAATCGGTCTCGACGCCGAGGGCGACATCGTCTACACGAGCTGACCGGCGCGGGCATTTCTTGCCCATCACGCATCGCTGAATCGGTTTCGCGAATCACGCCTCGCCTGCGCGGTTTCCCACATCACGCATCGCCCGATCCGCAGCGCGCAGGCTTGCCTTTCCCCCGTCGCGTTCCCACCTTCGATTCATGCCGCCGATCAATGTCGCCACCCTCGTCCCCGGCACTCGTGTGCATCACGAGCTTCGGGTCGTCGAACGCGACATCAAGAAGACGAAGAATGGCGATCCGTACGCGCTGCTCACCCTCGGCAACCGGCACGGCGAGATAAAGACAGCTCCCGTCTGGCACGACAAGCTGCACTGGGTGGATGGCGCCGAACCCGGTACCATCGTCCAGGCGATCGGCGAGGTGAAAACGTACGTCGATGGGACACGCGCCAAGCGGCAGCTCGAGCTCAGCGCACCGCTGCGCATCGTCGCCAGCAGCGCGATCAACCTCGACGAATTCCTTCCGCGCGTCGACGACGACCTCACCACGCTCTGGTCCTCGCTCGACAAGGTTCGCGGCGAGGTGAGCTCGGCAAAGCTGCGGAAAGTCCTCGCCGTGTTCTACGACGACGACCTGTTCCGCCTCCAGTTCGAGAAAGCGCCGGCGTCCACGCGCGGCCATCATGCCAAGGTCGGCGGGTTGCTCCGCCACGTGACCGAAGTGACGTTCATCGCCCGCACGATCGCCAACTCGATGCGCACCGGCGCCGTCAATCCGGTGAATCTCGACCTGGTCATAACGGGCGCGCTGCTGCACGACGTCGGGAAGGTCGAATCCTATCGCGTATCGCCCATCGGCTTCGAGACGACGCCCTGTGGTCACCTCATCGGCCACATCGTGCTCGGCGCCCTGATGCTCGAGCGCCGGCTCGCCGCACTCGGCGCGTCGATCTGCTCGGAACAGCAACTGCTCGAGCTTCAGCATCTGATCCTCGCCCACCACGGCACCCTCGAGTTCGGAAGTCCGATTCGCCCGATGACGCTCGAGGCGGAGATCATTCACTGGGCCGATGAGTCGTCGGCCAAGGCGAACAGCTTTGTCGAGTCGGCCGGCGATTCGTCGAACTTTGCCGGCGGCGGGGAGTTTTCCGAGCGAATCTGGATGCTCGACAATCGCCGCCTCTGGCAGCGGCCGCACGGCTGGGAGTAAGTCCGCGCTGCGCGCCGCGCAACGCGCTGTTGCCGCTGCCCTGGCGGCCGCCTAACGTCTGACCCGACATGCGCCATCTCCTCGCGTTTCCATTCGCCGCGTTCCTGACGACGGCCGCCGCCCTCTCCGCGCAGACGCCGCTCGCCGGTTACGCCGACGCCTTCGAGACACGTGCGGGCGCGGCGACGCCGGCGATCGCGTACGACGTGCGGATCGACACCACTCGTTCGCGCCTGTCGATCGTGATGCGGATTACGCGCGCGCCGGAGTCGGTGCGCATCGCCATCCCGCGCTGGGCGCCAGGCGCCTACCGCCTCGTCGATTTCGCGGCACGCTTGCGTGCGGTCACCGTAATAACGAGCACCGGTGAGCGCCACGTCGCCGACAGCGCGCTCACTGGCCATTCGGTGTGGCCCACACCGGGCGACGCCCCGCTCGCGGTGCCGGGCGGCGCGCTCGAAGTTCGCTACGAAATCATCGGCGACAGCGCTCCGAACAACCGCGGGTTTCTCCGCTCGTCCGGGGCATTGATCGACGGACCCGCCACATACCTCTACCTGCTCGGGCAAACGCTGTCGCCGGCACGCGTTCGCTTTGATATCCCGCCGAGTTGGCGCATCGTCACCGGCCTGACGCCGACCGCTGATTCGAGCGCGTTCTTCGCACCGAGTTACGACGTGCTTATCGACTCGCCAGTGCTTTTCGGTGATTCGAGATCGCTCGCCGTCAGGCAGTTCGATGTCGCTGGAGTTCCGCACCGCGTCGCCTGGTGGCGCCGCCCCGGCGCCAATGCGTTCGACACGACTTCATTTACTGCTCCAATCGCGAAGATTGTCGAGCAGACAGTCCGGATCTTCGGCTGGATTCCATACCGCGACTACAGCTTCCTCTTCATCGATGGCACAGGCGGTGGCCTCGAGCACCTCAACTCGACCACGATCGGAACTAGTGCCGCGGTGATCGCGCGCAATCCGCTTGCGCATCTCGACGTGACCGCGCACGAGTACTTCCATCACTGGAACGTCAAGCGGATTCGCCCCGCCGCACTCGGCCCCTTCGACTATCAGCGCGTTACGCGAACACGCTCGCTCTGGCTCAGCGAGGGAGTGACCGATTACTACGCCGGCGCCATCGTGCGGCGCGCCGGCTTGATCGGCGAGACGGACGCGCGCAATGCACTCGCCTCGTCGATCGAGAGTTACCTCGCCAATCCGGCAAGCGCGTTCCTTTCGCCGGAGCGTTCGAGCTTCACGGCGTGGGATCCACCCGCAGTGAACCGAGGGTATTCGCTGTCCTATTACCTCTCCGGCGCGTTGCTCGGCGAAGTGCTCGACGTTCGCCTGCGTACGCGCAACGACGCGAGCGGCGGCATGGACGCACTGATGCGGCGCCTCCGCGACCAGTACGCCGGAGCGCACGGCTTCACCGATGCCGATCTCCGGCGTGAGGCGGCTCTCGTCTGCGGCTGCGAGATGAAGCCCTTCTTCGACGCATACGTCGCCGGCGGCAAGCCGCTCCCGCTGACCGACTTTGCTCGAGCGTTAGGCTGGAACCTCGTCGTCGAACGCGGCGCGGCACGCGACAGCGCTGGCCGGCCGCTACCCGATCGACGCGCGTCGCTCACGCCTTACGGTGGCGCCGGCAGTGCCGGTGGTCCGATGGGCGGCGCGCTCAAGCTGTCGATCGGCGATCCGACCTCCGCCTGGGGGCGCGTGGGACTCGCGACCGGCGACACCGTCGTCTCGGTGAACGGTGCGCCCGTGGTCGACCAGGCTGCGTTTCGCGCGACACTTGCCGCAGTCGCGATCGGCGACAGCGTCGCTGTTCGCGTGCGGCGTGGTGGCGAACGGACGTTCGTCGTGCATGTGACCGGTTACGACCGCGTCACCGTTCGCCTCGAGGACGTGGCCGCGCTCACCCCTGCGCAGCGTCACGCTCGCGATCAGTGGATGCACGGCAGCGCGACGGCCGCGCCCTAGACGGGTCTTCGGAGCAGCCGCAGCGAAGAGAGCGGAACGGAGCGACCATCGAGGACGTTCCTGTTGCATGGCCGATCGCATCCTCAGAGCGTCACTCACGATTCCGCTTCCTCGGGACCGTGTATTTCCGTTTTTCGCCGCCGCCGAGAATCTCGAGCGGATCACCCCGCCGGAGATGAGCTTCCGCATCACCTCGCCGCAGCCCGTCGAGATCCGCGAGGGCGCGCTCATCGATTACACCATCCGCCTGCACGGATTCCCCATGCGGTGGCGGACCGAAATCACCCGGTGGAATCCGCCGTACGAATTCGTCGACACGCAGCTGCGCGGCCCGTACGCGCTCTGGGTGCACACGCACCGATTCAGCGAGACTCCGGACGGCACGACGATCGACGACGAAGTCCGCTATCGGTTGCCGTTCTCCCCGCTCGGCGACATCGCACTTCCGATAGTGAAACGCCAGCTGGATCGAATCTTCCGGTACCGCCAGCTCGCCGTGCAGCAGTTGCTACTGGGGACCGGCTCGCTGGCGCTTCGCTGAGTCAGCAGGCCCGCGTACCGGTACGATAGGCGGCCATTCGATCTTGTTCGAGTACTTCGAGCCGAACACGGCTTTCAACGTTGCGTGAGGGTCGTCCGTTCTCACTACAGCATCAACGTAAGTCGCGACATCGAGCGGTCGGTCGAAAGTGCGGTAGCGTCGAAAGCTGTGACAGAAACACCACGGTCCTTTGCGCACGGCGTTCCCGAGCCAGATGTCCGGCGCGCCGATGATCGTGAACGCGTAAAAGAGATTCATCGAGCGCGTCGCGGGGAGGTCGCCGAGCGCGGTACCACGGGGAAGCGAGCCGTGCTTCCCCCACTGCACGTCGAATGCGGGCGAACCCTTGCGTCGCCAGTCGGTATGCAGGATCCGGCCGTGCCAGTAGGTCCAGAGGTCGGTTGGGGCTCGGGTCTCCGGGTTGAAGCCTACCCAGACGACTTCCTCGTCAGTGGGCACGGTGAACGGAATCCACGCACCATGCACGTCGTCACGCCAGAGCAGGTGATACGCGATGATCGAGCGGGTCGGATGCACGACGGCGACAACGCGCGAGAGTGGGAACGTCTCGTCACGCTGGAGGTATAACGTGGGCGCCAGTCCGCGCGCGAGAACATCCACGCTGTCGCCGGCGATGGCGACGCCCGCGATGGGTACGACGCCACGCGGCGGAATGTGCGCGTGAGGCCCGCACGCGGCGAGTTGAATGGCAGCGACCGTGATCAGGATCGCATGCGGCGATTGAGCGAGACGCAAGTCTTTTTCCTACTTTGCGTTAGAGACTAGACCGGTTATCTTTTTCGAGGGCGCGGCAAGCGCTGCCCTCGTTTTCTGTACCGCAATGCCAGTTCAGGAGTTGCCATGAGAAAGCCCCGTCCGGCGACATATAATCCGGCCCAAGCTCTCCATCTGATCGCGAGTGACCGTACTGGTTCCCCGCTGAGTTGTCCGTCGTGCTCCGGCCCGATCGAGCGCTCGCCAGACCAGGTTCCACCTCTGCCTCGCTCGCACGTCACGCTACGCTGCAACAAGTGCGGTCGGATCGCACGCTACATCGCCGGCGCCGCCTGACGATTGCCTCGCGCCGGTTGATCATCGCTGATCACGCCGGCGCGACACCGCATCCGCTGCTCGCGGCGTGCACAAATCTTGCCCCGCCTCGCCATGCACGTGCCGCGCCTCGAGAGCGCGTCATGTGCAGCTCTTGTCTTGGCGATTGCGCTGGAAGACGCGGCAACTGTCGACGCGCCCGGACCAGCGCGATCAGGCGGCGGCGATTCAGCGAGAGGTACGCGACATGGCACGCATCACTGGCACCGTGAAGTGGTTCAATGACGCGAAGGGTTATGGTTTCATCTCGCCCGAGGGCGGCCCGGACGTGTTCGTCCACTACAGCGCGATCCAGGGCGGTGGTTTCAAGTCCTTGCAGGAAGGTGATCGCGTCGAGTTCGAAATCGTTCAGGGCCAGAAGGGGCCTCAAGCCGCAGACGTGACGAAGCCCGCCTGACCGCGCACAATCGATATACCCAAAGGCTCCGCGCTCGCGGAGCCTTTTGCTGTTCTCTCACCGCACGATCCGATTCGGGATTCGGCAGCCACGAGTGACCGCGGACACACTGCAGTCTCGGTGGCCGATCCCCGTCTACCGGGTGACCGCGCAACGCCTCGGCTCGTCTGCCCTTCGTATGGCTCCCTCCTCGATCCTTTCTCGGATGCGCGCGGTGCGCGCGTCCGCCTTGCTGTCGGTGTTCGCTCTCCTCGCGATCGCCGCACCTCGCCTCGCCAGTGCACAACGGAAAACGTCGGCCGTTGTCGTCCGCGGTACTGTAACCGGCTCCGACATCGTGCGGGCGGCCCGGGACTACGTTGGCGTTCGCTATGTCTGGGGCGGTGATACGCCGCGCGCCTTCGACTGCTCTGGCTTCACGCGCTACGTGTTCGCGCGCTACGGAATTGCGCTACCCCGCACCGCACACGAGCAGGCGGCTTTCGGCGACGCTCCGTTCCCGGGCGACCTTCGGCCCGGCGACCTGCTCTTTTTCTCAGGGGGACGCGGCGCTCAGCACATCGCCATCTACGTGGGCGGCGACACGATCATCCATGCATCGAGCTCGGCCAAGCGGGTGAAGCTCGACCTGATCCGCCCGCATGGCGGCCAGTGGGCGCGACATAACTGGTTCCGGAATCGGTTGATTGCGGTGCGCCGGGTGCTGCCGATGGAAGGAACGTTCTACATCCCGATGTCAGCCACGACACAGCTGGCGCTTCCTGTCGCGCGGCTGAGCGAGGGACCGCCCTCGTTCCGACGCGCACCGACGGTCTACTGACACCGCTGCTCATGCTTCCGTCAGGCTTCCAATCGTCGGCCCCGGAACTCCGGGCGCAGCCTGTGCCTTGTGATCTCACGCACAATGGCACCATGTTCGCATACCTGTTGATCCTGTCCGCGATGCCGCGGCCCGTGGTGGGATGATGGCGGAGGAAGCGGTGCTCTTCACGCGTGAACTCCCGGGCGGCGGTTACGTCACGATCGAGTCGCTCCCGTCGGAAGGCGGCGCCTATCGCGCACGCGTTTCAGTCGAACGACGGATCGATCCTGAGCGCCGACTCGGCCACCTTGCGCCAATCATCGTCACGCTCGAAGGCGGCTCCGAGACCGAGCTCTTCGAGGCACTCTACCGCATCGCGGTCGACAACGTTGAAATCGCCCGTGGCATCATGCGCTGGCAAGCCGAGCGCCGTCGGGCCGGAGCGAAGAGTAAAGACCCGGGCGGGGAAGGGAGCAAGAAGCGTTAGGCGCGCCCTGGTCGCGCTCTACGGCGCACGTGAGAGCCAGTCGAACCTGACCCCTCGTCTCGACGCCTTCGGCGCTCGCGGCACAAAGCGGTAGAGCTGCGCCGGGCGGCCCCGCCCTTCGCTTCTCCATTCCCTCGTTGGGGTGACCAGTCGCGCCGATTGCAGTGCGCGTCGAAAGCTCGCCTTGTGCAGCGTGCGGCCGAGGATTGCCTCGTAAACCTCCTGGAGCTCGCTCAGCGTGAATGCTCCGGGAAGCAGGCGGAAGGCGACGGGTGTGCGGTCGAGCCAGATTCCCGCTGCGGCCGTGGCTTCGTCGACCAGCCGCCGGGCACCCGCGCCGACGGTGTTCGTTCGCTCACGTGCAATCCATGCCTCATCGCCCGCATCTGGTGCGACGACGAGCCCGGCGAACAGCACCCTCGCCGCATCCCCCTCGAGCCGGGTCCCGACCTGCTCGAGCCACGCGACGCTGCCGCCGACTGCTGCCCGGGCGATCCGCGACGCGGCGGTCTCCAACGACTCCCCCGACCGCGGCGCACCCGTCGGCAGGGCGCGACGGGCGCGATCGACTTGCGGCGCGAACACCGCCAACCGTCCCCCGCTCGGGGCGAGCAGGACGACGTCGATGTTGATCGTGACTCGGAGTCCGGTTCGGGCGCGGGTTGCGGGGCGAGAGGGCATGGGCCCAATTAGTATCATGTAGATACTAATGTCAAGCGGCGGCGCAGCCCGCGATGCCCATCGATTGACGTTGGCTCGCGCGGGAGTGGCGTGGCGCGCAAAACGCCACTGGGCCGCCTGACGGCGGCCACGGCGTTACCAGGCGATCGTTCCCTTTTTCGTCGTGTCGACGTCCTCTTCACCGCCCGCCTTGAAGAGGAACGCTTCCATGTTCTTCGTGAGGAACGCCCGTGCCTGCGGATCCATCACGTTGAGCCCGTAGTGGTTGATCAACATTGTCTGCTGCTTCAGCCACTGCGCCCAGCACTCGCGGCAGATTCCCGCCTGAACACGCGCGCCGATTGCGCCGGGAAATGGCGCCCGCTCGAATCCCTCGCGCGTCTGCCCGCAGCGAGTGCAGCTGACGTCGGCCATCAGCTCCTCGCGTACTCGACTTTCGCCAGGCCGAACAGCGAGAGGAGCCGGATGTACAGCCACCCGATGTCGAACTCGTACCATTTTGCCTTGAACTTCGCCGAGCGTGGATCGTGGTGATGGTTGTTGTGCAGCTCTTCTCCACCGAGCCAGATCGCGACCGGCAGGATGTTCCGGCTCTCGTCCTTCACCTCAAAATTGCGGTAGCCCACAGCGTGACCAACGCCGTTGATGATCCCCGCTGCCCAGAATGGGATCCAGATCATCTGCACGCCCCAGACGAGTGGCCCGACGAACAGCCCGAACAGGTAGATGTCGATCATCAGCATCACGAGAATGCCGACCCAGTTCAGCGGCGCGAACAGCCGGCGCTCCAGCAGGTCGTCGGGCGTCCCCTTGCCATATTTCTCGAGCATCCCTGGCTGACGGACCGCCTTGCGATAGTAGAAAGCGCCCTTGATCACGATGTTGCGCAACCCTTCGACGATCGGGCTGTGCGGATCACCTTCACGGTCGGCGAATGCGTGATGCTTCCGGTGACAGGCGACCCACTCCTTTGTCACGATCGCCGTGGTCAGCCACAGCCAGGTGCGCATCGGCAACGCCGCGAGATAGTGCAGCTTCACGCCGCGATGCGTCTGCGCGCGGTGGAGGAACAGCGTCACGCACACGTTGGTGATGTGCCCGGCTACGATCACGAAGAGCACCGGCTTCCACCAGTGCGTGCCCCAACTTCCGAAATCCGGCATCCCCCAACTCCTCTCGTGGTGATCCGGCATGTGCACCGGAGAACTGAGCGGTCCAGTCGCGACCGCGCGACTGGACCGCCCTCATTTCAATCTAGTAGAACCCCGGAGCGCCGCCAACGGTGCGGCACGTCAACGGCGCGCCGAGCCCTCACCTACTTGCTCGACGTCGTCCGGGGCGAAACAGTGTTGAGCCCACCCGTCGTCGTCAGTGGCATCGCGTCCTTTGGCGGCACGTTGCCCCAACTGTCGTTCGCATCGTTCCAGTCGGGAACAGTGCCGTCAGGCCAGAGCCGAACGCCGACGACGTTCGACGCCACAGGCACCTCGGCTGTCACGCGATCCTTGCCCGAGCCCCAGATCTCGACGGGGATCGTCACATTGCGCACGCTTCCATCGGCCAGCCGCAGACGCATCTCGAGCGGGAAGGGGATCGACGTGTAGCGGCGCACCGTGATCGACGCCGTCGTCTGGCCATCTTCTGTGCTGTTGCTGACGCCATCAATCCCGAGATCGAGCACGTCATTCCCGTAAAAGAATGAGCGCCAGTACCAGGAGAGGTCGGTGCCGCTCACGTTTTCGACCGTCCGGAAGAAATCCGCCGGCGTCGGATGCTTGAATGCCCAGCGCCGCGTGTACTCGCGGAACGCGCGGTCGAAGGTCTCGCGCCCGACGACGTGACCGCGCAGCGCCAGCAGCACCGCCGCCGGCTTGCGATACCCGATCGCGCCGAGCGCGGCCGGATCGATGCGATCGGGCGGCGTCATCAGCGGCGCAGCAATGCCCTTCGACTGGATGTCACGCCAGTTCGCGAGGTCGCGCGGCCAGACCGGATCGGCCGGCGTGCGCAGCTCGTTCGAGAACGCGTTGATGTAAGTGTTGAAACCCTCATCCATCCATGCATAACGGCGCTCGTTGCTGCTGACGATCATCGGATACCACTCGTGCCCGTGCTCATGATCGATGGTTCCGAACGCGCCCTGTGGCTTCCCCGCGTAATGGACCATCACGAACATCGGATACTCCATTCCCCCGACAGGGCCCGCAACCGACGATGCCTGCGGATAGGGGAACGGATAGAACAGCGACGAGTACGTGCGAATCGTCCACTGCGTGTTCTCGGCGCCATTCTCCCAGCCCGCGCCAGCCCGCGGCCATACATAGTACGCCTGCGCCAGCACACCCTTCTCGTTGTTCGCGATCGGCCCCGTGCTCACCGCGTCCCAGCGCATATCCGGCGCAGCGGCCCATGCGACGTCGTGCACGTTCTGCGCGCGGAACTTCCATGTCTTCGTGCCTGACGTTGCCTTCGGCGCTGACTCGCTCGCCGTTATGATCTGCACCACGCTGGTCGATGTCGCTGCCTGCGCGAGTCGCTGCCGCTCGGCGGCCGTGAGTACTTCGCCTGGGTTCTGGAGCAGTCCGCTCCCGGCGACGGTGTAGCCGGCCGGTACGGTGACCGAGTATTCATAGTCGCCGAACTCGAGATAAAACTCGCCCTGTCCGAGATACGGGTCCGGATTCCAGCCGCGAACGTCGTCATACACGGCCATGCGCGGAAACCACTGCGCGATCTCGTACAGTGTGCTGTCGCGTCCCATCCGGTCGGAGCCGTGGTCCGGCACGAGGAAACGAAAATCCATCGCGATTGTTGCCGTCCCGCCTTTTGGCGCGATCGGCTTGTCGAGATCGATGCGCATCATCGTGTCGTCGACCTTCGACGTGTGCGGCTTCCCGTCGACCATCAACCGGCTGATGTCGTAGCCGCCCTGGAAGTTGCGCGCGCCCCAGCGACTGTCGGCCGGGTTGATCACCGAGCCCTTGCTCCCGGGCCGATACAGATTCTGGTCGACCTGCAGCCAGACGAAGTGCAGCGTGTCCGGCGAGTTGTTGGTGTACCTGATCGCGACGCTTCCGCTCACCGACCGGGCGGCAGTGTCGAGCGTTGCCGTGATGTTGTAGTCCGCACGCTGTTGCCAGTAGTCGGGGCCCGGCTGCCCGTCGGCGCCGCGAAACCGGTTCGGCCCGGGCCAGTCCATCCGGTCGATCCGACGGAACGGATCGTCGGCGACTGTCTGGAATGGCGCCCGCGAGTGGCCCGACGGCTCGACGACGACTCGCGCCGAATCAATTGGCACCGGGGTGACGACCTGCGTGTTGTGACGACCGCAGGCGATTGCACCAGGAATCAACAGCGCGGCAAAAGCTTGTCTCACGGATGCACCTGACGAGGATGGGGACACGACGTCTCGTGCGGATTCTGCCGCCGGGGCGCCACTTTCCTGACCGAGGGAGTGGTGAATAATGGCGCGCGTGCGATGGATGCTGCACCCTCGCCCTTGCCCGGGCTCTCCTCTCCCGATAGCGTCCCCATCGCATGATGAATACCGGACAGCCGAAGATCGAGGATAAATTTGAACCCGTCGCACGATCGGTGGCCGGTGTGATCGCCCCCGGCGACGATCCACCGGTTGCGTCCTCACGCGCGAGTGCGACAGGCACTGAGCGACTAGCAGCGCGTTTCGCTGCCGAGCGGATTCCGGATTTCTATCGATCCGCCGGGGGCGGCCTGGCCGCGTCGTCGATCGGTATTGGCACCTACCTCGGCCAGCCCGACGACGACGACGATCGTCGTTACGAGGAAGCGCTGCGCGCGGCCATCGCCGCGGGGATCAACGTCATCGATGCGGCGATCAACTACCGCTGCCAGCGATCGGAGCGCGTCGTTGGTCGCGTTCTCGCTTCGCTCGCCAGCGATCGAGTCAGCCAGCGCGACGAGATCATCGTCTGCACGAAGGGCGGCTACATCCCGCTCGAGGGAACGCCTCCTGCCTCACGCGAGGAGTACAACGCGCTGATCGAGCGCGAATATTTTGCACGCGGCGTGATGCGCCCGGAGGACGTCGTCAGCGGCGGACATTGCATCGCCCCGGGGTATCTCGCCAATCAGATCGCGCGCAGCCGCGCGAACCTCGGCATCGAGACGATCGACGTTTACTACCTTCACAATCCCGAGCAACAGGTCGCTTCGATTGGGCGTGACGCGTTTATCCGTCGACTGGTCGAGGCTTTTGCATCTCTCGAAGCGAGCGTCGATGCCGGTCACATCGCGTCGTACGGCTGCGCAACGTGGAACGGGCTCCGCGTCCCGCCGACCGCGAAGGAAAGTCTGTCGCTGGAGGAACTGGTCGCTGCCGCCCGCGAAGTGGCCGGCGACGCGCACCACTTCCAGTACGTGCAGCTTCCCGTGAATCTCGCCATGAGCGAAGCGTTGCGTGCGCCCACGCAGCGGGTTGCCGGCCGCGAGCGAACCGCACTCGAGGCGGCCGCCGAGCTCGGGTTGTTCGTCATCGCCAGCGCATCGCTCATGCAGTCGGCACTCGCTCGTGCGTTGCCCACTGCGGTGCGCGACGCGCTGCCGCGCTACGATACCGACGCGCAGCGAGCACTCGCCTTCGTTCGCGGCGCCCCGGGCATCACGACCGCACTCGTCGGGATGCGTGGCACGAAGCACGTCGCGGAGAATCTCGCCGTGGTCGAGACCGTCGCGCGTTAGGCAGCGCGGTCGGCGTCAGCCGATCGCGGTCCAGTCGAGCGACAGCTCGCTGATCATTCCGTCGGCGATCCGCACCACTGCAATACGATGCGCGTTCGTGTCGGCGACATGGACGACGTCGCTCGAGATCGCTGCTCCGCCCGGCTCGTGAAGTCCGCGCACCCAGGTCGTCACCTGCTGCGTCTCGGGGCTGAGCCACTTGAGCGCGTCGTTGTACGAGTCGACGATGAGCAGCCGGCCGTCCACAGCCCCGACGATCCCCTGCGGATGCTGCAGCCGCGCCACCGCTCCGTCCCCGTCGACGTCCCCGAAATCGAATAGCCCGCTGCCGATGAGGGTACCAACGATTCCCCGCGGGTTCCGATCGGCGTATCGAATCGCGCTCGACTCAGCGTCAGCAAAGTAGATTCGCTTGTCGTCGGCCCAGATGCCCATCGGTTGCGCAAGCGCGGCGGTCGCCAGCGGGCCGTCGTGGATTTCCTCGGCGCCACTCCCGGCGTACGGGCGCGCGACATGGGCCTCGCGGTCGAGCACGTAGAGCCTGTGGTTCCCTGCCATCGCGATCGCGACGCGGTCGCCGACTCGAACGAGATCCCACGGCGAGGAAAGCGCGCCTGCGGCGAGGTCGCCCCGCGTTCGCAGTTGCTGGCCCGTCCCCGCAACGGTCTGCACGTTCCCCGTCGCCAGGTCGATAGCTCGTACGGTGTGGTTGAATGCGTCGGCAACCAGCAGTTCCTGCCCGTCGAAGAGCAGTCCCTGTGGGTGATCGAACTGCGGGTCGGTGCCATCGCGGTTGCCGCGAATGCCTCCGTACACCGCGGTGATCCTGGCTGTCGCGTCGGTCGTGAGATCTGCAATGATCACGCGATCGTTGCCCGAGTCGGCGATCGCAAGGCGTCGGCCGGCGACCGCGACTTTTCCCGGGTAGCGGAGCGCGGCGCGCGACCGCGGCTCCTCTACCTGTTCGATCGCGCTGCGCTGCAGGCTGACGCCAGCGTCAGCGATGATCCGCTCGAGCATCGGCGCGACCATGTCCGCGCTGAATTCGCCGGCGTGCATCCCGACCACGTAGCCTCGCGGGTCGATGACGACGATTGTCGGCCACGCCCTCACGGCATAGCTGCGCCAGATGCGGAACTGCCGGTCGTTGACGACCGGATGATGCACGCCCAGCCGCCGCGCCGCGTCGGCAATGCGCGATGTTTCGCGCTCGGCGATGAACTTGCCACTGTGGACCCCGACAACCGTCAGTTCGTTCGCGAATCGCTGCTCGAGCTTCCGCAACTGCGGAAGAATGTGGATGCAGTTGATTCAGCCATACGTCCAGAAATCGAGTATCGTGATCTTGCCGCGCAGGTCGGCGAGGGTGAGGGAGCGTCCCCCGGTGCCGATCCATTCAAGTGCTTCCGGGAACTCCGGTGCACGAACCGCGGGAACGTCCATCGGTCGCCTGAGATTGAGGTGGCTGGTACTCGCTCGACCGCGAACGATCAAGCTTCGCGCCAGAACAATTCGCGTTCACACGCAGCCCGCTCCAGCTTCCCGATCATGCCGACGAACGACCATCACGTGGCGGGCGGGGGTTACCGGAACCCATGGCCGGGCGCGCGTCCCCGCGGCTTCGGCGCAGTTCTTCACTGGGTGGCCGACCGCGCCGTTAGGCGGGCTCGCGGCGAGCGGCGCGCAGCCGAGATTCCCCTCGCCGTTGGCCCGTCGGCCGTGATCCATCCCCGGCAGACCGACGGTGCGCTCTGCGTGACGTGGATCGGCCATTCGACTGTGCTGCTGCAGATCGGCGCCATGAACATCCTGACCGATCCGATATGGAGCGAGCGCGCGTCACCGCTCTCGCTGGTTGGCCCGCGGCGACTCGTGCCACCCGCCATCCCCTTCGCAGCACTGCCGCCGCTCGACGTGATTATCCTCTCGCACGATCACTACGACCATCTCGATGCGGCGACGGTGCGGTCGCTTGTTGCCGCACATCCCGCTGCTCGGTGGGTGGCACCGCTTGACGTTGGCGAGCTGCTCACCGCGCTCGGCGTTCCACAGGTGGTGGAACTCGATTGGTGGCAGTCCACACGAGCTGCCGACACCACGATCACCGCGGTTCCCGCGCAGCACTTCAGCGGACGGTCGCTGACAAATCGGGACCAGACACTGTGGGCCGGGTTTGCGATCGTGGCTGAGGGATGGCGCGTGCTGTTCGGAGGTGACACCGGCTTCCATCCGGAATTCGCCGAGATCGGGCGGCGACTCGGGCCATTCGATCTCGCGCTTCTGCCGATTGGTGCGTACTCGCCCCGCTGGTTCATGCGCCCTGTACACATGGATCCTGACGAGGCGGTGGCCGCCGCGATCCAGCTTGGCAAGGGCGCCGAGAGTGGCACCCCGGTAATGCTCGCCACGCACTGGGGCACGTTCCGGCTGACCGACGAGCCGATGGACGAGCCGCCCATGCGCCTCGAGCACGCATGGGCGGCGCAGGGGCTTCCCGCGGAACGTTGCTGGATTCTTCGCGACGACCGCACGCGGCGGCTGCCCGCCCGAACCGTTCCGCCTAACGCGCCAGCCGCCCGCGATCGCTAACGACTGATCGTGATTGGCGCCGTGAGGACATGCAGGTTGTGGTTGATCCGCAGACCGGCAACGCCGTCGGTGGCAACTGCGCCCGCCTTGACCGCGCCTACTGCCCTGTCGTTCACCATGAAGCGGACCGAGTCGGCGGCGACCCGAATCGCCAGCCGGTACGTCGCCTTGCCGCCGCTGTCCGCCTTCGGAACGGCTGGGTTCGCGCGCCAGGTGAGAACGTCAGTTGTCTTCGCCCCTGTCCGGCTCTTCACGAGCAGCTCGCCATTTCCGCGCACGAGAAAGTACGTGTAGATTCGCGTCGTCGACGTCAGGTCGCGGCCGCCGATGAATATCCCGTAACCCTCCGGATGCCGCGGAGCCTCCAGTTGCGCGAACGTCGCGCTCGCCGTGTACGCCCCGCTCGCCGAGTCCCTGCCGGCGAAGATGATGTGAGCCGGGCCGGTCGTGACATCCCAGCTCCCCGACTTGGTCACGTATCGCGCGTTCGTAATCTGCGCCGTGGTGTCATCGGTTATCGCGGTGTATCCAGCGGGTATCCCTGTACCCTGCGCCGACACATCGGGGTCGGCCGGCGAGTGGACTGCCGCCGTATCGGTCGTCTGCGCGGGCTTCGTGCTGCACGCCGCGAGTGTCGCGGCCAGCAGCAGCATCGTGTATTTCGTCATGGTCTCCTCGAATGGCGAACGGCGGGAAATATATGGCTGTCACCCGTTCGTGCACCACGCAGCGGACTGCAACCGACCCCGCGACCCGGCGATGCCTCGTGAATCGTGTCCGATTGCGCTGCCCGCCGTCACACAGATGTGCGACGCCTCTGGCGCGGCATTGAACATCGCGCGTGATTAGCGGTGACCCGCGTCAGCTTGTGCGCGAAAATTGCTGTTCCGCCCGTCACCACCCTCACGAGGATAGACAACAATGGCAACACGAGCCAAATCGTCACGCGGCGGCGCAAAGCGCGGCAGCGGTAAACGTTCCGGCGCCAAGAAAGGCGGAGCGAAGAAGAGCGGCGCCAAGAAGGGCGCAGCGAAGCGCGGCGCAAAGAAGAGCGGCGCGCGCAAGAAGTCGGCATCGCGTCGTCCGACGGCGCGCGGTTCCGCGAAGAAGAGTGCGAGCAAGCGTCCGACGGCGAGATCGGCCGGTGCATCGAAGTCCGCCGCGAAGAAGTCTTCGGCGAAGCGTTCGTCAGCGAAGAAATCGTCGCGGAAGGCCGCACCGAAGTCGCAGTCGCCGATGGAGCGAGTAAAGCGCGTTGGCGGCGTAGTGCTCCAGCAGGCGGCTGATGCCGCCGGTGCGGCGAAGGACGCGGTGGGCACGGTCGTCGAGCGCGTGCAGGATCGCTTTTAGCCTCACTGCCGGGAACGCAACGAGGGCGCGCCAGGCCGGCGCGCCCTCGTTGCGTTTGGCGTCGCGCCTCGCCTAACGCCGGGCGGTGATCCTCGGACCTGCCGCTGCTGCTCGGTGCCCGGCGAGCCAGTCGAGAATCAATGCGATCACTCGCTCCCGTCCGTAGTCCACCGTGAGCACGTGGCCGCCCTGGTCGACCCAGACCAGCTTCTTCTCCGGGGCGCCGAGTCTGGCGTACTCACGGGCCGCTGCGTCAGGCGGGATGCGCTCGTCGTGCAAGCCGTGAATGACGAGCGTCGGTACCCGCACCCTCGGCAAAGACACCTGCACACGACGCACGACCCGCGACAACTCGAACAGCAGGCGCGGGGTCAACACTCCGTACCCACGCGTCGCCGCGCGCTCGGCGGGGTCGAGAATCGACCGCTCGCCGCCCGATCGGAAGTACGGCGTCACGAGCTCCCAGAGGGGATGGAAGCGGGCAACGACGCGCGCGCGGCGCGGGATGCTGACGTACGGCGCGACGAGTGCCAGCGCAGGCATGGTCGGCGTTTCGGCGGCGAGGAGGATGCCTAACGCGCCGCCCATCGAGAGCCCGACAACGGGCGATGGCCCATGGGTCGCCGCCAGTTCGGCGTAGGCCTCCCGTGCGGCGCCGATCCACTGCTTCGCACGGGTAGTCCCGAACTCGGCCAGCGTTCGTCCGTGCCCGGGCAGGAGGGGCGCGCGGACCGTATAACCGGCGGCGAACAACGCGTCGGCTACATAGTGCAGCGTCTGTGGGGTGTCGCCGAAGCCATGGAGCAGCAGCACCGCTCGATCAGTCACCGCGTCGTGCGCGATGGCGCCTGCGCCGAGGACGATGCCATCATTACCAACCGTCAGGCGAGTGGCCACACCGTCGACGAGCGTCCTGGCCGAGCGGCGTCCTCGCCAGAGCCCAGCAACCAGAGCCGCCGCGGTGGCGATCAGTAGCGCCGGACCGATGGGTCGACCTCGGTACTCCAGCGCTCTATTCCGCCGATCAGGTTTCGCGAATGGATACCGGCGCTGCGCAGCATGTCGACTGCGTAGGCACTGCGAACTCCATGATGACAGTAGATGACCAGATCCGCGTCGCGTGGGAGCGTATCGATATTCGCGGCGAGCGTCGCCAGCGGAACCAACCGCGCCGGGACGATGCGTGCGTACGCATGCTCGTGCGCCTCGCGAATATCGATCAGCACTGGGGGGGAGTTGCTTCGCAGCAGCACCGCCAACTCTCGGGGCGTGATTTCCGCCAGCGACGCGTCCGGGTTTGTATTCGCCCCGGTTCTGCCCTCCTCAGATGCTGCGCTATTCACGGTACGCTCTCACGGGCCGGAATATACGCACTCTCAGGTCAGCGCGCGCCGCTCCCGGTCCGCCGCGCCATTCATGTGCAGCATCGTTTCACTGTCGAGCCACGTCTGGTCGAGCTTCGACGCCAGGCGCGCTGGTGGCTCCACCGTGATCACGGTCCCGTCGCGTGTCGCGAGTCCCTCGCCGACGAGTTTGGCCAGCACGAGCGAGACCGACTCGCGCGTCGCGCCGACCATCTCGCAGAGCAACCGGTAGCGCGGCGCGTCGAGCACGAGCGATCCGTCCGGCGCGGCAAACCCTTCGCTGCCTGCAAGCCGCAACAGCGTCGACATGAGACGCTGTTCGACACTGAGCGTCGTCAATTCTCTGAGGCGTTCGAGTAGCCCCGCGCGCTCGCACATCACCTGGCTGACCAGCGCGAGCGCATGCTGTGGCTGCTCGCGCACGAATGCGCGGAAGCGAGCGCCACTCAGGTGCAGCGTCTCTGTCTCGTCATCGGCACGAGCGTCGGTCGCGTATCGCGAGCTCTGTGCGAGTCCCTCAGCACCGAACGTCTCACCTGCGCAGGCGACGCCGGGCACGAACCCTCGCCCGGCGCGGACGCGGCTACGAAGGATGACACGCCCGCGGAGGACGACGAATATTCCGTCAGCCGATGCGCCGCGCTGATAGATCACAAAGCCGCTGGGCCACGTCGCGCGTGCCGCGTAAGCTGCGATTGAGGCGCGCTCCTCAGCCGACAAGCGACTCGAGCTACGCCCGGCTACTGCTTCGACCATCCCCGCCCCTTGTAAATGGATCAGACAGGCAACTTTTTGCAATGTCCGGGCCGCTCTGGACTTCGCGCATGATTTTCGCTTCCTTGCGGGGTTCCTCGATCTGAAGCAGACTCACGCGTGTCGACGTTGACGCCAGTCGCAGATATCCGAGCTTCGCACGCCCCCGCCGTGGTGATTCTCGGCAACGACGCGCAACTGGCCGCACGGCCGGCGACGCCCATTCAGCTGGCGCACGCATGCCTCGCTGCCGGATTCGAAGCGGCGATTCCCGCGAGCTGGGGTGACGAGCTCGTGGCCAGCGCCACCCTCGCCGTGCTTTCGCGCGGAGGCGCGCGCCCGGCAATCCATTGTTCGTGCCCGCACGTCGCCCGGCGGGTTCTCGCGTCAGGCTCGGAGCTGGCGCCGCATCTCGTCTCGCTGGTTGCGCCACCAGTCGCCGCGGCACGATACATTCGCCTGCATTCGACGGGCGAGCTTCGCGTCACGTATGTCGGTCGCTGCCCAGCGGCAGCAGACGACTCGATCGATGCTCGTCTCACGCCCGAAGAATTGCTCGCGCAGTTTTCTGATCGCGGCATCGAATTGACCGCGCAGCCTGAGGTCTTCGAGTCGGTAATCCCGCCGGATCGGCGGCGGCATCTCTCGCAGCCGGGTGGTCTGCCTTCGGCCGAGATCCTCTGGACGCGGGCTCGTTGCGCCACGGCCACGGTCGCCGGCGGCGATTTCGCCTCCGAGCTCGCTGATCTGATTCTCGCGGGTAGTGATACGCTGATCGACCCCGCTCTCGCCGTGGGCTGCGTGTGCAGTGGTGTGGTACGCGGCACCGATTCACTCGGAGCACGCGCCGCGGTCACGGCGCTCGAGCCACCACGCTCTGCGCACTCCGTCGTCGAGGAAGCCGGCGCGCCCCGTCTCGACCTGGTGCTTCCCGTCCTCGCTCGCGCGGTGACCGATCTGGTTTCGGAGGCTGCCGGTGTTCCGGCGCCTGACGTGCAACGTGTCCTGGCCGGTCCCGCTGAAGCGTTAGGTGACGCCCCGCCGTCGCCGCCAGTCACCCCCAGCCGCCGCCCTCGGCTGACACCGCCGGGCGTCGTTTCGATCACAACGCTTTCAGCCGCCGGCGCGACGCCACCTCCCGTCACGCCGCGCCGCCGATCCCCGGCCGGCACGCCCCGCATCCCGGGCCCGCTTCCGGTCTCGAGCGACAGCGAAGGTCGGCTGTTGCCTCGCGCCTACGTCGCGCGCCGCCGTTCGCCACGCTCCGGTGTTCCCGTCTTCACCGAGCTGCACGAGTCGATCGGCGAAGGCATATCGGCTTCCCGTGCCGATAGCGCCGGGTCTACCCCGGCCGCGGCGACCGAGCCGCAAGCTTCACCGTTAGGCGCGCGGTCGGTTGCGTTTTTGGGACCGGACGCCGCGGGCCAGCCGCACCGCCCCGGCGCCCACCGGCATACGCTGGGCGGCCGCGACGACGAGCCGGGTCTCGCCCCGCCTGACAGCGAGCGCCCGGTTGTCCGAAGTGTCGAGCCTGCCGCGTCGCGCGCGATCTCCCTGGCTGCCGGCCCGGTTGTCGAGGCGGAGGCGGGCGAGCAGGCGCCTCCGGCGCCGATCATCGCTGAGGCCACTGCTTCCCCGGTCGCCACCGCCCGGGGACTGGCTGCGGGCGCGGTCGATCCTGACGTTAGGCAGCCGGCAACTCATTCGCAATCTCCTGCTGCGGCGGCGCTGCGGGCGAGCGCTCGGCGCGCCATCTCCCCTTTCGGTCAGCATTCCGGACTGGCAATCGCCGGCGTGGTGGCTGGCACCGCACTGCTGCTTGGCGTGGCGATCGGCTATTCGGCCGGGCAGCACAGCCGAGCTGTGCCTCAGCGATCAGGCGCCGCCGACCGCGGCAGCGACTCCGCGCGCGTCGCCGCCAGTAGGGTGCCGATCGTTCAGGAATCGATTTCGGCCGGCGGCTTCGCACGCCTGCCAGCCCCAGCGCGGCGTTCGTCATCGCGAGCGATAACTCGAACAGGCAGCATTGGACCCTCCAGACCGCGCGTACTTCCACCAGCGCCGGTCACCGAGCGCGGCGCCGTCAACACAGTGCCGCTGCCTAACGCCGCGCTGTCCCCGGCGCCCACGGCGTTGCCCGCGTCGGGGGCGGCGACGGCTGGAACGGATACCGTCCTCGCGCGCGCACGGCCTGAGTCGGCTGCAGGCAGCAGTGCGTTGATGGCGGAGCGAGACTCGATCCGACGCGAAATCGGGCGGCGGCGTGCCAGGGTCGACAGCATCGAGCGGGCGCGATTGCGCCTCGACAGCATTCAGCGGTCAGGCCAGAGTGCAAACCCGCCCTGAGCGTTAGAGCGCCAGTCCCTCGCGCACACCGGTCAGGATGAATTGCGCCGCGACGGCAGCCAGCAGCAGGCCCATGATGCGCGTCATCACTCGAATCCCCGTCTGCCCCATCTTCGTCATCAGGCGCTCGCCGACACGCAGAGTTATCCATGACGCGAAGGCGGTGAGGACAATCGACGCGTACACGGCCACTGATTGCGAGAACGTCGTCGCCTGTCCGGCGAGTACCATGATCGTCGAGATGGCGCCCGGTCCGGCGAGCATCGGCATCGCCAGCGGAGTGAGCGCCACGTCTTCTTTCGCTGTGCCTTCGGCGATCTCGGCCGCGCTCTCCTGTGTACTCCGCTGGGCGCGAAGCATGTCCAGCGCCACCAGGCCGAGAATGAATCCGCCGGCGACGCGAAACGCGGCGAGCGTGATCCCGAGAACGGCAAAGAGCAGCCGGCCGGCGAGGCCGAAGCCGATCAGGAGGATCGCCGCGGCGATGCAGGCGCGGGTGGCAGTACGGCGTCGCTGTGCTGGCGTTTCGTGCTGCGTGATGACGAGGTAGGCCGGGATCACCGCGATCGGGTCGACGATGAAGAGGACCGACGTGAAGGTGATCAGCGCGAGCTGAAGTCGTTCCATGTCGCGTCGCCTAACGCGTGCGGTCGTCGCTGTCGTCGAGCGCCCGCCGGATGACGTTGCGCAGCCGCTCGTCGCGATGGTCGCCGGGCGGGACACCGCGGAGCAGCGCGGCGAACTGCGTCGCCATCTCGCGCTCGATGAAAGGCGTCGTGTCGTGCACGCCTAACGTCGCGAGCGAATGCTCGGCGAGCCGGCGGAGGAGCGCATCCGTTTCCGGGTCGAGGCCGTTGAGGGCGTCGGCGCCGGGCGTGTCGCTCCGAGCATGCACGGTGCGACGGGCGCCTTCCCAGAGGCGGCGCATCGGAGCGAGCGTCGCGACGAACGAACCAGGAGAATGCTCGGTCACGGCGGCGACGACGCCCTGCCGTCGCAGCGCGCGCAGTGTCTTTGACACCGCTTCACGCACCACGGAAAATCCGCCGTCACTGTTGTTGCCTCGACCGGTGATGATCAACGCCTCAACCACACCCGCCGCCTGCCGCTCCCGTAGCCAGGCGTTGGCCTGGCGTGCCGCGTCCGCCGCCGTTGGCAGCTTCGCCCGCAGGTTCAGGGTGCGGTCTGCGCCGAACCGTGCCTCGTCAAAGGCATGCTTGAGTTCAACCAGTCGGCGGCGGTGATACGTGCTCACGTCGAGATGTGCGATTCGAGGGACCGCTACGCGAAGCGCGCGGAATGTACGCGGCAGCGCGATGTTGAGCAAACCCGCAGACTTGGCGAATTTGACAGAACCTGCTATAATGTTTCTAAATTGCTAGGAACAATGAAGCGGCGAGTACCAGAAAAAAAATCCTTATATCTAAGGACTATTAAAGTGAGAGTGTATGACGTTGCAGTTGCGTCACTTGCGATTGGGGTTGAGAAAAAATGGCTCGACAATCTCACGTCGCAACACTCCCTTCCTGGGACCGACCACTTCGCGCGAGGCGTTCCGCGACGCCTTTCAATGCGAGCCCTCGTCACTGCGGCGCTCGTCCGCCAGCTGAATCGCGAACTCGGCGTCCCTGTTTCGAGGGCAGTCGATCTTGCGGCTGCTCTCATCCTCGTCGACGTGCCAGCCGTCGCCGGGCCCGGGGGGGGGGTGGGGGGGGGGAACGGCGAACCGCACGTTGCGGGGGGGCTGCAACCCCTCCGAACCGTGAACGTCACGCCGGTGATTGCCCTGACCGTCGATCTGCATGGGCTCGAACGTGACATCGATCGGCGTCTGCTCGAAGCCATGGAGACCGCTGTGCCCCGCCGCCGGGGACGACCTCCTGCAAAAGAACGACGGGGCACCCGGTGAGGGGTGCCCCGTTTGGCATCAGGCGAGAAGCCCGAGTTACCGAGCGCCCGCCCGGGTGACGTTCTCCGCCGCCGGGCCCTTCTGCCCTTCGACGATGTCGAATTCGACCGCATCACCTTCGGCCAGCGTCTTGAAGCCGCTGCCCTGAATCGCCGAGTAGTGCACGAAGCAATCCTTCGAGCCGTTGTCGGGCGTGATGAAGCCAAAACCCTTGGCGTCGTTGAACCACTTCACCTTGCCAGTCGTACGCATTGCCTAGCTCCTGAATACCGATGCCCACTGTCTGCAGGCTGTAACCGTGCGCACGATCACCATGATCGCGGCACGCGTGCAAATGTAGCAGCTTCGTCTGGAAGGGCAACAGACGAAAACACATTGTGTTGCAGGCGACCCCATCCGTGTCAACGGGGCGCTGGGACCGGTGCGATCGGTGGCGCCGCTCTGGTTCCGGGCACGACTGGAACGACCAGCGAATTATCCCCGCCGACCACCCGGATGTTCGAGACGAAATATTCCGTCTCGCCGAAGCAGGAAGTCGGGATCCCCTTGTGCTGTTTATAGCTCAACGCGACGCGACTCCCCATCGCCGCCTCGAGCTGGCGCGCGACCGCATCGTCGCGCACAGAGAAGCGGAAGATCTCGGGCGCTGTTCCTGGAATGTTCACCATCGCGAGCTCGCCCTCCCACGTCTTGCAGAGCCACCCCTTCCGCGAGAACTTCTGGACGTACCCCGCGCGTTCGCCATCCGAGTACGTGTAGCTCAACGTGATCGCCATCCAGAGCCCGATCACCAGCGCTGGGCCGAGGAGCAGTACGGCCAGGATGCGAAGGCCCCAGCGCTTCCGACGTGGTGCTGGGGGGGGAGCAGCAGGAGCGGTGGTTTGACGATCGATGTTGTCGGCCATGGCGGGTGCTGGCGGTCGAAGTGAGGCGCGGCGGAGTGCCGGGCTGGCGGGCGGCTCGTCCTGGTGCGGAACACGTGCCGCCTCACACGAAGAAGCTGGTGTACAACATGGGCCGAACCGTTCCCGGCGGGAAGGTATCTGATCCCGATTGCCGTATGGCTCGGCTACCTTTCACTCGTGAGCGCGCCTTGTCGCGTCGCGTGGTGTCGTTTTTTCCTCGGAGTATGCTCGTGGCTTTCGGAACACGTAGACAGACAGTGACTGCGAACGTCGGTGGGGTGCTCGTCGGATCGACCCACCCGGTAGTTGTGCAGTCGATGACGAATACCGATACCGCCGATGCAGCATCGACCGCGGCGCAGGTCGCTGCGCTCGCCCGCGCCGGCTCGCAGCTGGTGCGGGTCACAGTCAACAACGATGAGGCAGCCGCCGCGGTCCCGGAAATCGTTCGGCGCCTGGCTGACGACGGAATCGACGTCCCCATTGTTGGCGATTTTCATTACAACGGACACTTGTTGCTGACGCGACACGCGGACTGCGCGCGGGCGCTGGCGAAGTATCGCATCAACCCCGGCAACGTTGGCGGGAAGCGGCGCGATGAGCACTTCCGGACGATCGTCCAGGTCGCCGTCGACAACGGCAAGCCCGTCCGGATCGGGGTGAACTGGGGTTCACTCGATCAGGATCTGCTGACCGTGATGATGGACGACAACGCCCGGGCGGGCAGCCCGCGCGACGCTCGCGACGTCTACATCGAGGCGATGCTCGAGAGCGCACTGCGCTCGGCGCTGCTCGCTGAAGAGACGGGCCTGCATCACGACCAGATTATCATTTCGGCGAAGGTGTCGCAGGTGCACGACCTTGTTGACGTCTATCGGCGACTCGGCGGCCGTTGCGACTACCCGCTGCATCTCGGCCTGACTGAAGCCGGCCTCGGGAGCAAGGGGATCATCGCCAGCACCGCGGGTCTCTCGATCCTTCTGTCCGAAGGAATCGGCGACACGATCCGCGTCTCGCTGACTCCGAAGCCTAACGGCGACCGGACGGAGGAAGTCCAGGTCGCGCAGCAGATCCTCCAGTCACTCGGCCTCCGCAGCTTCACGCCGCAAGTGACGTCGTGTCCCGGCTGCGGGCGGACGACGTCCACCTTCTTCCAGAAGATGGCCGAGGACATCCAGACCTATCTTCGCGAACAGATGCCGACGTGGCGGGAGCGTCATCCCGGCGTCGTCGAGATGAAAGTCGCGGTGATGGGCTGCATCGTGAACGGGCCGGGCGAGTCGAAGCATGCCAATATCGGCATCTCGCTGCCGGGAACGTTCGAGGACCCGAAGGCGCCGGTCTACGTCGACGGTGCGCTGGTGACGACCCTCAAGGGCGACAACATCGTGCCCGAGTTTCTCCAGCTGCTCGAAAGCTACGTCGAGCGGACGTACCCGGCCGCCGTCACCGCCGGGGTCTAATGCTGCTTCGCGCCGGCGGCCGCGGGTCGCCGGCGATTCACGCGTGCGGCTCGTGCTCGCTGGTCGTGACTGGTGCGGCCGGATCGTTCGGCGACCGGTAGGTACGCTCGTGGATATAGTGCGCGGTAAACGCGCAGCCTAACGCGAGGGCGACGATGAAGGCGGCGATGCCCCAGCCCTGTGCGTTGTTGTTGGCGGTCACGTGGGTCCGGACCGCAGGGTCGTTGGAATGCGTGTTCATGAGCGGGTGCCTGGTGATTGCAGCCAGCGTCGAGCGGGATGGTCAGCGCGCCAGTCGCGGTGCAGCCGAGAGGTCTTCGGCAGCAAGTCCTTCAAGTGCATCGACGACCGATGCCAGTTCACGCATGATCGCCGCAGCGAAACCCACTTCCTCAAGGCGATCGAGCGTTCGGCGGTAGGACGTCGCCACCTCTCCACGGCCGTTGGCAAACCGGCCCCAGACGGTGTCAGGATACGCCGTCCGCCTGACGTCGGCGAGCAGCGAGCTGCCGGCGTGGAGTGTGTACGCCGCAACGACCCAGCGGGCACGGTCCTCGGCATAGCCGAGTCGCGACAGCACGTCGGCCTTCCGCTCCTCGATCGACATCTCGACACCGTCGTCGTCCGTCTTTCTATCCGAGATGGCGATCAGTGCGGCCAGTGAATCGGAGCCGAACTTGTCGCCGATGCGCTGTTCGAGCATCGCCTTCGTCTGGCCATCGCGAATGCCGTCGCCGACGACGTCGTGGAGCACCGCGGCAACGACCGTGTCGTCATCCTGACCATAACGCGTCAGGATGATCGCAACGTTGGCCGGCCCGGTGAAGTAGGGAACGCGCGAGCTTCCCTTCCACACCTGCTGCGCGTGATGCTTCGCAGCAAAGGCGAGCGCGTGATTGATGCGGTCAGAGTACCCGGTGACTGTCATCTTCTCCCTGAATGGCGCCTCCCAATCTAGCCCACGAGCGCTATGTGCGCACCGGGCAGCGTTTCCTTTCAGCGGCCGCGCGCGAACCATGCAAGCAGCCGCTCCAGTCCGCGCTGGTCGTCAGGACCGAACGCGTTCTTCTGGTCGGAATCGATGTCGAAGACGGCGACGAGCTCTCGCGCGTGGTTGAACACCGGAACCACGATTTCGGAGCGCGAACGCGCGTCACAGGCGATGTGCCCGGGAAACTGATGCACGTCGGCGACGATGACCGTTGTGCGATTGGCTGCTGCCGTCCCGCAGACGCCACGACCGAATTCGATATCGAGGCATCCGAGCGTCCCCTGATATGGGCCCACGCGAAGCAGCCGTCCGGGCTCGATGACTCGATAGAATCCGGTCCAGAGGAAACCGAACGCGTGGTGCACCAGCGCGCTGATCGTCGCCATCGCCGCGATGGAATCGTCGATTCCGGCGAGCACGCTCGCCAGCTGCACCTCGAGCGTGTCGTACGCTTCCGGCCGTGGAAGGGTGCGCAGATCGAGTGTGACTTCACCCATTGGGACGCCGTGCAGTTTGACTCAAACGAATCGCTCGAGGAGCAACAGGAAGCGCGCGTCGAGCAGGAAGAGCGCCAACCCCTGGAGCACCACGGCTGCGCCAGCGCCGACCACGCCGTGGCGTCGGCCGAGGAGCCAGCCGCAAAGCGCCATTGTGGCGCCGACCGCAACATAGCCGGTGTCGAGTCCGAGATTCAGCCAGAGAAATCGGTCGAGTTGTGTCGCCGCACCCAGATCGCGTAGCGCCAGGGAGTGAAGTCCCGCGGCTCCCAGCGCCGCGTCGATCGCGCCCCAGGCGATGCACTGCAGCGCGAAGTGGAAGATCAGCGGTGACCGGTGTGCTCGCCCGACGGTGCAGAGCAGCAGCGCCCCGGCCAGCGCGCTGGTCGTGCCCCAGAGCATGAGCCGGTGCAGGTGCAGCTGTTCGGCCGCAAGGAGTGTGTCAGCCCACACGTGATTCGATCAGCATGTCCGCTGGTACGCCGCGATTCGCTGCGCTGGCGAGCGCATCGAGCTCTTCGCGCGTTGGAACATGTGGCTCGTCGCGGTCCCAGAGCACAAGCCCGAGCAGCTGTGCGCCATTGGCGCGAAGCGCGGCCACATCGCGAGTCAGTTCGGCGATCACCGTACTCCCTGCGCGAACCACGAGAATGATTCTGGGAATCGCGAGGAGCGGAGCCTCGAGCAGGGAACCGAGTCCGCTCGTCACGACGACGCTGTCATAACGGCGAGCGAGCCGAGGCACTTCGCGGGTGAGAGCCGCCGCGATCTCGGCGGGATCTGCGCGGCGTCCTGCCGGAACAATGTCCGCCGCGCGATCGCGTCCCACCGTCTGCGTCATCGATGCTTCGCTCCAGGCCAGCTCGCCGCGGGCGATCTCTCCGACGCCAGGACCCGGCGGAACATGCATCACGCCGGCCGCACACCCCGCGGGGTCGGCGTCGATGAGCACCGATGCGCGCGCATCCAGCGCGGCGAGAACGATGACATTCGCGGCGACAACTGCGGCCAGCGAGGAGTGATCGCCGGCGATTGCGATGATCCAGTTGCCGGGAAGCATTCCGGAAACCTGCAGGTACAGAAATCGATAGGCATCAGCGCCGGGTTCGAGGAGCGGCGGCAACTCGCGGTCAGCGCGTCGGCGAATTCGCTCGGGTGGTGGCTCGTACGGCTGCATGTGCGCGAGCACCCGAAGTCCTGTCGCCCGCTCGCTCTCCTGCACGTCCGCTACGCAGGGTCGCCGCATCTCGCCAATGAGTGCTCCAGCGAAGCCAGCCGCGATACCGAGTACCAGCGACGCCGCGAGAAGTGCGAGCGGAGGCGCGGAGACGTTTGCGAGCTCGCGGGCGCGTTCCGCGCGACGCGCGACCGATGCATTGGCTCGGCGCGCGTCCTCGAGCAGGCGCGTCCGCGCCTCGAGCATTCGGCGCACCGAATCGCGGTGCGTGACGCGCCGCAACGTGTCGATCACCGGGCGCGCCACCGGTGGTGGCGCAGGCGGTGCCAGTGCCTGCGCCTGACGTTGCAGCTGCGCGCGTTTCACGTCGGCGATGTCCTGAATCGCGCGGCCTATCTCGGTGGCTCGAGCGGTGAGCGCGACATAATTCGGATCGATCCCGCCAACTGCGCCGAATGCATCTCGCTCTCGCTCGACGTCAGCGAGTGAATCGACGAGCGACTTGACCGATGGTTCGTTGCGCAGGGCGGGCGCGTCGGCGAGCGCGCGGTACGATGCTGCGAGGGGAGATTGTTCGACGCGCGCGATGAGCCGCGCAAGACTGGTCGCGATCGTGGCCAGCGAGTCGCGTCGGGCGCCTATCTCCGGGGGCAGCGATTCGGTTGCTGGCGCCGGGGCAGGCCGTGCGAGGAGTGAACGAATCCCCACGAGCGATGCCTCGATACTGTCGAACCGCGTCCGCTCCTCTGAGACCCCTGCGATGAGTCGCACCGTGTCTCGCCAGTCCGTCGGCGCGGGTGCGACGACCGCGGCAGCCCGCTGCGCCTGTCGTGGGAGGGCGACAAGGGTGACCAGGGCGACGACGAAGACGATCAGCGCGACGACCGAAATTCGCAGCGGACGGCGAAGGGCGTTGCGCGCGCGCGCGTTGATCCAGAGCGCACTCGCCGCGCGGCGGCGGCCAGTCGAAACAGATACGGGCGTCATCACTGGCGAGTATCTCGCGGCGGCATGCGGTACACAAGCCTGAGCAACGGATCAATGTGACGAAGGCGGAAGCACCCGCGCTTCCGCCTTCGTCACGTCCTGCAACCGATGGTGTTACTGAACGGTGATCGAACCCTTCATGTTCATCGCGGCGTGCGGCTCGCAATGATAGTTGTACGTGCCAGCCGGGACTTTCGCGAAGGAGACCGTGTACGTCTCGTTCGGCGTCATCATCATCGGGCTGGTGGATTCCTTCATCTGGTTCGGCATGTTCGCCGAGAGCTGCGCCTTCGCAGCGGCCGGCGTGTCGAGGAACGCGATGTTGTGTGGGCCGCCCGACGCCATGATGAACTTCACGCCATCGCCCTGCTTGATGGTGACGTTGGCGGGCTCGAATTTATAAGTGGTACCATCGCCGATCATCTTGATCTCGACCGTCTTGCCGGTGATCGGCGCCATCGCGGCAGCGCTCATCGCACCAGTGGTCGCGGTGGTCGGGGACGCCATCGCGGCGGCCGTGTCGGTCGTGGTGGTCGTCTGCTGCACTGTCTTGTCGCCGCCGCCGCAGGCGACGATCGCCATCGCTCCCGCAACGAGCGCAAGTTCGTTAAACCGCATTTCCTGAGGCCTCCGTACGTGGCACTTGGTGTGTGACTTCACTCCGCGGGGTCCGCGGGGCATTGTGAATTTATTCACAATGTCGAGCAAATGCCAATGCAAGCACGAGACATGCCGCGTGCGCGACAGTCGCGGCGAAATTCCGGAGACTCGCCGCCCCGCCCACCTCCAAGCGGCCGCAACCACGAGATTCATCCTCGGACCCGCGTTGACTTCCGTCGTGATGGCGTCTAGTCTTTCCCCTCGATGCGAATCTCTGCTCACCACCATCATGCGATCCACCACGGCCCACGGGTCGGGGCATCGTGTCGCGTGTGAGGGTGAGTTGATCGCCTGAGAATCACGTTTCGCGCTGTCACGGCCCGTCCATATGGACGGGCCGTTTGTTTTTCACCGGTCGCCCGCGGCCGGCCCAAGGAGACTGGAATGTTGAAGATTGCCCTGCCGAACAAGGGACGCCTCTCGGAAGACGCTCGCATCCTGTTCGGCGATGCGGGACTGGAAGTACGAGCGACTGGTGAGCGCGCCCTGACCGCGTCGCTTGGCGGGGAATTCCAGGCGCTGTTCGTCAGGGCGCAGGACATCCCGGAATTCGTCGCCGACGGCGCGGCTGACGCGGGCGTTACCGGGTGGGACCTCGTCAGCGAAGCAGGGCGCGAGCTCGAAACGCTTGCCGACCTCGAGTTCGGGCGCTGTCGCCTGGTCGTCGCCGCAAGCGACGACAGTGCGATTACCGCAGTCTCGGGGATCGCCGCGGGTGCACGGGTGGCGACGGTCTACCCGCGCCTTGCCGCGCGCTTCTTTGCCGAGCGCGGCCAACGCGTCGAGATCGTTCCGGTTTCCGGCGCGGCGGAGATCGCACCGCACATCGGGATCGCCGACGTCATCGTCGACATCACCTCGACGGGATCGACGCTGAAGGTGAACGGACTGCACGAGATCGAGACGATTCTCGAGTCGTCGGCCCGCCTGATCACGGCGCCTAACGCCACGCGCAATGGTGATCCAGCACGGGCCGGTTCACTCGAGGAGTTGACGATGGCCCTCGAGTCCGTGCTGCGCGCGCGCGGAAAGCGATACCTGATGGCGAATGTGCCGCGCACCGCGCTCGACGCCGTGACACGGGTGATCCCCGGCTTGAATGGCCCAACCGTCATCGACGTCCTGAACAGCGGAACGCACGTCGCGGTGCACGCGGTTGTACCGGCGAAGACGGTCTACCGCACGATCGCCGAGCTGAAGGCACTGGGCGCCGAAGGAATTCTGGTGACGAGAATCGAGCGGCTCATGCCCTGAGATCGCGGTGGTGCACGGGCTAGGACACGACGACGAGAGATGAGAGAGACTCCGACGAGAGATGAGCGAGATGACAGAAGCGGTGACACGAAACTCCGGGCAGTGGGCATTGACGG
Organism: Gemmatimonadaceae bacterium; assembly: GCA_031360575.1. GTDB lineage: Bacteria > Gemmatimonadota > Gemmatimonadetes > Gemmatimonadales > Gemmatimonadaceae > JABFXC01. Next base: position 47,823 of record JANMBU010000105.1, read on the forward strand.
GGCGGGTCAGCGAGATGACCGAGGCGACGCGGCGAAGGTTGCTCGAACGGACAACGTCGAGCGACCCAGCGGTGCGGGGACGGGTGGCGGGGATCGTCGAGCGGGTGCGGCGCGAGGGTGATGCTGCACTTCGTGCGCTGGCGCTGGAGCTCGATGGCGTGTCGCTCGACGCGCTCGAGGTTCCGAAGGCGCAATGGGCACGCGCGCTCGATACCGTCGGCGCGCCGTTGCGACGGGCAATGGAGCGCTCGGCGCGGAACATCGAGACAGCACATGCGGCCTTTCGTCCCGAGGCCCAGGAGATCGCGACCGAGCCAGGCGTCGTCATCGGGCGGCGGCCCGACCCGCTGGGTCGCGTCGGCGTGTACGCGCCGGGTGGACGCGCGGTGTACCCGAGCAGTGTGCTGATGGGCGCGGTTCCCGCGCGTGTCGCCGGGGTCAGGGAGATCGTGCTCTGCTCTCCACCACAGTCGGACGGAAGTCCGGCGGTGGTGGTCCTCGCTGCCGCGGCGCTCTCCGGCGTCACGCGCGTGTTCGCGTTAGGCGGCGCCGGCGCGGTCGCCGCGATGGCCTACGGCACCGACAGCGTACCCCGTGTCGATCGCATCGTTGGGCCGGGCAATGCGTACGTCGCGGAAGCCAAGCTGCAGGTGTCGGGAAACGTCGCGATCGACTCGCCCGCCGGGCCGAGCGAGTTGCTCGTGATCAGCGATGCATCAGCTGATCCGGCGGTCGTCGCGCGCGAGCTGGTTGCACAGGCGGAACACGACCCCGACACGCTGGTGCTCGCGATTGTGATCGGCGCTCCCGCGGCGGCATCGCTGGCGCGTGCGTTAGGCGACGCGATCGACGCCGCGCCGCGGAAGGCTATCGTCTCAGCCGCGCTCGCCGCGCGGGGCGGCGTGCTGGTCGCTGACAGCGTGCCGGAGGCCGTCGCGCTGGCGAACGAGATTGCCGCCGAGCACGTGCTGCTCGTCTGCGAGTCCCCCGAGCAGGTGCTCGCTGCGCTGCGCGGCGCGGGGACAGTGTTCGTCGGCGCAACGAGCTCGGTCGCCTTCGGCGACTACATGACGGGCGCGAACCACGTGCTGCCGACCGGCGGGCTCGCTCGCTGCTACTCCGGGCTTTCGACACTCGACTTCGTGCGGTGGACAACTTATCAGCGCATCGACCGCGCGGCGGCGGCTCGCCTCGGTACGGACGTCGGTATTTTCGCAACGGCCGAGGGACTTCCCGGTCACGCGACCGCGGCCGTCGCCTGGAGCCAGCCATGAGCGTGAAGCCTGACGCTGTCGAAATGCCGGTCGCCGACTCGACCCGCCAGGCAATGCGCGAGAGCTATCGTTCGATCGCATTGTACGCCCCGGATCGCGCACCGTGCCGGATCGATCTCAGCGACAACACGAACTGCTGGGGTGTCGCGCCCGCGGTCGAAGCCGCGATCCGTGAGGCGTCGGTGGCCACGGTGACGCGATATCCAAACCTCTACGCCGCGTCGCTCAAGGACGCACTCGGCCACTACCTCGGTGTCGGTGCCGAGCGCATCGTCACCGGCTGCGGATCGGACGACGTCCTCGATTCGGCGATCCGCGCTTTCGCCGAACCCGGTGATACGATCGCCTGTCCCGATCCTTCGTTCGCGATGATCCCCATCTTCGCGCGAATGAACGGACTTCGTCCGGTCGCGGTGCCGCTGACAGCGGCCTACGACATCGATCCCGACGCGATGCTGGCGACAGGCGCACGGATTATCTACCTCTGCTCGCCGAACAACCCGACTGGCGCGTCGCTCGCTCGCGCCGCGATCGAACGTGTTGTCGAGCGTGCGCCAGGCGTCGTGATCATCGACGAGGCGTATGCCGAGTTTGCCGCGGCCGATCTGTCACCGATCGCCCTCCGGAGTGACCGTGTGCTCGTCGCACGAACGATGTCGAAGGCGTTTGGGTTGGCGGGCCTTCGGATCGGCTATGCGACCGGCGCGCCGGCGCTGGTGAACGAGGTCGAGAAATCACGAGGCCCGTACAAGGTGAGCACCCTCGCCGAACGGGCGGCACTCGCCGCGCTCGGCGATGGGATGGACTGGGCACGCGAGCGGGTTGCCGAGGCGATCGAGAATCGAGCCCGCCTAACGGCGGCGCTCGTCGCGCGCGGATTGGCGCCGATTCCTTCGGCCGCGAATTTCGTCCTCCTTCCGATCGATGCAGCCAATGCGCGAGCTCGTCACATGCGAAGCCTCGGCGTCGCCGTGCGGCCGTTCGAAGGACTGCCACCAATCAGCGAGGCGCTGCGCGTGAGCGGCGGCTCCGCGCTGCGAATCAGCATCGGACCCTGGGACATGATCGAGGCCGCGTTGACTGCGCTCGATGCGTCACTGGCGGGAGACTAGCGTGCGCATCGTGCTCTTCGATTACGGTGCGGGGAATCTCCATTCGCTCGGCAAGGCGCTGGCCGAGACAGGTCATGCGATCTCGATCGAGACCGATCCGCGCAAGGCCATCGACGCCGATCTGTTCGTGCTCCCCGGTGTGGGTGCCTTTCAGCCGGCGGCAGAGCGGCTAGCTCCGGGGCTGAGCGAAGTGCGCACCGCGATCGGTGGCGGACTGCCGACCATTGGTATCTGCCTCGGAATGCAGCTTCTCTTCGACGATAGCGACGAGGGGCCGGGGCGCGGACTCGGCGTCATTCCCGGACACGTTGAGAAAATCCGCTCGGCGCGGATCCCGCACATCGGCTGGAACACCGTCGATCCGGTCGCCGGCACAGCGATCGCCGCTGGCCCGCTCGACGTCGCATATTTTGCGCATAGCTATGTCTGCCGCCCACGCGACGAGCGCGCAGTCACCGCGTGGACTACAGAGGGCGACGACCGGTTTCCCTCGGCGGTGCGGGCAGGAAGCGCGACCGGTGTTCAGTTTCACCCGGAAAAAAGTTCGCGCCAGGGCGTTGCCCTGCTCGCGGGACTGGTCAGTGAGGCACTTGGATGATTGTGATTCCCGCAGTGGACATTCGCGAAGGTGCGTGCGTGCAGCTCGTGGGCGGTTCGTATGACGCGGAGCGAATTCGCATTCCCGATCCAGCCGGCGTTGCTCGCGCGTGGACTGATGCTGGATTCACCCGACTCCACGTGGTGGATCTCGACGCGGCAACAGGTCGCGGATCGAACGAACGAATCGTCCGCGATCTCATCGGCCTGCACGATATCCTGGTTCAGGTCGGCGGCGGCGTGCGCAGTGAGGAGGCGATCGCCCGACTGCTCGACGATGGTGCCGAGTACGTGGTTGTTGGCACTCGCGCGATCGAGGAACCCGATTGGCTGAACGAAATGGCAACCCAGTTTCCCGGTGAACTGATCGTCGCTGCCGACGTGCGCGAGCGTCGGGTAGTGACACACGGTTGGGAGAAGCTTCAGCGCCGCGATGTGTTCGACGTGATCGATGAGCTCAATGACAGTCCGCTCGCCGCGGTGCTGGTTACCGCGGTTCACATGGAAGGACAGATGCGCGGAACCGATCTGTTCCTGATGGAAGACGTCGCCGAGCGGAGTGAATGGCCAGTGCTCGCCTCAGGGGGAGTGACCACAATGAACGATCTTCGCTCGCTCGCCGACCGGGGAATTGCCGGCGCGGTGATTGGAATGGCGCTGTACACGGGAGCACTCGACGCACGCGAAGTTGCCGCCGAGTTCGCGGCATGAGGTACGGCGCATGAGTGTCGTCGAGCGGGAAACGAAGGAGACGCGTATCCGCGTCGTCGCGACGGTTGGAACAGGGATCGGCATCGTACAGACCGGTGTCGAATTCCTCGATCACATGATGATTGCGCTGGCTCGCTACTCGGGCGTCGACCTCGAGATCTCGGCGACCGGCGACCTCCGGCACCACACGATCGAGGACGTTGCGATCTGTGTTGGCGCCGCGGTTCGCGACATCACGCCCGCGACTGCGGCCCGGTATGCGCACCGCGTTGTCCCGATGGACGACGCACTGGTCGAGTGCGCGGTCGATCTCGGAGGACGGCCGTACTATCGCGGGCCGTTGCCGTCGTCGCTCTACGACCACTGGATGCGGTCGTTCGCCGACAACGCGCTCGCGACCGTCCACCTGCGGGTGCTTCGCGGACAGGATCGGCACCACATCGTGGAGGCCGGCTTCAAGGCGTTAGGCCTCTGCCTGCGTGACGCGTTGGCCGACGACGGTACGGTGTTCAGCACCAAGGGATCCGTCGGCTTGAAGGTGACTGAATGACGTTGTCGTTCTCGGAGCCCCGCGGATGCTGAGCCGGCGGATCATCGTCTGCCTCGACGTTGCCGGCGGACGCGTCGTGAAGGGTGTTCAGTTCGAGTCGTTGCGCGACGTCGGCGATCCGGTCGTCCTTGCTGAGCGTTATGAACGCGAGGGCGCGGACGAAATCGTGTTCCTCGATATTTCGGCCAGCGCGGAAGAACGAGCGACGCTGCTCGAGCTGGCCCGGCGAACGGCCGAGCGGCTGTTCATTCCGCTGACCGTCGGCGGCGGCATCCGCACTGCGGACGATGTCGGGCGGGCGTTGCGCGCGGGCGCCGACAAGACGAGCGTCAATTCGGCGGCAATCACCCGGCCGGAGCTGATCACCGAAGCAGCCGACCGTTTTGGCGCGCAGTGCATCGTCGCCAGCATAGACGCTCGACGCGATGGCGCTGGGTGGCGGGTGTATGCGCAGGGGGGGCGCGTTGCGACGGAGCTCGACGCGGTGAGCTGGGCGCGTGAATGTGTCGCGCGCGGGGCTGGGGAGATCATGTTGACGAGCATCGATCGTGATGGCGCGCGGATCGGCTACGATCTCGAGTTGACCCGTGCGGTTGCCGACGCGGTGAATGTCCCGGTGATCGCGTCGGGCGGGGCGGGTACTGCCCAGCACGTGCTCGACGCGTTAGGCAGCGGCCGAGCCGACGCCGCCCTGGTCGCCGGGATCCTTCACGACGGGGTCACGACGGTCGGCGCGATCAAGGCGCTCCTCGTCGCCAACCGGGTACCGGTCCGGAGGGCGGCGTGAGCGCGACGGTCGGCGTGTCGGCTCTCCGCGGGGGTGAATTCCTCGAGGCGGTTGCTGACGTTGCCCGCATCGCCGGTGACGTCGCCCTCCGGCATTTCCAGAAGGGCATTGCGGTCGAATGGAAGGCAGACGGATCGCCGGTGACCGCGGCGGATCGTGAGGCGGAGGAGGCGGCGCGCGACTGGATTACGCGTCGCTATCCGGCGCACGGAATCCTCGGCGAAGAGCAGGGCGAAACTCGTGTCGGCGCATCGCACCGCTGGATCATCGATCCGATCGACGGCACGAAGACATTCGTCCGTGGCGTGCCGCTGTGGGGAACGTTGATCGCGATCGCGAGCGGCGACACCGTCATTGCCGGTGCTGCCTATTTTCCGGCGATTGGTGAACTGATCGCTGCCGCACCCGGCGCCGGCTGCTGGTGGAATGGAAGCCGTTGCCAGGTCTCGCGCGTTGCGTCGCTGGCCGACGCGACGGTCCTGACCACCGATGAACGCTTTACGCAGGCACCGCTCGCACTCGCCGGCTGGCGATCACTCGCAACGCGGAGCGCCGTCGCTCGCTCGTGGGGCGATTGCTACGGCTATCTACTCGTCGCGACCGGACGCGCCGATGTCATGATCGACGGAATCGTCGGCGCGTGGGACACGGCCCCGCTCCTGCCCATCATCAGCGAAGCGGGTGGTGTCTTCACCGATTGGGATGGCCGCGCCACCGCGTTCGGCGGCAGTGCGGTCGCGACGAACGCATTGCTCGCCGTCGAAGCGCGGTCGGTTCTCGGCGCGGGGAGTATTCATGCTTGATCTCGACACGATCGACTTTTCCAAGGGCGGCGGCCTGGTGACGGTCGTCGCGCAGGACGCGCGCACCGGAGCGGTCCTCATGGTTGCCCATGCCGACCGTCAGGCGCTCGAGCAGACAGTCGCCACCGGCGAGATGCACTATCGGTCGCGGACGCGCGGGCTCTGGCACAAGGGCGCTACCAGCGGCAACACCCAACGGGTCATCTCGCTGACGACGGACTGTGATTCCGACTCGGTACTCGCTCGCATCGAGCCGGCAGGCCCCGCCTGCCACACCGGTGCTCGTTCCTGTTTCGGCGATGTGTCCCTCGGCGCTGACGCGTTAGGCGCACTCGATCGGACGATCGCCGAGCGTGCCGCGGAAAGCGGCGACTCGGGAAAGGGCTATACACGCAAGCTGCTGGCCGACCGCAATCTCCGCCTGAAGAAGCTCGGCGAGGAGGCCACCGAACTCGCCGTCGCCTGTGCCGACGGCGACACGCCCCGCGCGACCGCCGAGGCGGCGGACGTCATCTACCACACCCTTGTTGCGCTTCGCGCGCTCGGCATCTCGCTCGATGCGGTGCGGGACGAGCTGGCAGCTCGGTCCGTCAAGCCTGCCTAACGGCAGGCGGCCTGCTCAGAAACCCGCCTCGGCCGTGCGCGGGGCAGCCGCCGGATCGCCGACATACGCGAAGTGAATACCGCGCATGTAGGTCCGGGCGATTCGCTTGACGTCCTCGGGAGTGACCGCGCGCAGCTCGTCCACGAAACGGTCGGCCGCCAGCGCGCTCCCGCGGTAAAGAACCGCGCGAACGACGAAGTCCGCCTGTGCGGCGTTCGTCTCGTTGTTCAGGAAGTACTCGGTGATGAACTGCTGGACCAGTCGTTCCAATCCTGAAGGATCGATCTCGTCGGCTTGCAGTCGGCTGACCTCGGCCCGCATCAGCCCGAGCGTCGTCTCGGGAGCGGTCGTCGTGACGTACAGTCCGCCCGCCGACGCGGCTCGCTCGATGAACGGCGCGTCGACCGCGTAGGTCAGGTTCCGACGGCTTCGTATCTCGGAGAACAGGCGCCCCGAGAGGACTGCGGCTGCCACGCGCAACGCCGGGTAATCGGAACTCGAGGCCGGCGGCCCGGCGTAGTAGCCGAGCAGGTAGTTCGTCGGCAGCGCCCGCGCAGCGATGGTCAGCGACGGCGTGCCTCGCGCCAGCGTCGGTGGTGGCGTCCAGCGGTAATTTCCCGTCGGCTGCTTGCCGATCGTGCTGTGCACGAGTTGCTCGATCCTCGCGCGATCCACGTTGCCGACAACGACAAGCAGCATGCGCGACGTGTTGATCTGGTCGCGCTGGTAGTTCCGGAGGTCAGCCACGGTGATCCGGGCAATGCTCTCGGCCGTGCCGAATGGCTCCAGCGCATAGGGATGCCCTTGCCATGTCACGCTATCCGCCAGCGCGGTGACCAGCGCATCTGGGGAATCACGCCGCGTGCTGATGTCGCTCAGGATCTGTTCGCGGACGCGCTCGACTTCTGCTGAGTCGAGCCGCGGTGAGGTAACGCGATCGGCGAGCACCATCCACGTCGAATCAAAGGTGTCGCGCAACGAGCGCGCGCCGATCATCGTCCAGTCCACTCCCGGATCGATGACAATGTCGCTGCCCAGTCGCGCGGTGAGGCCGCGAAGTGCTTCCTTCGAGAAGTGTCGCGTCCCCCGCTCGGAGGCTATGAGCAGCATGGCCTCGATGCCCTGCGTCGCCGGGGTCAGCTGGCGCGTGCCACCGAGCAGGTACAGGTTCGCTGCCACGACGTCGTTCGCCGTCGTCTGCCGGAGCACAACGTGCACTCCGTCGACGAGGAAGTCGGTCGTCGTCGCCCCCGCCGCCTTCGTGTTGACCCATGCCGTCGCGTTAGGCAATGCCGGGGCTGCAGCCTGTGCAGCGGCACGGGACCCGCCCCCGCTCACAGCAAGGACGGCGGCAGCGACCGTCGCGATCGGGCCGCACGTCAGCCGCATCGCGTGCCCGATCATCGACCGCCTCCTGCGGCCAGCAGGTCTGCATCGGTGAGCGCGATACGGCGACGTGAGTCGGGATCGATCATCACGCCGACGACACGGGGCTTCTTCACGATGTACCGCGCCGCGTACGCGTTGAGATCCTTCGTCGTCTGCTGCGCCATGTTGTCATCGTAGCCGAGGTAGTACTCGAGGCTCGCGACGCTCCACCAGAAGCCGATGGTGTGGGCAAATCCCGATGCGCGCTCGAGACCCATCGCAGTGCCGACGACCCGCTGACGCTTCACCGGTTCGAGCTCGGCGGCGGTGAAGTAGCCCGGATCGTCGAAGCGCGTGATCTCCCGATCGAGCGCGGCCAGCGCCGCCTTCAGCTTCTCCGGTGTCGTCGTTCCGCTGATGCTGATCGGACCGACATGGTTGAGAGTGTAGTAGTTGACCCCCGCCGCCTGGAACAATCCGCTGTCAACGAGCCGCTTCTGGAAGCCGGAGTTTGGCTGGTTCAGCACATCGGAGAATACGTCCGCCGCATACGTGGATTGAGGATCCGCGCCAACGCTCGGACCCTGCCACTGCAGAAGCACGATGACGGTTCCGATCGGCGCCTCGATTACCAGGCCCTTGCTCGCTGGGAGCGGTGGCACGGGCGGGATCGGATCCGCGACGAACGGATCGGCGGTTCGTGGCCAGTCGGCGAACGCTTCCCGTGCCTCGCGAAAAACTTTCTCCGGATTGACGTCACCAGTGACGATCAACGCACTGTTGTTCGGAACGTAATATTTATGCTCGATCTCCCTCAGCTTCGCCGGCGTCGTGGCGAGGATTGCCGGCCGCTCTCCGAGCGCGTCCTTCCGCGACCACGCGCTTCCCCAGAGAACCTTTCCCGTCACGTTGGTCAGAGCGGAGAACGGGTTCGACTCGGCGCGATCGTATTCGCCGAGCACTACCTGACGCTCGCGCTCCAGCTCGTCCGAACGGAATAACGGCCGCCGGAGCGCCGCAGCGATGAACTGGATCCCCCCGCTCAGGCTGTCGCTTGGCAGCGTGACGTAATAGTTCACACGCTCTTCGGTGGTCGTTCCATTGAACACCGCGCCCAACTCTCCGGCCCGTTCGACGAACGCTTCCGGCTCCGGGAGCATCGCGTTGGCCTTGAAGAACATGTGCTCGTACATGTGCGCCAGCCCCTCAAACCCCGGAGCCTGCGTGAATGCACCGTTCCGGACGTCGATCTCGATGGTCGCCAGCGGGACGCCATGGTTCTCGGCGACGATGATCTCCATTCCGTTCGGCAACACCTCGCGCCGGATCACTTTCTCGAGCGTCGCTCGCTGAGCGGTTGCGCGGGCCACTGCGCTCGTCGTCGAGTGAGCCTGCGCACGCACCGCGGCTGGGGCGAGCGTTAGCGCGACCGCGAGAACAATCCTGGCGAGCAACGCCAGCGTTCGCGTGCGGCAAGCGGAATGGGACTTTCGAGCAGGGATCATCGTCGTTTCATTATGACTGTCATGCCATCGACTACGCTGAATATGCTCGACGCGCTCGCAGCGCGCCTCCCGCACGGCCGTGCGCAGCGCAACGTCGCACTCGGTCAGTACACGACCTTCAAGATCGGCGGTCCCGCCGATCTCTTTTTCGAAGCCACATCGGCCGACGAACTCGCGACGGCCATCGTCGCCGCCCGTGAGCTCGGCGTTCCGTTCTTCGTGCTCGGGCTTGGCGCGAACATCCTGATCGGCGATCACGGTTTTCGCGGGCTCGTCATTCGAAACACCGCTCGACACTTTTCGTTCGCGGCGGACGGCAAGCTCTGGGTCGAGAGCGGGGCCACGGTAGCCGACGTGATCAAGGAAACGCTCGCCCGCGGCTGGTCGGGACTCGAGCATTACGTCGGCATCCCAAGCACGATCGGCGGCGCGATCTGGCAGAACCTGCACTTCCTCTCGCCTGCTCCAGCGCGCGAGCGGACGATGTTCATCGCCGAGGTGTTCCTCAGCGCGGAGCTGCTCAGCGAAGAGAACAAGCGCGTCATGATCGACCACGACGGCATGCAGTTCGGCTACGACGAGAGCATCCTCCACCATCGGCAGGACGTCGTGCTTTCAGCGACCTTCCAGCTCGAGCGGGCTGACCCGGCGGTGCTCCACCGCATCGCGCAGGAAAATCTGAGCTGGCGCGGTGGGAAGCATCCGTGGCTCGATTGGCATCCGAGCGCTGGGTCCGTGTTCAAGAAGATCGAGGGCATCGGCGCCGGCCGGCTCATCGACCAGTGCGGGCTCAAGGGTCATCGCATCGGTGACGCGCAGATCTCGCACATCCACGCCAACATTCTCGTGAACCTCGGCCACGCCACGGCGCGCGATGTCCGTTCGCTGATCGCTCACGCGCAGAAGTGTGTCGAGGACAAGTTCGGCCATCGCCTCGAGCCCGAGATCGGTTTCATCGGCGAGTTCTAGACGGCGGCCCGCTCCGCGGCTTCGACTGCCTTCTCCCACGCGCTGATCGCCTTGTCGAGCGATCGCTTGGCCGCATCGAGCTCGCCGCCTAACGACTTGGCGCGCTTCGTACCGTTAGGCGTCGTGTAGAGCTCCGGATCCTCGAGCTGGTGCGTCAGCTCGTTGACGCGCGCTTCGTGGCGCGCGACTTCCGCCTCCGCCGCCTCGACCGCCCGTTTCGCCTGTCGTACCGCGTTGCCGTCCTTGTCGCGGGCGTCGCCCTTGCGCGTCGTCTTCTGACGCTCGTGTACCCGGCGCAGCTCCGCGTCTTCGGCGGCAGTCACCGACGCCGCGTGCGCGCGCTCCGCGCTCGCTGTTTCCCATTCCTCGAACGTGCCGGGGAAGTCGGTGATGTGTTCGTGGTGAAGCACCCAGACGCGCTTCACCAGCGCCCGGAGCAGCGCGCGGTCGTGGCTGACGAGAATGACCGTCCCATCGTAGCTCTCGACAGCTTCCTCCAGCGCCTCGATCGATTCGACGTCGAGATGGTTCGTCGGCTCGTCGAGCACCAGCAGGTTCGCGCCGGTGAGCATCATTACGGCCAGCGCGAGGCGGGCCCGCTCGCCCCCGGACAGCACGTTGGTTGTCCGCAGCACACTGTCGCCGGAAAAGCCGAAACGGCCGAGGTGTCCCTGGATCGGACCGCGTCCCCACGTCGGCCGCAGGTCGGCGATGACGTCGTACAGCGTCCTGCCCATCGGGACATTGCCCAGCTGCTGGTCGTAATAGGCGAGGTTGATCGATCCGCCGATACGCACTTCACCACGGTCGGGGGTCCGCTCTCCGACGATCGTCCGCAGCAGCGTCGTCTTGCCGGCACCGTTAGGCCCGATCAGCCCGATCACGTCGCCGCGAATGACGCGCGACGAGAAGTCGCGGAGCAGCGTTCGCCCCTCGACCGCGACATTCACATGCTCGGCAATCACCACCTGGTCACCGCCGCGTTCCGCGGCGCGCAAGGCAAGGGACATCACCCCACCCTCGCCGGCGAGTCCCGACAGGCGCGGCAACCGCGCCAGCTTCTTCCGCCGCCCCTTCGCCTGCTTGGTGTTCTGGCCGGCGAGGTTACGCCTGATGTAGTCCTCTTCAGCGGCGATGACCTTCCGCTGCTTGTCAAAGGCCCGCTGATCGGAAAGCCGGCGCTCTGTCCGCTGTGTCACGAACGACTCGTAGCCGCCCGTGTAGGGAAACGCCGAGCCGTTCTCGAAGTGCAGGATGTGGTCAGCGATCGCGTCGAGAAAGGCGCGATCGTGGCTGACGACGACGACCGTCGCTTCGAGCTCGCGAAGGTACTGCTCGAGCCACGCCGTGGTCTCGAGGTCGAGGTGGTTGGTCGGTTCGTCGAGGAGGAGGATGTCCGCCGGTGCGGCCAGCTGCTGGGCAAGCCCGAGCCGCCCGCGCTCGCCGCCACTCAACTGGGTCAGCGGCTGGCTCCGCGCCTTTTCCGGATCGAAGCCAAGGCCGTGCAGCACCGAGTCGACCTTCGCCGCGATCTCGTAGCCACCTTCGCGCTCGAACCGCTCGAGGTCGCGCGAATACTTCGCCATCGCCTGGTCGGATGGGTCACCGCCTAACGCTTCGGCCTGGTGGGCCAGCGACTGCTCGAGCGCCAGGAGTTCGGCGAACGGGCCGGCCGCTGCCGCCCACACGGTATCGGCGCCTTCGAAGGTGCGGTGCTGCTCGAGCAGCGAGATGCGCGCAGCGCCCGACCGCGCGACCTGCCCGCTGGTCGCCGCCTGGGCGCCGGTGATCAGCTTGAACAGCGTCGTCTTGCCGATACCATTCCGCCCGACAATGCCCCACCGATCGCCACGGGCGATCGTGAAGGTGATGTCCTTGAACAGCGTCGTCGCGCCGAACTCGACCCCGACACCGGAGAGCGCGACCAGACTCACGTCGCGCTACCGATCACTTCCCGCACCACTCCTTCCACACGGCCTCCGCAGCCCCGATTGTCAATTGATTCCCATTCCGGACGAGCGGCATCCGCAGCAGCAGCGGCTCGTACGCCAGCATTTCCATCCACCGCTCGTCTCCCATCCGCGACTGCGCCAGCCCGAGCTCGGCGTATCGCTTCGCGGATTTGTCGATCAGGGCGGTTACCCCGAACTTCTGATGGAACCGCAGCAGCTCACCCGGCGATGCGGCGCGTTCCATCAGATCGACGAAATGCATCTTGATGCGACGCTCGGTGAAGAAACGCTGTGCCTTCCGCGTGTCCGCGCTCTTCTTCACTCCGAAGATCTGAACCTCCATAGGAGCTGCAACTTAATCGACCTCACTGGCGCGCGGTGTGCCGAGTGATGGAAAGTGTCCTCCCGCGAGTCGCTCGCGGTCGCATGCTTCGCGCACTATGATCACCAGCCGGCCCGGTGGAATGAGCGCCGGAACCGAGCCACGTTTCCCCTTGCCTTCACTCGCGGAATTCTCCCATGCGTCGTTCTCCACGCGTCGTTGCCAGATCGTTCGCTTCTGTCGTTGCTGTTTTCGTTGCCGCAGCCTGCGCCCACAATGGCACGATGGCCAGCACGCACGATCATTCCACCATGGCAATGCCTGCATCCGCGCCAGCAACGGGGATGGTCATGGACGACCCGACCATCGCGCCCGGCGCGGCCACGGCCGCCGCCCGACTCAACGCTTCGCCGCGGCACGGTGAGTGGGTGACGATTCGTACGGGCGCGCAGGCCGGCGATTCGCTACTGCTCTGGGTCGTCTATCCGCAACGGAGCACCAAGGCGCCGATAGTGGTCGTGGTACACGAGATCTTCGGGCTGAGCACCTGGGTTCGCAGCGTCGCCGACCAGCTCGCGGCCGATGGGTTCATCGCGATCGCCCCCGATTTCCTGACCGGCAAGATTCCACTCGCCGCGACCGATACCGTCGGTATGCAGGCCGCGATCGCAGCGATCCGGACCCTCGACCCGGCGACGGTTCAGCGCCAGATCAACGCCGCGGCGGCGTACGGCATGGCGCTTCCTGCGGCGCAACCTCGCTATGGAGTGATCGGTTTCTGCTGGGGCGGTGCCATTTCCTTCGAACATGCCGTCCACTCGCCGACACTCGGTGCATCGGTTGTCTACTATGGGACCTCACCTGCCACGTCGACCCTGACCGCGATCCGTGCCCCTGTGCTCGGCCTGTATGGCGGAGAGGACGCGCGCGTCGGAGCGACCGTGCCACCCGCCGATTCGGCGATGCACGCGCTCGGCAAGATGTTCACGCATCAGATGTTCGCGGGCGCTGGACACGGTTTTCTCCGCGCACAGGACCAGATGAATGGCGCGAACTTCGCAGCCTCCAGAACCGCCTGGCCGATGACCGTTCAGTTCCTGCGCACGAATCTCGATCGCTGACGTGGAACAGACGCACATCTTTCTCGGGCTCTTCGTCGCCGGGCTCATACTCGGTGTCGGGGCGATGCTGTTTGGCGTCGAACGTCAGCGGGTCCCGGCCGGCGGGGGAGTTGGTGCGCCAACCATCGGCGCTCGACTCACTGTCCCGAATATCGCGGCCTTTGCAGCAGCATTCGGGGCCACGGGGTATCTGCTGCATCGATACTCGACACTCGGTAGCGCGATGGCATTTGTCGTCGCCGCCGCAGCGGGAACGCTAGGCGTCATCGGGGCCAGCCTGCTCGTCGCTCGTTGGGCGCTTCCCGGAGTCGCCGCTGAAGTCGTCGACGAGCGCTATCTGCTCCAGGGTCATCCTGCCCACGTCACTCGCGTGCTCGACGAACAGGCTGGCGCCCCCGCTGCGTACGAGATTTCATATCAGGACGGTGGCAGCACGCGTCTTCTGCGTGCGCGCAGCCTCGAAGGGACTGCCCTGCTGCCGGGCGCCGACGTCGTCATCGACCGCGTCGAGAATGGCGATGCCTGGGTCGAGGCGTGGTCGGTGGTCGAGCGACGGCTCTGACGACCGGAGTTGGTGCGATTCCCCGCCCGTTAGGCGGAAGGATGGGCTCGATGACGGATGCGATGTGGTTCGGCGTGATCTTCGTCGGTTTCTTCATCCTGCGGATCATCGCCGCGACGATTTTCTTTCTCTGCATCCTCCCCGACGGCGTGCACTGCCCGAATTGCAACGCCGTGACCGTTCGGGTCCAGTCGCGCGCATGGAACCTGCTGATGCCCTGGTTTCGAACCAGTTGGTGTTTCGAGTGCGGCTGGGACGGATTGCTTCGCGTCGTTCCAAAACCGCTGAATTATTCGCCCATTGCGAATAATTTGAGCCACTCCGGCCAGTTGCCGCTCAGCTCGAAGAAGTCCTCGAAGTAGCGCAGCCCCAACCCTTCGAGCTCCTCGATCAGGGCAACGAGCGAGGGTTCTTCGTGGATCGGCCCGACCGCCACCAGTCCGCCCTCCACCCGGAACTCGTCAGCAGTCAGGTTCAGCCGTGTATCGAGCATCGAACGCGTCAGGCCGGATGCGTCGAATGCACTCCGGCGGATTACCATCGTTGGCGCGCCAGCGGGCGCTTGCAGCGGCATCGGCATCTCCTCGGCGGGATCGAGCAGCATAACCGCTCCGTCCCGACGTCGCCATGGTCGCGCCCCTGGTGCTCGAACGAAACAGCAGTCGATCGCGGACGGCACGGTCACGCCTCCGCTTCCCCAGTTGAACGGCCGCTTTCGTTTCCGCGCCGGCATCGCGGTGTATAGCTTTCCTACTATGCCCTGTCTCGTCGTCCGTTGGCCCACGCACGCGCGATGACGCGACCCGATTCGACCGAAGCGTCGTACGACGTCATCGTGATCGGCGCGGGTCACGCCGGCACGGAAGCCGCCGTCGCCGCTGCACGTCTCGGTGCGCGCGTTGCAATCGTCACGAGCGCTCTCGAAACGATCGGCCAGATGTCGTGCAATCCGGCGATCGGTGGCGTGGCGAAGGGCACCGTTGTCCGCGAGGTGGATGCGTTGGGCGGCATCATGGGCCGCGCAACGGATCTCGCGACCCTCCAGTTCCGTATGCTCAATCGCGGGAAAGGCCCGGCGGTCTGGGCGCCACGGGCGCAGTGCGATCGCGGGTTGTATCGTCGTGCCGTGCGGACGCTGCTCGAGGATCAACCGAATCTCGACACGATTCAAGGTACGGTTGCACGCCTGCTGATCGACGAAGACGGGCCCGCAGTTCGCGGTATCGAGACGCTCGAGGGACGGAGATTCTCGGCGCGCGCTGTGGTTCTTACGACCGGCACCTTCCTCCGCGGCCGGATTCACATTGGTACCGAGACCCGGTTCGAGGGTGGCCGGGCTGGCGAACCGTCGGCGATCCACCTCGCCGAGCAGCTCGAATCGCTCGGTTTGGAAGTCGCTCGCTTCAAGACAGGGACACCGCCGCGGATCGATGGTCGCTCGGTGAACTACTCGCATCTCGAGCGGCAGGAGAGTGAGATCGACGCGTTCGACTACTCATGGTCGCACTTCTGGAACACCCCGCGCCGTCAGGCAGAAACGACTCGGCACCCAGCGCAGCTCCCGTGCTGGATCACCTTTGCCGGCGAGGCAGCCAAGGCCGTCGTCCGAGACAACATTTCGCTCTCGGCGATGTATGGCGGCGCGATCGGTTCCCGTGGTCCTCGCTACTGCCCGTCCGTCGAAGACAAGATTCTCCGCTTTCCCGACGCCGAGCGTCATCAGGTTTTCCTCGAGCCGGAAGGGCACGACACCCGGGAGATGTACGTCAACGGGCTCTCGACGTCGCTTCCAGTGGACGTGCAACTCCGCATGCTGCACGCGGTACCTGGACTCGAGGCGGTGCGGATGACGCGCGCCGGGTATGCGATCGAATACGACTATTACCCGCCGACTCAGCTTGATGCGACGCTGCAACTGCGGGCGCTTGGCGGGCTTTTTCTCGCCGGACAGATCAACGGAACCACCGGTTATGAAGAAGCCGCGGGTCAGGGCGTCGTTGCCGGCTACAACGCGGCGCTTCGCGTGCTCGAGCGGCCACCACTCATCCTCGGTCGCGCGTCGTCGTACATCGGCGTGCTCGTCGACGACCTGGTGACCCGTGGAGTCGACGAGCCATACCGCCTCTTCACGTCGCGTTCCGAGTTCCGCCTAACGGTACGCCAGGACAATGCGCTCCGGCGGCTGGCTGGCGTGGCCAGCGAGCGTGGCGCGCTGAGCGACGTCGAGCAATCGATCGTCGACGCGCGTCTGGCCGCCGAAGACCGCGCACGCTCTCTGGCCGACAGTACGTCAATCCGCCCCGAGCAGGCCGCTCCATTCCTCGAAGCGGCGGGCAGCACGCCGCTTGCTCACGCGGTGAAGATCGTCGAGGTTGCCCGCCGGCAGGGAGTGGCTCTGCTTGACCTGCTGCGTGCCGCCGGCGTCACTGGCATCATTCCGGCCGATGCGGCGGTGACCGCAGACCTCGAGATCAAGTACGCTGGCTATTTTGAACGCGAGCGCGTGCAGGCCGACAAGATGCGCCGACTCGATGCCTTTCCGCTCGGCGCTGGGTTGCCTTACGGTGAGATGCGGTCGCTGTCGATCGAGGCGAGGCAGAAGCTGGCCGCCGTCGCACCTGCGACGCTGGCCCAGGCATCACGGATCCCCGGGGTCAGCCCAAGCGATTTGCAGAACCTCGTACTCGAGATCGAACGCCGGCGAGCCCAGATCGGATAATCAGTGCGACAGATGGGCGCTGCTCAATCGGGTGCGTGTATGTTCAAAGCAACCGCCGCCCGCCGAGCAGAGTGAATCCAGACAGGAGCCGTTGCGAACGCCGCGCGTCGGCATGATCTCGACCGCAATCAATCGTTGCTCGTCTTTATTAATTAGCAATAGTTACCAAATTACGATGATCTACCGGAGAGTACGCATGAATGTTATTCGCGCGCTGTCGTTGTCCTCCTGCGCCGTGGCAGGGCTTGTCGCCTGTGCCCCAGCGCTTGCCCAGCAGCCAGGCGCCGGTGCACCGTCGCCGGCGGCGACCCACATGGCCGCCGTACCGATGATCGTCACCAGCGGGCAGGGAGAGACCAAGATCACGCCGGATCGAGCACGGCTCGAAGTCAGCGTGCAAACTCGCGCGGCGACGGCCGCTGACGCCGGTGCCCAGAACGCGCGGAAGCAGCAGAGTGTGCTGGATGCGCTGCGAAAACTCGGGTTCACATCCGAACAGCTCTCGACGGCGAACTACAACCTCTTCCCTGAAATGCAATACGACAAGAACGGACAGAGTCCGCGGGTTGTCGCGTACAACGCCACCAATACTGTTCGCGTCGACATCCGTGATGTCGGAGCGATCGGCAAGGCGATCGATGCATCTCTCGAGGCAGGAGCGAACATGATCAGTTCGCTCTCTTTTTATTCTTCCAACACCGACTCGGCGCGGCGCACCGCGCTCGCTAGTGCGGTCGCGCGCGCGCGCAGCGATGCCGACGCGATGGCGGTAGCGGCGGGTGGTACCGTCGGCGCGCTCATGGAGATCAGCACGACGGATTTTGCACCGCCGGTCATTTACAACCGGGCGAATATGGTGAGCGACATGTCGGCGAAGATGGTCGGTGCAACCCCGATCGAGCCCGGCGAACAGACGATCTCTGCCGTCGTTAACGCCCGATGGGTGTTTGTACCGCGATAAGCCATGAGGACCATTGGAAAAATGGGAGCTTTGGCTCCCATTTTATTGTGCTGTCGGCTTAGGAACATTGTTTCCCGTGAAACACTGCCTTGGTAAGCGAGCTGTGCCGGGTTGATTGTTCCACGTGAAACAGAACGGGGCTATATTGCCGCCTCTCCCAAGAACTGGATGAATTGTGGGCAGAGTCATCGCGATAGCAAATCAGAAGGGCGGGGTCGGCAAGACGACATCTGCAGTGAACCTGGCGGCGAGCTTGGCGGTCGCCGAACAGCGAACCCTGCTGATCGACGGCGATCCGCAGGGTAACGCGTCCAGCGGAATCGGAATCAGCCGCGAGACGATCGGCCTTACTGTGTACGACGCACTGATTGGCGAGTGCACCATGGCAGAGGCGACGATCCGCGGCGTGCAGTTCAAGCATCTCGACGTCGTTCCCGCAACCCCTGATCTCGCCGGTGCGGAAGTCGAATTAGTCTCGCATCCGCGCCGAGATCGCGCGATGAAGGAGGCCGTTGACCAGGTGAAGGGCGAGTACGACTTCATCCTCATTGACTGTCCCCCCTCGCTTGGACTGATCACCCTAAACATGCTCGCGGCCGCCGACGCACTGTTGATCCCCCTGCAGTGCGAATATTACGCGCTCGAGGGAATCTCTCAGCTGCTCA
The DNA here is from genome assembly GCA_031360575.1 of Gemmatimonadaceae bacterium. GTDB lineage: Bacteria > Gemmatimonadota > Gemmatimonadetes > Gemmatimonadales > Gemmatimonadaceae > JABFXC01. The sequence goes on from JANMBU010000105.1 coordinate 66,405, forward strand.
GCACCGTCACCCTCGTGCAGCGCGGCGTGAACGAGGGGCTCGGTATCGATGGAGTCCTGCTCACGATGTATGACGCTCGGCTCAATCTGTCGCGGCAGGTCGCGGCCGATGCACGCGAGTACTTTGGCCCAAAGGTTTTTCAGACCGTCATTCCAAGGAATGTCCGCCTGGCTGAAGCCCCGAGCTTTGGTAAACCGATCATCCTGTACGACATCGCTTCGGTTGGAGCGCAAGCATACATGGGTGTCGCCCGCGAGTTGATTGAACGATTCGGCCAGCGGACTGGCGCTTATACGCGGCAGGCACGGACTGTGGACGTTGAAGCAGCCATCCCGCAGGCGGAGGGCAGGCTGTGAGCAACGAAAGGCAGCAACGAAGGCTGGGACGGGGACTCGAAGCGCTGATCAACAGCGCGCCGACGATTGCGGCTCCCGGCCACGCGGAAGGAGGGCGAGGCGGCGGGACAGCTACGCCATATCGGGAGCTCCCTCTGACGGATATCCGGCCTAACCGCTATCAGCCCCGTCGTGAATTCAAGGCGGAGGAAATGGCCGAGCTTCAGGCGAGCATCAAGGCAACCGGGTTATTGCAGCCAATAACGGTGCGGCCAGCAGGCGGTGATCGTTTTGAGCTCATCGCAGGTGAGCGTCGGTTGCGCGCCGCATCGGCGCTTGGGTGGACGAAGATCCCCGCGGTCGTGAAGGACATCGACGACCGGACGGCGCTGACCTTGGCGCTGGTAGAAAATCTCCAGCGGGCAGACCTCAATCCGCTGGAGGAAGCGGAGGGCTATCAGCGGCTGCTCGAAGAGTTCGGGATGACGCAGCAGCAGGTCGCGGATACGGTGGGAAAGGATCGATCGACGGTCGCGAACATTCTGCGCATCCTTGCACTGCCTGCGAGCGTCCGACGCATGGTCGCCGAATCCCAGCTGACGTTAGGCCACGCGCGCGCACTGCTGGCATTTCCCGACGAGCGGTCGATGACTGCGGCAGCACGTGACGTAATCGCTCGAGCCCTGACCGTCCGCGATGTCGAGCGTCTCGCTCGCGACGGCTCGAAGAAGCCGGCGCACGCGGCCACGGACACCGATACCCGTCCCGCGGAGGTGCGGAGAATCGAGGACCAGCTCCGCAAACACCTCCAAACAGATGTTCACATCGCGCTCTCCGGGAAACAGAAAGGAGAGTTGCGCGTCCCTTTCTACTCGGGGGACGACTTTGAACGAATGGTGGACCTGCTGCTCGGCACTGGCCGGGACGCGCTGTAACGAGGCCCTATGACAGAACCGAACGAACAGAAACAGGGCTACGGCAACATCTACACGCCGCACGCTGGATCGATGATCATCCAGGTCCAGCGAGAAGGTGGACTCGCCAATCGGACGATCGTTCTGAGCCCGACGAGAGTCCGGATGATGCGGTTCGTGCTGTCGCGAACCGGGATGGTCATCGCCGGGCTTCTCGGCTTCGTGTTCGTTTTTTTTGGAATCCAGGCCGCTCGCGTGCCCTTGCTGACACGACGTCTCGCGACGATGGAGCTCGATGCGAAGCGAATCGATACGCTCCAGCGCACGCTTGGGGAGTTGCAGAAACGATACGAGCAGGTCCAGACGATGCTCGGCGCGTCGCCAGCGCAGCGGTCTCCCGCAGCAGCGGCGCTCGCGGCAGCCGGTCTCCCTCCGGCGGCAAGTGCAGCCCCCGCAATCGTTGCTCCGATCGTGGCGAAGCCATCGGCGCCGGACACGGTCACGATGACGTTGCCTACCGGCTATCCCCTCGAGGCCAAGGGCTACGTGACGCGCGGTGTGGGCAGTGGCCAGGAGTACGGAGCCACCCATCCCGGACTCGACATCGCCGTGCCCGAGGGGACGGAGGTCCGTGCCGCCGGGGGCGGGTTGGTCGTCGAAGTGAGCGAGACCGCGGAGTACGGCAAGATGGTCCGCCTCGCGCATCCGCAGGGATACGAAACGCGCTACGGGCACCTCAGCCAGACTCGCGTTAGGCAGGGAGACCGCATCTCACTGGGTTCGGTGATCGGGCTCTCCGGCAACACTGGACGCTCGACGGCGCCACACCTGCATTTCGAGGTGCGCAAGGGAAACGCGGCCGTCGATCCGATGGCGCTCATTCAGCAACCGAGGCAGTAGGCGACATATGGCGATCTTCAAGGACGAAAAGCAGGACGGGAAGAACGGCGCAACCGGTGAGGGTGCGCTTTCGATCATCGCGGCGGGAATGACCGTGAGCGGCGACATCGACAGCAATGGCGTGGTCAAGGTGGAGGGCCGAGTCGATGGCTCGATCCGCAGTGCGCGCCAGGTGCTCGTGGGCCGGCAGGGCAGCGTGCACGGTGACATCGAGACGCGCGAAGCGGTGATTGGCGGCGCAGTCGAGGGAACGATCACCGCCAGTGAGCGCGTCGAGATCCAGGCGACGGCAAGCGTCCAGGGCGACATCGTGGCGCGAACGATCGTCGTAGCAGAGGGCGGCAAGATCAATGGCGCCGTCCGCATGGAGGATGGAAAGCCGGGCACTCGCCCCGGCATCCCTGCCGTAGTCGCGGAACCACTCGGGAATTAGTGGCGGAATTCCGCCGCAGAGAAGCGCTTCGCGGCGTCCGGCTGGACGACGACCTCGGGAACCCGGGCTAGCTTTCCTCTGTTCCCATGTGTCTGCCATCTCGTCGGCGTCGAGCGAGGTTCGTCGGTGCGCCACTACCGTTAGGCGAGGTTCTCCAGGGTGATCCAGCGATCGACTCGTCGCGGCGGCAGCAAACATTCCGGTGCGCAGAACTGGTGTGTTGTCCGCGTTGCCGCGGTCACCATGCTTGCCGGTTCGGTGATGGTCGGCGCAATCGGGTGCCGGCAGCGACAGGAAGCGCCGAAGTCCGGATTCAGGGTCGCGCTCCTCACCCCTGGCCCGATTTCGGATCGCTCGTGGAACGGCGCTGCGTACGATGGGTTGACGCGCATCCGCGACAGCCTTGGCGCCTCGATCAGCCATATCCAGACGCGGACTCCAGCGGAATTCGAGGAAAACTTCCGGCAATATGGCGCCCAGGGGTACGACCTCGTCTTCGGGCATGGCTTCGAGTTTCAGGACGCGGCGCTCAGGGTTGGACCGGACTTTCCGAAGACCGTCTACGTCGCAACTTCAGGCAACCGCGCGGGCGGCAATGTGGCCGGGATGGTGTTTGCGTTCGAGGATCCTTCCTATCTCGCCGGACTTGTTGCCGGCTCGATGACGAAGACGGGAGTCGTCGGGACAATCGGGGGGACGGAGTTGCCACCGGTAAAGAGCAGCTTCGATGCATTTGCGCGGGGCGCGCGCGCGGTGAACTCGCGGGTACGCGTGTTGACGTCGTTCATCGGGAACTGGGACGATGCGGCGGCAGGGAAGGAGCAAGCGCTTGCCCAGATCGCGCAGGGCGCGGACCTCATTTTCCAGAACGCGGACGCGGCAGGGCTGGGAATCTTCCAGGCAGCGCGCGAGAAGAAAGGAGTGTGGGTGTTCGGGTCGAACTCCAACCAGAACACCGTCGCGCCGGATGTTGTGATCGGCAGCGTCGTAATCGACATTCCGCACGCGTTCCTGACAGTCGCACGCGAAGTGAAGGAGAAGCGATTCACGCCACGAGTGATCGAGCTCGGAACAGCAACCGACGTCGTCACCTACGTACCGAATCCGGCGTTCGATGCGATCGTTTCTCCGGCGGTGCGCGCCCGCGTTGACTCGGTGCGGTCAGAGCTTCGCAGCGGCGCGCTGTCGATGACCACCCACGCGAACACGCCCTGATGCCAACGCTACGCGTGATCGCGGACCGCCTCGATGAGGTCCTGCGAACGCGCGACACGCCCGATTATCCACCAGCCGTCAACGGGATCCAGCTCGAAAACCGGGCGGAGATCCGCTCCGTTGCCGTCGCGGTGGACTGTTCGAAGCGGACGATCGATGGCGCGATTGCCGCGGGTGCCAATCTGTTGATCGTACATCACGGCCTGCTCTGGGGCGGAGTACAGCCGATCCGTGGTGCGCTCTACGAACGGCTCTATCGGCTGCTCGCACACGACATCGCGCTCTACTCATCGCACTTGCCCCTCGATGCGCATCCGGAGCTGGGGAACAACGTGCTGCTTGCCAGCGCGCTTCGGCTCGTGCCTGACGGCAGTTTCGCCCGCTTCCAGAGCATCGACATCGGGGTTCGCGGCGCGTGCGAACTGCCGACGGCGGAGATCGTCGAACGGGCTAACGCGTTCGCACGGCACCATGGCGGACGGGCGATCGCGACTTCGTTCGATCCGGCACGACTGACGCGGCGCTGGGCAATCTGCACCGGTGCCGGGGCGTCCGCCGACACCTTGCGCGAGGCGGTGGCACTCGGCGTCGATACGCTGATCGTCGGCGAAGGTCCTCATTGGAGCGCGGTTGACGCACCCGACCTCGGGATCGTGATCATTTACGCTGGCCATTATGCGACCGAAACGCTCGGGGTCCAGGCCGTTGGCGAGCTGCTCGAGCGCGAATTCGCACTGCCATGGCGATTCATCGAGGCGCCAACCGGCCTGTGACCATCGTCGCTCCGCTGTTCGCACTCGATGCGATCAGCAAGCGTTATGGGACGGTACAGGCGCTGGCCGGCGTGTCGCTTACCGTTAGGCCAGGGACGGTGCATGCGCTGCTCGGCGAGAACGGGGCCGGGAAGACCACGCTGATGCGCATCGCGTTCGGTCTGACGCGCCCGGACAGCGGTACCCTTCGCTGGCGAGGCGCGCCGGTCGCGGTTGGATCGCCGCGCGACGCATTGGCGGCGGGCATCGCGATGGTCCAGCAGCACTTCTCGCTCGTGCCGTCGCTCAGTGTCGCGGAAAATGTCGCTCTCGGGGGACGCGGTTTATTCCACGCAGCCGAGGCGAAGCGGAAGGTGCGCGCGCTCGGTACAGCGACCGGGCTGATGGTCGATCCGGAGGCCATTGCCGGCACGTTAGGCGTGAGCGCGCAGCAGCGGGTCGAGATCCTCAAGGCGCTCGCGCACGGCGTTCGTCTCCTGATCCTCGACGAGCCGACGGCCACCCTCGCCCCGTCGGACGCGGCTGCGCTCCTCGCCTGGACGCGGGCGTTCGCAACCGGCGACCGCGCGGTGGTGCTCATCACTCACAAGCTGCGCGATGCACTCGCCGTCGCCGACGATGTTACGGTGTTGCGCGCCGGCCGAGTTGTTCATTCGTCGGCAGCAGCGATGGTGACGGAGCAATCACTGGCCAACGCCATGCTCGGCGCTGATCAGGCCGGGCCGGCGATCGGGAAATCGTTAGGCGGCAGGACGGCCACGGTTACCAGTGACGACGCAGTGGTCGTGCTCCGAGACATCGTGGTCAGTTCGCGGCGGGGAACCGCGGGATTGGCGCGCGTTTCGTTTACCGCGAAGCGTGGAGAGATCGTTGGCATCGCTGCGGTCGAAGGAAACGGGGAACAGGATCTGCTTCGCATCGTCGCCGGCCGCGACGCCGCCGAGACCGGCACCGTTCGCCTCCCGGCGCGCATCGGCTACGTTCCGCAGGACCGGAACGCGGACGCTATCGCTGGCGAACTTACGTTGACGGAAAATGTCGCGCTCGCCGGGGCCGGCGCGCGCCGCGGCTGGATCGACTGGAGCGAGATGCGGGCACGGACCGAGCGAATCATGCTCCGATTCGATATTCGCGCCGCCGGTGCAACCGCGCCCGCGGTGACGCTGTCTGGTGGTAATCAGCAGCGGCTCGTGCTCGCGCGTGAGCTCGAGGGCAACCCATTGCTGGTGGTCGCCGACCAGCCAACGCGCGGCCTCGACCTGCGGGCCACCGCCGAGGTGCACGATCGCCTTCGCCAAGCATCCGGGTCGGGAACGGTGGTGGTACTGTACTCGGCGGACCTCGATGAATTGCTCGCCCTGTCCGATCGCATCGTCGTTGTCGTCGGGGGCACGCTCCGTGAGATCGAAGGAAATCGCGAAGCGATCGGCCGGGCGATGCTTGGCGTCGACATGGACACGCGCGCTTGAGCGAGGCTGGCCCAACTCGCGCCAACCGCCTAACGGCAACGTCAGGCACGACGCGCGGCGCGTGGAGGATGCTCGCGATACTGGCAATCGCCGAGCTGTTGGGGATGTCGCTGTGGTTCACGGCAAGCGCGATCACGCCGCAGCTTGCGCCGCGATGGGGATTGAGCGCATCGAACGCCGCGTGGCTGACCGGTGTCGTGCAACTCGGCTTCGTTTGCGGAACTGCTGCATCGGCGGTACTCAACATCAGTGACATCGTGCCGGCACGACAGCTGTTCGCGATCAGCGCGCTGTTTGGCGCGATCGCCAACGCATGCTTGATCGGCGTCGGCAGCTACAGTGGGGCGTTGGCTTGCCGTTTTGCGACCGGTGCTGCTCTTGCCGGCGTCTATCCCCCCGCGATGAAGATGACCGCGACGTGGTTTCACGAGCGCCGGGGGTTGGCCATCGGGGTGATTGTCGGCGCGCTCACACTCGGCAAGGCGACCCCGTACCTGATCAATGCACTCGGGGGCGGAAGTATCGAGCCCGTCATCCTCGCGACTTCCGCCGGTGCCGTGCTTGCCGCGGTGATCGTGCTCGTGTTGTATCACGATGGCCCGCATGCCTTCGAGCGACGCCCGTTTTCGTGGACGCTCGTTCGCGAGGTGGTGGCGCGCCGGGAGTGGCGATTGGCCACCGGTGGCTATCTCGGTCACATGTGGGAGCTTTATGCCTTCTGGACCTGGATTGGCGCCTTTCTCGTCGCAAGCGAAAGGTCGCGAGGCGTGGCGGATGGTGCGCCGACGGTACGACTCGTCGGTCTGCTGGCTTATGGCGCAATCGGGATCGGTGCGCTCGGGTGTGTGTGGGGTGGAATGATCGCTGACCGGATCGGGCATGCGAGGCTGGTTACACTCGCATTGAGTGCAAGTGGGGCGTGCGCGCTGCTTGCCGCTGGAGCATTCGGAGGTCCGCTGCTGCTGACCGCTGCGCTGGCGTGGACATGGGGATTCTGGGTGATCGCCGACAGCGCGCAATTCAGCACACTCGTTACGCGCTCGGTGCCATCGCACGCGGTGGGGACCGCGCTCACCCTGCAGACGTCACTCGGATTCCTGTTGACGATGGCCAGCATTCAACTCGTGCCGCTCGCGGCGGCGCGAAGCGGGTGGCCCACATCCATGGCGTTGCTCGCACTGGGACCGGCGTTTGGCATCATGGCCGTCCGGTCATTGCGGCGGCAGGAGCAGGCCGGCTAACGTGCCGCGCCGGATTGTCGAGTCGATCGCGGTGGCTGGCGCGGTGGGGGCTGTTGCGCTGACACTGCTCGCCACGCTGCTCGCGCTGGGCGGATATGATGTTCCTACTGCCCTCGCTGCGCTCTGGCGAGGGTCGTTTGGCTCGTCCTACGCATTGTTCTCGGCAACCGTCGTGCGCGCGACGCCATTGCTGCTGGCTGGTCTCGCGGTCGCAATCGCGTTTCGTGCCGGGGTCTGGAACATCGGCGCGGAAGGGCAACTACTTGCCGGTGCAACGGCGGCAATCGCCGCGGCCGCGTTGCCCGTACCCGGCCCGCTCCGCCTAACGTTCTCTCTCCTCTTTGCAGCGATCGCCGGCGGGCTCTGGGCGTTACCGGCGGCGCTGCTCCGCCGGCGCGGGGTGCTCGAGGTGATCAGCACGATCATGCTCAATTTCGTTGCACTGAATCTCGTCGGGTATCTCGTCCGTGGTCCGCTCCAGGAGCCGACTCACGCGTATCCACAGAGTGTGACAATCGACGCGGTCGCCCGGCTGCCTCGTATTGCGGGAACGCGCCTCCATCTCGGCGTGCTCATCGCGCTGGTCGCGTCGGTCATTCTCGGAATCGTGATGCGGCGCAGCGCCTGGGGGTTTCGCGTCCGCGCGATTGGCGCAAACCCGCGTGCGGCGGCAAGCGCCGGCTTGATCGATGTTTCGCGCGTAGCGCTCGGCGCATTCCTCGTCAGCGGCGCACTGGCCGGGTTGGCCGGTGGAATCGAGGCGACGGGTGTCACCTATGCGCTCTACGAAGGACTGTCACCCGGCTACGGGTACACGGCAATCGCGGTAGCGTTGCTTGCCCGGCTCGACCCGCTGCTGGTCGGCCCGAGTGCACTGCTGTTCGGGGCCCTGGAAGCCGGCGCGACCGCGATGCAGCGGGACGCTGGCGTCCCGGCAGCGTTCGTAACGGTCGTCGAAGGAAGTCTCGTACTGATTGTCCTCCTGCTCCCGGTGGTCGCGCGACGTTACGCGGCGTATGTCCTCGCCCGCCAGGGTTCGTCGGCATGAGCACGAACAGCGAGTTCCTCGAGGCGGCGGTCCGGACGGCGACACCGCTTTTGCTTGCCGCGACCGGGGAACTGGTGGTCGAGCGCGCTGGCATCATCTACGTCGGTATCGAGGGGAGTATCCTCGCCGGAGCACTCGCTGCCGCGGCCGGCGGCCTCGCGTTAGGCACCGTCGTCGGGGTTGCGTTCGCGTTGGTCGCCGGAGCGGCGGCGGCGGCGTTGTTTGCCCTCTTCGTCGTCAGGTGGCGCACCGAGCAGATCGTGACGGGGACAGCGATCACGCTGGTCGCCACCGGAGGCACGGCGGCCCTCTACCACGTGCTCTTCGGGCCCGAGGGCGCCGGCCTCCGTGTTCCGGTGGTTCATCCCGTGCCGATTCCTGGACTGGCCGCGATCCCGGTCATCGGCCGTGCGCTGTTTGCGCAAAGCCTGTTCACCTACGCCGCGCTCGGTTCGATCGTCGCCGTCCAGTGGGCGCTCGCCAGGACCCACCTCGGGTTGGCGCTTCGGGCGACTGGCGAACGACCATCCGCCGCGCGCGCGGCGGGCATCGCGACCAGCAGGCTGCGCGCTGGTGCGGCGCTCTTCGCCGGAGCGTTAGGCGGCGTCGCCGGGGCTTCGCTGGTACTCGTCCAGTCGGGGACGTTCGCCGAGGGAATGTCGGCGGGCCGCGGGTTCATCGCGATTGCCATCGTCGCACTCGGCCGCTGGCGTGCCGGAGGCGTGCTGATCGCGGCGCTCGCATTCGGGGCGGCCAGCGCGCTGCAGTTTCTTTTTCAAGCCCGCGGTTGGACGCTTCCGTATCAGGCGTTCCTCGCACTCCCCTATGTCGCAACGCTCGTCGCCTTGGCAACGATGCGCGCGCGTGCCGCGGCGCCCGCCGCTCTCGGGCAGGTCGACACCGACTGACGTTATTGCGTGCAGCCGCTCGCCGCACTCACCCAGCGAATCTCCCAGCGCGCCGCACCATTCCGCTCGAGCAGGGCATAGGCGACGCCGTCGCCCACGTACCGGGCAAGCACGAGCGTTGGGCGACGTGAATTGCCGATTGCGAGTGCGGCGAGGACATCGTGTGTCTCGACCGTCCCTTCGTGGCCCGATGCCCGTTCGCTGAATCCAATGTGCCATGGCCCATCGGTTCGGCCACTATCACGTTCGGCGACGAAGAGGAGTTGCTCCTCGCGCGGGTCGGCTTCCTGGTTGATCCGCCGCGAGACGTCGGCGACAAGCGCCGATACACCGGGTGACGGCTGAAATCGCCTGACGCTTCTCACGTAGTACGGCAGCCCGCGAAATGCCTGCGCAGTGTCGCCCGCCAGTGCACCGGCGAGGTGCACGACATCTGCGGCAAGCCGGCTCGAATCGGCGCGCTGGCGGTGTTCGATCGAGTCGAGCAGAATGCTCCGCGCATGTCCAGCGGCGAAGCCGACCGTCCATGGCAGCGTTGGCCCGCGCGATTCGTTCCGGAGGCGTACGAGGGGCCAGTCCTCACACGCATCGTCACTGCTGTCCGGCTCCGTGGTCGTGTCTTCGCCGACGACGGTTACACTTCCTGCTTCTCCCCGTCGTGAGTAGAGCGTTACGCGCGATCCGCGAACCGGCGCCAGGTCCATCAACGCGGAATCTCCGAACGTACTGTCGGTAACCTCCGGAAAAACTACAGCCCCGACGCCAGGCACGTCGCTGGCGACAAGTAGGACGGTACCCGCGTCGGCGTTCCATCCGACGTTGGTGGTCACCGGCTCCCCACTGTCAGCAACGGTCGTCGGCGCGACGGCGCCCGAGTCGCGACCGTTGGAAGGCGGCGTCCGCTCGCACGACGTCAAGGCGAACATTACAACCAGCAGCGCCGCGCAAGCGAGGAGCTGACGGACAATCGGGAATGGCTCGTGACGCAGTTTGAAACGCATCGGTCCTAATTTGCACACGTCGACTGATGCGTCAACGGCAGATGCGTGATTCGTGCTACGTCGCCGCTACGTCAGGCGACGTATCGCTCGGGATTTGACCGGGACATAGACTCCCCGCACACCTCAAACGGATCCAGAATGCCACATGCCTCTCATCTGATCCCGGTCGCCGCTGCTGATGGCGAAATTCGCGTCGAGCAACGCGCGCCTGCACGCGAGCGGTGGAGTTGGGCGCTCTACGATTTCGCGAACACCATCTTCTCGATGAATATCGCGACGCTGTACTTCGCGGTGTGGCTGGTTTCTGACCTGCACGTCGGGAGGAACACCCCGGTCGCGATTGCCAATGGCGTGTCCTCGCTGCTCGTCGCCGTCTCGATTCCCGTATTGGGCGCGATCTCCGATGCCACTCGCCGGCGCAAACCATGGGTCGTCTGGTTCACGATCATTGCCTGCGTCGCGACGGTTGCGATTGCGGTGATCGGGCAGACCGTGGTCCCGATTGTCGGCGACCAGACAGCTGGCACCGCTGCCCTTCCCGCTGACTGGCACCTGTCGACGTCGGCATTGGTCGCCATCATCGGCGCCTTCGTTGTCGCGAACTACGCCTATCAGGCGGCGCAGCCGTTCTACAATGCGATGCTTCCCGAGCTCGCCCCGTTGCACGAGCAGGGACGTCTCTCCGGGCTCGGGACAGCACTCGGTTACGTCGGCTCGATTGCCGGTGTGCTGCTTGTTTCCGGGTTCTTCAGTGGATCGATCGCCGGAATAGTTGCGCTGCCTGACGGCCTGTTGCGAGCGATGCGGGCAATCGTGCCGTTCACTGCCCATGCCGGTCGGGTCAGCACCTTCGTGCCTACCGCGCTCTTGTTCCTGCTGTTCACGGTGCCGCTCATGATCTGGTGTCGCGACCATCTTGCGGGGACGGTTCAGCGCACGCGCATCAGGTGGCGCGAGGCGTTTGCTGAAGTGGCGCACACCGTCCGCGATGCAAAACGGCACCCCGGCGCCATCCGCTTCATCCTCGCGTCCTTTCTCTATCAGGATGCGATGGGCACGATCATCAGCTACATGGCGCTGTACGCCGTCGTCGCGATGGGATTCGCCAAGGGGACCGAGCAGAAACTGTTTCTCATCCTGACGGTGCCGGCGGTTTTCGGTGCGTATCTCTGCGGGATTCTCACCGATCGCATTGGCCCGAAAAAGACGCTCCTCCTCGTCATCTCCACCTGGGTCGTGCTTCTCACTGCAATGATTCTCGCGCCCTCCCAGCAGGCGTTCTGGATCGTCGGCTTTCTGATCGGCTTGATCTACGGTGGCGTGAGCACCGCCGAGCGTCCGCTCCTCCTCAGCCTCGTGCCTGACGTTGAGGCCGGGCGATACTTCAGCCTGATGGTATTGTCCGCGCGCGCCGCCGCTGTCGTCGGACCCTTCATCTGGGCCTTCGCGGTTGATATGCTATCGCCACGTTTCGGAACCGGGTTCGCCTATCGCTCGGCCGTCGCGACTGTCGCCGTCGCGATGCTGCTTGCGCTGTTCATCCTGCGAAAGGTCCCCGACACGTTTCGTTTGGCCAAGGCGCGCTGATGCTCTACACGCTGGTGCGCCGACTCGCGCGGATCGCGTTGCGATGGTACTACCGCGACATCGAGATCGTTGGCGCCGACCGCATCCCGCCAGACGGGCCATTGCTCATCGTGGCCAATCATCCGAATGCAGTCATCGATCCCATGCTCGTCGCGACGACCGTGGCGCGACGGGTCACGTTCACCGGAAAGGCGACGCTGTTCGACAACCCTGCGTTCCGCGTCTTCCTCGGCGCGCTCGGAATGGTCCCGCTCCGCCGGGCAAGCGATGAGCGAGTTCGCCGTCAAGCGGGGGGAGCGCCAGATCCACAGCGGAACGAAAATGCGTTCCGCGCCGTGCTCGACGCACTCGCGCGCCGGCGCGCCGTATTGATTTTCCCTGAGGGAAAGAGTCACGACGAACCGTCGATTGCGCCGCTGAAGACAGGAACCGCGCGGATGGCGCTTCAGGCTCGCACCTCGGGGGTCCGCGGTCTCGGGATCGTCCCGATCGGGTTCATCTTCGAGGACAAGAGCACTCCCAGAACACGGGTCCTCGTCGAAGTGGGTGAGCCGCTGTCGATCGACACGTGGACAGGCGTCGATGATCCTGACGCCGTTGGTCGGTTGACCGATGAAATTGACCGTCGGTTGCGCGCTGTCACGATGAACTACGAGACCGCCACTGCCGCTGCCGAGATTGGCCGCGTCAGCGCGGTGCTGGCGGTTGATGGGCTCGGGACGTTAGGGAGCGGGGCGAGTTGGGCTGACGTCGTCGCCCTCGGGCGTCGCGTGGCAGCAGCGCGACTGGTGATCGAGCAAGCGGCTGCGACTGGCGGCGAGGCCGCGCACCGCGCCGATCTGTTGCGCGGCCATCTTCAGCACCTCGAGCGTATCGCTGAGGAAGCGCGGCTCGACCTTCGCGACGCGTCGATCGACACCAGTGTCGGGTCCGGTGCGATTTTCGTTGTCCGGGAAACGGCGATCATGGCGATTGCCTTTCCGTTCGCATTGCTCGGTCGGGCGATTCACTGGCCAGCGTTGACCGTGGCACTCATGGCTGCCCGGCGCAACCGGACATCGGACGCCGATCCGGCGATGCAGACCATGGTTGTTGGTGCCCCGCTGGTGCTGCTCACCTGGGGTCTGATGGTGGCACTTGCCTGGACGTTAGGCGGCGGGCTGCTCGCCTTCGCGGTGCTGGTTGCGTTGCCTCCGCTCGCCGACTGTGACTTCGCGCTGCGGGACCGGGGTGCACGGGCGAGTGCTCGCGTCAGGGCCTATCTTCGTTTTCGCCGGCAGCCGGCCCTTCAGGCAACGCTGGTGACCGGGATCGCCGACGCCCGGACCGAAGCCGCTGCACTGGAGCGTCTGGTGCTGGGAAACGGAGTCGCCTAACGATCGCCGGCGGGAGCGCCGAGCGTTGGCCGCGGAGGCAGGAACGCACCGACCAGGTCCCAGTGCCACGCGTTGCGTCGGATTCCACTGCGCGGATCCTTGAGTGGCTTGAACTGCAGGCGATCCGCCGGCAGCCCCACCGCGCGGCCGTACTCGAGCAGTAGCTCGCGGTTCACCGAGACCAGGTGCGCCATCGGACGTCCCTTCCAAACGTGACGGTGAAGCCACAGGCCGCCATCCATCGCGTGCAGCATTCCCGCTCGGCGATCAGTGAACTCGAGATACCGTGACGGCTGGCCGGACTTCGGCGGCGCGGCGCGCCCATCTCCCTTCCGCGCGGCGTCAGTCATGCCGCGCGGTGGCGCTTACTGACAGGTGATTAATGACTCCGATGTGGCCGGTGGAAGCGGTGCGGCGGTACCGGCGTACATGGAGCACTTCAGCGGATACGACTCGGGATGCGTCACCGACGCCGACCACCCTTGTAGAGTCGCTTCCGGGATCGTGATCACCACCCCCGGTGAGCCGATGAAGTTCAGCGAGTCCAGCGCCGCGGTATAGCGGTTGTTCGAGTAGAAAAACGACTCCTCGGCCGTTGCCAGGTTGCGCAGGTCGGTGCGCAAGGCGGCCGAGTGAGCCTTTCCCTTGGTGTTCTTGAAGCGAGGGATCGCCATCCCCGCGAGTATCCCGAGGATGACGACAACTACCAACAGCTCCACGAGCGTAAATCCAGCTCGGCGGGGGCTCATCAGGTTTCGGGCTTGGAGTATTGGTGCGGGCAACAGGGTCTGAATTAGACGCATTCCGTCCAGAATTGTCACCGCCCGCGCGCGGCAGCGTGTGGCACATCACATTTTTGTCTCGACCCAGTTTATCCCCATCCCGATGTCGACCACGAGTGGAACCGATAGTTCGGCCGCATGCTCCATCTCCTGGCGAACTAGCGTCTCGAGTGTGGTCAGCTCTTCCGGAGGCGTCTCGAACACCAGTTCGTCGTGCACCTGAAGAATCATCGTGCTTGTCAACTTTTGCGATGCCAGCACACGATGGATCCGGATCATCGCGATCTTGATCAGGTCTGCGGCTGATCCCTGGATCGGTGAATTGGTGGCGGTGCGTTCACCAAACGCGCGAATGTTGAAGTTCCGGTCGCGCAACTCGGGGATGTAGCGTCGCCGACCGAAAATGGTCTGTACGTAGCCCTGCGACCGCGCGAGTTCCACCATCGAGTCGAGATACTTCCGGATTCCCTCGAACCGCTCGAAGTAGCGCGTGATGAATTCCTTCGCCTCCGAGTGCGCGACATTGAGCTGCCGCGAGAGTGCGTGTGCGCCCTGGCCGTAGATCGTCGCGAAATTGATCGTCTTCGCGCGGCCTCGCATTTCGGACGTGACTTGGTCGAGCGGTACTTCGAAGATCAGCGCCGCCGTCTGGCGATGGATGTCACCCCCGCTCTGGAATGCCGACACGAAGGCGGGATCGCGTGACAGGTGCGCGAGCAGTCGAAGCTCGATCTGCGAGTAGTCGGCCGACAACAACTTCCACCCGCGGCGCGGGACGAATCCTCGGCGAATGTCCCGACCAAGCTCCCGCCGGATCGGGATGTTCTGGAGATTCGGGTCGCTCGACGACAAACGCCCCGTCGAGGCGACAGTCTGGTTGAACGATGTATGGATTCTCGAAGTGTGCGGACTGACCATCGTCGGCAGCGCGTCGATGTACGTGCTCTCCAGCTTCGACAGCTCGCGATACTCCATCAGCAGCGATGGAAGTACGTGTCCTGCCTCGGCCAGTTCCTGCAGCACGCTGGCATCGGTTGATGGGCCGGTTGCCGTTTTTTTCAGGACCGGAAGACCCAGTTTCTCGAAGAGAATCTCGCGCAGTTTTGGATTCGAGTTGATGTTGAACTCCACACCCGCCGCTGCGTAGATCAGTTGCTCGACGCGCTCGCGTTCCGCCTGGAACCTCGTCTTCAGCGACTTGAACCACTCGCGATCGATCGACACACCAATCCATTCCATCTCGGCAAGGACGTCAACCAGGGGGATCTCGATGTCGTTGAGGAGTCGCGTCAGTGCATGCGTCTCCAGCTGGGGCTCGAACAGGGCGCGGAGACGAAGCGTCATGTCGCCGTCTTCGCAGGAGTAGTCGCGCGCGCAATCGATCGGCACCTGGTCGTAGGGGATCGCCGCGCGACCTTTGCCACAGAGCTCGTCGAACGACGTCATGCGGTGATCGAGAAACTCGAGCGCGAGCACATCAAGCCCGTGCGAGCGGCGGCCCGGATCCAGCACATAGCTGGCGAGCATCGTGTCGAAGTCGAGGCCGCGCAGGCGGATGCCGGCGCGGCGCAGCGCGAGAATGTCGTACTTGGCATTCTGTCCCGTCTTCCGGACCGCCGTATCTTCCAGCAATGCGCGCAACGGTTCCATTTCGCTCGAGTCAAGCGGCGGGAGGTTGCGGATCGGGCGGTCGCCGCCCGCCAACGCTCGCTCGGCAATGCTCGCTGGCTCGGCTGCCGGTTTTGTTTTCTTCGGCTTGACCACGGTTGGGGCCGCGGCGAGAGCGACCGTCTCATCACCGCCTCGCTCGAGTCCACGACTCTCAGGTGCGTCATCGGCAGAGCGGTCGCCCGATGCATCGAGCGGCAAGTCCACCTGCGTGCCGTCACGGGCGCGATGCCGGAGCGGAAGGTAGTACGCCTCGCCCGGCGCGACGGCGATCGTGATGCCGATCAGTGTCGAGCGCAGCGCATCAACCTTGAGCGGACTGTCAGCATCGATCAGCGTTTCCGTGTCCACCGCGATCGTTCCTGCGCTCCGTGCCTTGGCTATGACTTCGTGCATCGCGTCGAGCGTGTCGACGGTCACGTACCGCGTCGCGATCGTCGGCAACAGAGGCAACAGAGGCGGCGGAAATTCGAGCGCTGGATCATCGTCAGGTAGCAAGCCTGGTCCTGCGCCAGCCGGAAGCGTGTCGCCTAACGTTCGTACACTGGCCGCCGTGGTTCCGGCGGACGCAGCTGCTTGCTTCGCCAGTGTCTGGAACTCGAGCTCGAGATAGAGATTCTTCAGGCGCATCCAGTCGGGATCGCGCACGCGAAGCCCGTCGAGGTCGAGCTGCACGGGCACGTCCTTTCGGATCGTGACAAGCTCCTTCGAGAGCATTGCCAGTTCCGAGTGTGCCTGCAGGGCTTCACGCGGGCGTTTCTTGGTGATGCTCTCGACGTTCTCGAGGATCCGCTCGAGCGGACCGTATGTATTCACCAGTTCCGACGCTGTTTTGTCACCGATTCCCTTGACGCCAGGAATGTTGTCGGATGAATCGCCGACGAGTGCGAGATAGTCGATCACCAGATTCGGCGGGACGCCAAGGCGATCGCTGCCGTTCTCGACGCCGACCCATTGCTCTTCAACGCTCGCCGGGCCCCCGCGTCCAGGATTCAACAACCAGATCCCCGGTTGAACGAGTTGTTGAAAGTCCTTGTCACCGGAGACCACGACGACATTCACGCCGCCTTTGATGGCTTCCGTCGCCAACGTGCCGATGACGTCGTCGGCTTCGTATCCCTCGCACGAAAGGATCGGGATGTTCATCGCTTCGAGCAGCGACTCGATGCGCGCCATGCCGCGATCGAAGTCTGCCTGCAGCTCCTCGCCGAGCTTCTCGCGGGTTGCCTTGTAGGCCGGATAACGCTCGTGGCGGAATGACAACCCGGCGTCGTGCACCCAGCCGAGATACTCCGGCCGATGAGTCGCGAGTAAACGCTGCAGGAAGTTGGCGACTCCCCACACCGCCGATGTGTTCTCCCCCCGGGCGGTTCGCAACGGGCGGGAAAGCAGCGCAAAGAATGCGCGATAGATCAGCGCGTAGCCATCGACGAGAAACAGCCGTGGCGATGGCGGGGGGAGCGGCGCGGGCATACGAACAAAACAAACATGCCGACCTGCATCTGCCTAGCACCGATGATCCCGAAAACACGACCGCCTGCCGGGGTCGGCAGGCGGAGGCGGATCGTACGGCTCAGCGTAAAGCGTCGATGGCGCCGACGGTGTTACACCCGCTGCACGTTCGCGGCGTGAAGACCCTTGTCACCGGTCTTGATCTCGAACTCGACGACTTGTCCTTCGGCGAGTGTCTTGAAGCCGTCCATCGTGATTGCGGAGAAATGGACGAACACGTCTTCACCACCATCCTGTTCGATGAAACCATAACCCTTGGCATCATTGAACCACTTCACTTTTCCTTTCGCCATACAAGCTGCCTCCCGCGGGGTGGATCGCAACACCGCTACGACGACATGTGTGACACGCCTACCGGCGCGCGGGGTTTATATATGAGCACTTGGCAATTTTGTCAATATCATCACGCCATCATAGCGCCGCGACTACCATCGTCACGATGCCCACCAGTGCGACGATACGAACGTTGTCGTCGCGTGGCCAAGGCAGTCGTTCCGCCCCCGCGGCGGCGAGTGCTGCTGGAAGCGCGAGCGTAACCGGAAGGCGCGCAAGCAGTACAGTTCCGATCAGCGTTGCAACGAGACATGCAGCGCTGCCTTCGAGTGATTTTCCGTCTCGTGCTGAGCGATGTCGGCCAAAGCGCATGCCGACCAGCGCCGCGACGGCGTCCCCGACCGCCGCCGCCCATGTTGCCGCAATCGCGATATCGACGGGCAGCAACAGCACCGCTGCGAACAACGAAACGATCAACCACGTCGCGCCAGTGATCGCTCGTGTTTCATGCGAGCGCAGTAGCGGTTGAAAGATCGCGTTGAAGCGCAAGGCAGCGATCGATGACGTCGCACGCGCGCTCTCGACGCCAATTGCCACCAGGGTGAGAGCCGCGAGCACCAGCAGCGTGAAGCGCCGTCCGATCCCAGCCGCGAGCGCGATTGGCACCGCGGCGCTGGCGAGGTGAATCGCCTTTCGTGTCAGTTCGCGTCGAATCGACGATGCGCGCTCAGGCGCGCCGCTGATCACCTCTGCTTGATGCGTCGTGCAAGCGATTGAAATTCGAGCTCGCTGGTCGTCGTCATCCGAAAGCGTCCAAATCCCGACTGGTCGATGAACACCAGCTGCGCGCGATATTGTGTGTATTCCCAGATCTGCACTCGTCCGCGCTGCGAAAGGTCGTTCTGCCCCTGGTCGTAGATCTGATCGGGATCGCCGAGCGTGATGAAGACCCGCCCGCGATCAGTCAGCCAGCCTGGCCCACCCTCATCGCGGAATCGCTGGTTCGCCTGCTCGACGCGCACAAAATAATCACGCAGTCCTTCATGCTCAGGCGTTGCCGGATCTGGATCGGTCGCGCGGAGAAACGCGATCCATGCTCGCCCTCGGTCGGCGGGCGACGCCGCACGCAACGGCTGGAGTTGCTCGGGAAACGCGAAGTAGCGCAGGTACGACAGCATGTCGTCGAATGAGGTTATCGCCAGACCCTCGGTAAAGCTAATGATCAGCCTCACGCGAGCGCTGTCCGAGTTCGTCCCGCGCCAGCTGACGAACGTTGCGACACCTGGACCGATGTTGGAGATCGGCAGCGAGAAGACGCCACTCGCCAAACCGTTGCGCGCCGGCAGCGTGAGAGAGTCGCGCCACACCACGTAGC
Source organism: Gemmatimonadaceae bacterium (assembly GCA_031360575.1). GTDB lineage: Bacteria > Gemmatimonadota > Gemmatimonadetes > Gemmatimonadales > Gemmatimonadaceae > JABFXC01. The sequence goes on from JANMBU010000105.1 coordinate 85,215, forward strand.
CATTCGCATCGCGAACTTCTGCCTGTACCGGACCCTGGCCGCCATAACGTTCGACGTAAACGAACATCGCCGTGTCCTGTCCAAAGACGGCGGCCGCGCGCGGATTGGGAACGAGTGATGGCAGCGTATCACGACGCATTCGCGCATCTGCCTCGTACACTGCAACCGCGGACGATGCGCCAGCAGGATCGATGCGTGACACGGTGACTGGGAAGTCGCGCGTTGTCGTGCGCCCGCTCTCGGCATCGCGGACCGTCAGGTTCAACGTGTAGCTGTCGGGCGAAAGACGCAGGTACTGCTGAAAGATCAAGCTCTCATCGCCACGGCTGGTCTCGCGGTACGAAGCGACGCGCACGGTCTGCCGCCCCTGCGTTCGCCTCGCCGAGGTTCCATTGCGCCGTGCGTCGATCATTACGTCGTACGCGCCGCGATAGTGGTCGCCTTCGTGGACAAATGTCAGTCCCCGATTCGGCAATGACAGTGTCACGAGCAGCAGTGTCGTATCGGCGGATTCCGTTGCGAAGACATCAGTCGTCCCGATGAATGGGACAGGCGTGGTCTCGACAATCAAGCCCGCTTCGCGGTAGAGTCGGGAGACGTCAAGGGCAGACCCAACCCCGCGCCCCCGATCCGCCGGCGCTGTGCCTGAATCCACCGGGCGTCGCGCCGAGCAGGCGTTAACCATCAGGACGACAGTGGCCAGCGAGACCACGACGCCTGAAATGCCTGACGCGACAGCGGCGAGACGGACGCGATCAAAGTTGAACATGGAAATCGGTCTCGGGACAGTATCGAACGGAATTCGCCGCTCCTGCTCTGCCTACACTAGTGCGTGTCGCGGTCGCTTGCCACGGTCCGGGAGCCGGATTAGGTTCGCCGCGTGTCGCATCAGTCGATAGTCGGGCGAAATCTTGCCGGTTACACCCTTTCTGCGCTCGTCGGCGAGGGCGGGACATCGGCCGTCTACCAGGCCGAGCACCCGGAGCATGGTGTAGTCGCGGTTAAGGTTTTGCGCGAAAAGCTTCGCGAGGACCGTACCGCCGTTGCTCGTTTCGTTCGCGAAGCACGTTTCGGTTCGCGGGTGCACCACGCCAGCGTTGTCCGGACAATCGAGATCGGTGAGGGTGAAGCAGGCCTGCACTTCATCGCCACCGAGTGGGCGCCGGGTGAGTTGCTCGAGCGCTACGCCCGACGGAAGGCACCACTTCCGCCCGATGAAGTTGCTGCCATCGTCGAGCAGATCGCCGAGGCGGTGCAGGCGGCACATCTTGCGGGCATTGTCCATCGCGACCTGAAGCCTGATAACGTGATGTACGATCCGGCGACTCGTCACGTGAAGTTGCTCGACTTCGGCATTGCTGCCGATACCGAAATTGGTGCCGAAGAGCGCCTGACCCGCGCCGGATTTTTCGTCGGCACATTGCTTTACGTCGCTCCGGAGGCGCTCTCCGGTGAGATGGTCTCCCCCGCTGCTGACCAGTGGAGCCTGGCGACCATCGCTTATTATCTCCTTTCCAGCTGCCATCCGTACGGCGCACGGACGCCGCGGGAGATGTTCACCAAGCTCCTCTCGCAACCGCCGGCACCACTCGGCACCGCCAAGGAGGGAGTTCATATTTCCGCCGGCGTCGAGACCGTTGTGATGCGGGGACTGTCGCGTGAGCCCGCCAAGCGGTATCCGAGCGTGCGCGATTTTGCGACGGCCTTTCGCGCTGCAATCGATGCCGCCCCGGTCGAGTTGCCGCCTGCCCCGGCGGATGATGATGCGACGCTCCTCGAAAAAGCGCGTGCATTGTTCCGGGGCCGGAAGAAGCACTGACCGCAACCGAGCGGCGCGCCCGCGCCTAACGTCAGGGCGCTATGATTCGCGATCCGGTCGGCGTCGTCGTTCGCGCCACCACCATCCGAATGTCGGCTGAATTTACCGGAAGCCAGACGGTGAACGTGGCGCCCTTCCCCAGCTCGCTCTGGAGCGTGATCTCGCCGCCGAGAAGCCGCGCCAGCCGCCGCGAGATCGGCAGGCCGAGCCCGGTCCCGCGCTGCATTGAGTCGCCGCGCGGACCAGCGTTCACCTGTTCGAACTCCTCGAACACACGCGCTTGATCCGACGGAGCGATACCCATGCCGGTGTCGACCACCTGCAGTGCGATCCATGGCTTCGCTGGATCAGGCGATCGCGTACGGAGCTCGGCGAGGATCGGCGTACCGATGTCGCCAGGAACGACTGCATCGAGAAAGCGCGCGCGCACATTGATGCTCCCAGCTGGCGTGTACTTTACCGCGTTGCCAATCAGGTTGAGCAGGATCTGGCGAAGATGCGCCGGGTCCGTTCGCACACGCGGGAGCGTCGCCGGGATCGTCATCGAAATGCTGAGCTGCTTCTCGGATACCAGTGGCTCGACTTCGGTGGCCACGTCGAACACGAACGGCCTGAGGTCAACCGACTCCTGATGTACCTCGAGCCGACCCGCTGCCATCTTCGCGATGTCGAGAACCTGATCCACGAGATGTCGCAGGTGTCCGGCCGACGCGGCGATTCGGTCGACCGGTGTAACCTGCCGGGGACCAAGCTCGCCGTACACACCGTCGCGCAGGAGGTCGACGAATCCGACAATTGCGTTGAGCGGCGTCCGCAGTTCGTGTGACACGTTCGCGAGGAACTCGCTCTTCGCGCGGTTTGCGCGCAACGCTTCGGTCGACAGGCGCTCCAGTTCACGCGATCGTTCCGCCGCTTGTGACGCTTCGCGACGATCACGCATCATTCCCCACGCGAGCGCTGCGAGCGCCGCGAGTCCGATCGTCCAAAGCAGAATTCTCGTCGAGCCGACCGTCGATTCCTGCGCCAGAACGAGTCGCCATTCTGTACCGTTCGGTGCCCGAAACGGAACTGTCGTTTCAGCATTGGTCTTCGCACCCATTCCATCCCTGAACGCGACGGTATCGGTTCCGGCGAGGATTGCCAGTCGCGATTGACCGGTATGCGGCGCTCGCAATGCCGCGACGAGGAATTCGTCCGCTGAAAGCAGTTCGGCAACGAAGCCGGAACACGTGTGCCTCTGCCCGCTGCAGAGCGGCATCATGACGATGACGCCGGGGTTGTCGCCAAAGAGCTGACCCGGTCGCGATATGATTGGATGCGAGGTCAACCGCGCCTGCCGCGCGAGCGTGCTCAACCCCATTACAGCGACGGTGTCCATGTCCATCGGTGGGAGCCGCGCGCCGCTGCCGATCACGACATCATCGACAATCAACCCACTCGAGTCGGCGATCCACAACCGGCTTATCCCAGGCAGAACATCCCCCAGCGCTGTCGTGTACTCGAGCAGAGCGCCACGATGTGCGAAGGTTTGCCTGTCCGCGTGGACAGCGCGCAACGCCGCCAGCGCATCCGCCCGCTGGGTGAGAAAGCTCTCGACCAGCGCCGCTGAACCTGCTGCCGTTACCTGCAGCCGACCCAGCGCCGCTTGCGTCAGCACCCGGTCGGCCGCGTAGAGGCCTGCGAGCACGAATGCAATCACCGCGCTGATGACGACCGTGGAACGGCGAATTCCAACGCGGGAGAGCAGTGGCAAGGGAATGGGTTGAGGTGTTTCACAGTAGGGCCAATGCGTTGGCGCGGAAAGGGCCACAACGCGCCACCGCTTGTTTCTGGGCGTCAAGCGCGAATGCGCTTGCCGCCCGCGTTGACGTTGACGAGGAGCCTGCCTAAGCTCCTCACTCATGCCTGCTACCGACCTCCCGACTCTTCATCGGCTCCTTGCCGAACGCTCGGCCAAGCGTGGACGATTCACGCTCGCTTCCGGACGCGAATCCGATTTCTACGTCGATGCCCGGCTGACGGCGATGAGTCCCGAAGGTCTCGTGCTGATCGGCGCACTCGCCCTTGCAGATATCAACAGTGCGGGATGGGCCGCCGACAGTATCGGTGGATTGACGCTGGGTGCGGATCCAATCAGCTACGCGATCAGCTACGCCAGTGCGACATCGACGCGCCCACTGCGGGCCTTCACTGTTCGAAAGGAAGCGAAGGCTCACGGGACTGGAAAGCTTGTTGAGGGACCGTTCCGATCAGGGGACCGTGTCGTCGTGATCGAGGACGTGATCACCACAGGAGGATCGGCGCTCAAGGCAGCCGCTGCGATCCGGTCGGCCGGTGGGACCGTGCTTGGAATCCTCGCACTCGTCGATCGCGAGGAGGGCGGCCGTGAGGCGCTCGAGATGGCTGGCTACAGCGTGCGGTCGTTAGCGCGGGCTCGCGATATCCTCGCCCTGATCCCCGGCGGCTGAAATTGGCAGCGTCACATGGACGCCGCCATCCAGCCATACCTTGCATCCCAGGCTGGCGCCCAGGCGCTCAGCGAGCGCGAGACCAGCTTCACACTCCGAGTGACGCAGCTCGCCCGCTTGGTAGCGGACGAGGAGGGTGACTGATCTTTCCTCGGCGCTTTCGAGTTCGACGCGAATTTCGGTGTGGGCAACCGCTTCCCTCAGCACTGCTCCAATCACCATGCGGAGGATCAGCTCGGCGCCTAACGCATCCGTGCGGGGCGTCGGGAGGTCTTCCTGGCATACGATGTCGCAGTGCGCCTCTGTAGCGTCCTCGCGGAGGTCACGCCGCACCGTGCGCACTACATCTGCGATCGAGACGACGTGCCATGAGAATGCTTCGTCGCGCGTCGTCGTGTCGGCGAGCCTCCGCCCAATCATGACATCCATTGACGATGCGTTACGCGTCACCATCGCCCGGAATCGGGGATTCGCTCGCATTTCCGCGGGAATCGTTTCGTCTTCCATCAGCGACACTGCCGTGCGGATCGTCCCGAGAGGGTTTCGGAGATCATGCCGCAAGATCCGGTATCGGGCACGCACTTCGTCCAGGTATCCCTCGGTAAAACCCTTCATCGTAGCCAGCGAGAGCAGGGATCTGGCCCGCTGGAGGCGGCGCGCCAGCGCAATTCCGTCGGCAGCACTCGCCGTATCGTCGGTGGCTGCCGCAGTCTCGATGGCATACAGCGTCATTGCTTCGAGCAGGTCAATTTGCTTCAGTACCGCATGCAGGGATGCACCGAGCCGGTACTCCTCCGCACCAAGCGCCCACCCTGCCCGGATCAGGTCGTCCTGCCAGCACGAATCGCCGGCTATTCCGCGGGCCAGCGCATCGAGCGCCCGGACGATCTCCGCAGAATGTGGCGTGCCCTCATCGAGGACGGGCGCGCCAGGAGCAACTCGAATGCTGTCCGTTCGCCACCGTGCGGCAAGCGCCGGCGCGCCGGCCTGAAGCGAGGCGACAACTTGTTTGGTGAGCCGTTGAACTGGGGTACGTTCTGCGTCGAGCACCGTTATGCCGTGTTTCGCGGGTCTGGTGGATCGATATGTCCTGTCGCCGCCTGACACCAGAAGGGTCAGCCGAAGAGTCGATTGCTCCCGTGAATGCACCATCTATTCCATTGTGACGACACCTTACACCGGTGCGATTGACCGCGAACCGCGCGGGCAATCGGATGCTCGCTCACCCCGTGACGTGAATTGGAACACTCGAATGGAAATTCCGAGCGGTCGTCGACCTGGGTCACTGACTTTGCTGTTATTGTGTTCACATCCGTCATTCCCAGATCGCCGCACCAGTAGCCATTGGCGAAAATCCCCGAAGCACGGGTGCAAACGGCATGACCAGATCTTCGCGGAATCGTCGAAGCATGCCTTCACCGTCGTAGCGCTCACGAAACTCGACCGCACTGAATTGCAGCATTGTGCGAATGTGCCGGCCAAAGCTCTGCGGTGATGAGTAGTCGAGATGATTGGCCACGCTCGCTATGGAGAGCCCGGGGTTTTCGAGAAGTCGCGCTGCGCGGACGAGTCTCGCTGTTGCCAGGTATCGCTTTGGAGCGGGAAGGTGTGCCCTGAAAAACCGGCTCATCAACGTGCTTGGCAGGATACCCAGCGATGTTGAGAGTGATCGCACGGTGGCTACGGTTCGCGGCCGGAACACCAGCTCAAAGAATTGCTGGCAGTCGGGCGGCGCGTTAGGCACGTCTTCGGCAATTCGCGACAGCGCCAGCCGCTGGATATCATCGCCTCGCCCCTCGGCCAGTACGGCTCGCAGCTCGCGCCAGCCGGTCGGTTGGCGCACGTCGACGATTGCGCGCACACCGCTTCGCCCGAGTGCCAGGACCGCCTTCGGTGTTTTTGGCTCGACTTGTGTCAGGAGCGCCACCGCTTGGATACGGGGGAATTCGCGCACCAGTCGCGCGAGTTTCGCGGTCTCTCGGTCTGCGCATCGGCACACCGACACCAGCACTGCGCCGATTGGACGTTCCCTCAGATCGCGGAACACTTCATCGAGCGAGTCACGATGTAACGCCCGGTAGATCCCCACGCCCGCTGCGTCAACACGCGCACGTTCTGCTGGTTCGAGCATCGTTGCCACTGCGGCAAGCGGTTCAATCGGCCTGACTGGATGAGGACGGGTCGTGATCACGGATGACATGCAGCCTCCACGAAGGCAATAGTCGGATGACGGTCTGCTTTCCGGAGGAACAGTGGCGCAGCGGGTCACATCGTCGTCATCCCAGATGTCGTGCCGAGCGTTGCACGAAGAACTTCCCCGACAGGCAAGCTGTATCCTTACGTCATGTCCCCAGACGATTTTCCTTTGGCGCTTCGTGCGCTTGATGCTCCCGTATTTCTCGACAATCAAGGGATTGTCGGGCCGCTTGGCGTTGAGTTCACAGCGACGACATCGGATGGAAAGAGTGTGCTGGTCACGCAGTTGTCACCAGCACTGAACAGCCAGGTTACTGACCCCGATGCCTTCGTCGCCACACTGGAACGCGGTGGCTATCAGGGCGCTGGAATTACCGAATCAGGGCAGCTGTACTTTCTTGAGTTTCCTCCCCTGGGTATTTCACTTGCTCGGCGAATAGAGACGGAAGGCCCTGTCCTTGTCGGGACGCTTGTTGCTATCGCTCGTGCTGCGATCGATGCGTTGGGTCGCATACCATTGGTCGAGGAGCCTCATGGAATGATTACTCCGTTGACGCTTCATGTTGCAGCCGACGGCACTGTGTCGATTCGCTGGCCTCGGTTGTTCTCGGCGCTGATCTCAGCTGGTGTCGGCACGACCACGATCGTGCAGGAACTTTCGTCGATAGCTTTTGTCGCTCCGGAAGTTCGGGCGAGTGGCGTTCCTGACTTTCGTAGCGATGTGTTTGCGTTAGGCGCGACGCTGTACGCTGCGCTCACTGGTCGCCAGCCATTTGGCGGGCGAACAACCGCGACGGTCATGGCTGCAGTGCTCGCGGATCATGGCGCTCCAGCGACGGTTGTCGCTGAGACGTTGACCGCGGTGCTGCTACGGGCAATTGAACAGGATCCTGCTGATCGGTGGAATGATCTTTTTCAATTCCGTGAAGCGCTTGACGCGGCGACCAACAACGGACCGGCGCCACCAAGCCGACCCGAAGTCATGGCGCGGCGCGGTTGCGGCCATGTCATGGTCGGATTGGTCGTGGCTGGCCTCGTTCTCTGGCTCGTATCGCACTACATTGCCTAGGCATGCAAGCGGCTGGATGGTCGCGATGCTCCGTTTTACCACGGAGTACCGAGGAAAGTCCGGGCTCCATGGACAGGCTGCCAGGTAACTCCTGGGCACATACGCCGCGAAGCGGTATGTGACGGACAGTGCCACAGAAAACAAACCGCCTGTTCAGCGTAAGCTGAGCAGGTAAGGGTGAAAAGGCGGGTTAAGAGCCCACCGCGTCACCGGTAACGGTGGCGGCACGGCAAACCCCAGCTGGAGCAAGGCCAAATAGGCGGCGAGGGGCAGTCCTCCCCGAACAAGACGCCGCGGGTTGGCTGCTGGAGGGTGCGGGCGACCGCACTCCGAGAGGAATGACCGTCCGGGCGATTCGTCGTCCGACAGAACCCGGCTTATAGGTCGCTTGCGTGCACTCCCCGCGCCTAACGTTTATCGGTCGCCAGATCACCCGTCTGGCGGCCGGAATAGCTCTCGCCTTTGGGTGGTTCGCATGATCGACGTTCCGTGTTGGAATCGCGGTGTGTTTTTGTTGGCGACTGCGCTCAGCGTGACGAGTGCCTGCACACCCCCCGCTGTGGCTGTCCCGGCGAGTGTTCCACACCCCGTATCCTCGCCGTCGCTCCCTGCTATTACTCCGCCTGCCGTCGCTCGTTCGCCTAACGTCAATCCACCGGCACCACATCCGTTCGTCTACATGCCGGGTGTATATCGCTATGAGATTCGAAGCGAAGCCGTCATTGCTTCGCCGAGCGATTCACGGGTTGATTCTGTACTTACTCGTGCCCTGATAACTCTGCACATTGCGCGCAGTGATACGTCGGTCATCACTATCCAAGGCACCGTCGACACCTTCACGGTCAGCCATTCACGATCTGCAACGGTAGGACCGTCCGTGATGTCGGAGATTCCGTTTACGTTGACCGCGCTGGTTAACGGACGTCTCGTTGAACCAGTTGCGGTTGATACGATGGCCGTTTGTGCCGTGCCTGCAAATTCCATTGGTTTTGTTGCTCGAGACTGGCTTGCAGTGATGCCCGTGCCTTTGGTCCCTGCGGTCCAGTGGGCGGACTCGTCAACCGTTCTCGCGTGTTCATCGGCTCTTCCTGTAACCGCGCGGATTGCCCGACGATCTGTCGCCGCCTGGGTAGCAATCCCTGCCGCATGGTCGCGACAGCCCAGTGATGTGGGCTATCAAGTGTCTGCAGCAACAACGATCATGCTGTCTGGTCAGGGTCACACGGCTGGCCGGTCGCTTGTTTTGCGTGGCGAAGGTCGGGGTAACCAGCTGCTTTACGTTGATCCGGAGCTTGGCGTCATGCTCGGCGGCACTGGGAATAGCTCAACCAGGGTCGTCATTGAGGCGGGATCACAAAGGCAGGAATTTGTACAGACGGTTTCCCGGCAGATCACCTTGCTTCGTTAGGCACTCATTGCTCGTGAGTACCGTGAGTACCGTGAGTACCGTGAGTACCGTCAATGTTGCCGTTGTCTATTCGTCGACTGGCTCGCGCGCTGGTGGCCGGGACGCTGCCGAGCATCGCGCACCCTGAAGGAGACCGGGCCCGGGCATCCATTTACCTGAAAATACCTGGCGTAGCGCTCGCCAGATGAGTCGGACCACCAGTATTAGTACGACCAGCACCAGCATCGCGAGGGTGAGGGTGGTCCAGGGGTGGCTCCATATGAAGAGCGAAATGCTCGCGACCAGTCCCAATTCAGCGATATTTGACGCGCCGTTAGTCAGTGGTTCCGGCGACGTATCAATCGCATAGCGAAGACCGAGCTTGGTCGTGTGGGTCACGACCCCCAGTCCACCGCCAAGTAGTGCCGCGGCCAGGATGATGAACGCTTCCCCATGCCATACCGTCATCGCTGCGAGTGCAGCTGCAGCTGGTGGGCGGATCAGGCTATGAAAGGTCTCCCAAGCAGAGGCAACTCCAGGAATTAGAGTCGCGATAAACTCGAAGATGTAAAGCACTGCCGCGATTCCGATCACGACTGGGTGCGATACCGCTGCCAGCCCGCCAGGCAGTTGTTCGATCCAACCCATTCTTGATGCAAGACCGAGGATTGTCACGGTTGCATACAAGTTGATCCCACTCGCGTAGGCGATTCCGAGGGCTTGGGCCAGAGATACCAACGAAGTCATGAATTACTCCAGGAATCCGCCGCGCAACTCAATCCACCAAGCGTAGCGGCATCACCAGGCAGAGGTATTGCGCGGAATCCTTCCACTCTTCTGGTTCGAGTGTAGCTGCACGTTCTGGAGCGCGAAAAGTGAGCCGAACTTCATCTGTTGGGATGTACCGCAAGATCTCGAGCAGATAACTGGCATTGAAGCCGATATCCAGCGGGTCGCCGGTATACCGAACCGCAAGCTCATCCTGAGCATCTCCAAGGTCTGGTGTTTGAACACTGAATTTAGCCATCCCTGCATTGAACGACATACGAATTCGGTGTGTTTGATCTGATGCAATGACCGACATCCGTTTCAGTGCACTGGTCAATGCACTTTTGTCAGCGATTGCATATTTGTCGTTGTCTTTCGGAATTACCTGCTCGTAATTCGGATACGGGCCTTCAATCAACCGGGTATAGACTGCTGTGAAGGGAGAACGAAAGCCAAGATGATTTTCCCCACGTGCTATTTCAAGTTCTTCATCCGCGGGAAACAATCTCCGAATTTGTTCGAGAGCTTTGGGAGGAACAATCAGATCCGCAGAAGGCATTCCGCTTGATTTGATCGGAACCTCCATTTTCGCCAACCGATGTCCATTTGTTGCTACCATTCGCATCAGTTCCGGTCGAAGTTCCCACAATACACCGTTCAGAATAGGTCGACTTTCTTCTGTTGAAACGGCAAATATCGTATGTGAAATGAGCTTCTGAAGCTCACCCGAACGTACTCTCCAGCTTTCATTGAATTTGATATTTGGAAATGCTGGAAATTCATCACGTGGAAGTCCCAACAATCGAAAATGAGCTCGTCCGCAATCGATCGTCACTCGTTGTTCACCGGATGTAGCGATTTTAACTGGAGATGGGGGAAGTTCTTTTGCAATCTCGCTCAGTTTTTTGGCTGGAATTGTAATCGCACCTGCTGTTTCAATGTCCGCATTGATTTCAGTACTGACTGCAATATCCAAATCGGTGCCAGATAAACGAATACCTTTTTCAGTAGTTTCGACCAGGATATTGGACAATACCGGTAGCGTTGTCTTACTCGGAATACTCGCAGTCACTGCTGCAAGTCCTTCCTGGAGCTTCTCTCGTGTAATCGTAAAGCGCATTCGGCTCCCTTGATGTTGAAGGTTGCAGCTGCTCTAGCTGTTACTGGAAAGATTTAATACTCGATAGCAGTAGTAGTAGGGACTGTCGATTTGGTGAGAAACTGCATAAGGCAATATTTTAAAATACGTTATATGGTCCAACTAAAAGTTTATTCACTGCGGATAAAATCAATCAATACGGATAGAGAATGATCAAGAGCTTTTAAATAGTTGAAAACTTCTGGAAAAGGAAAAGAATTACTTCAGTAATTGAATGTTCAGACGCAGTTTCTCCACACGTTGAGCAAAAACAGAATTAAGAGTCAGTTCGTTATTTACTTTTTCAATACTGTGAATAACCGTGGAATGATCTCTACCACCAAATGCAGTTCCGATTTCAACTAATGCCACGCCAAGAAATTCTCGAACAAGAAACATCCCAACTTGCCGAGGTGTCGTTAGCGTTTTTGTTCGAATTTTTGATTTGAGGCCATCAGGCGTAACGCCCCATTCACGAGCAACAATTCCTTGAATGACGCCAATCGTCAGTTGCCTGTCTCTATTGAGTGTTTCAGCATCACCAAGAGATCGGAGCTTGTCTCGTAAAGCTTCACGAGCAAGATCAACGGTAACCTCTCGATGGCGGAGCGATGCGTATGCAAGGAGCTTGATAATTGAACCCTCAAGCTCACGAACACTCGATCGAATATGTTCGGCAATAAAACGGATTACATCATCCGGTATGGTGAGCTCGAGATGATCGAGTTGCGCCTTATGTCGGAGAATCGCAATTCGGTGTTCTAAATCCGGGAGCTCGATATCTGCGACCATTCCCCATTGAAACCGACTGACAAGACGAGCTTCGATGCCTGGTATTTCAGAAGGGGGACGATCACTGGTAAGAATTATCTGGCGACCAGCTTCATAGAGGGCGTTAAAAGTATGAAAAAACTCCTCCTGTGTTGCTTCTTTCCCTTTTAGGAAATGAACATCATCAATCAGGAGAAGATCAATTTCCCGATAACGCCTCCTAAAATCCTGCGTCGTTCTCCCCTGGATTGAAGCGACAAGATCGTTGGTAAACTGCTCAGTTCCAACAAAAGCAATGCGCGTTTCAGGTTTACGGTCCTGAATTGCATGAGCAACAGCTTGCATCAGGTGCGTTTTCCCGAGTCCTGTCGCCCCATACAGGAAAAGTGGATTGTAGACCTTTCCTGGCGCCTGTCCAACCGCGTGTGCTGCGGCCGCTGCAAGCTCATTCGACTTCCCGATCACAAAATGATCGAAAGTATAACGATCACTTAGTGGCGCAAAGTGATTTTTTTGGTGGCGCTCAAAAGGCGTAATAGAAGGCGGAAAAATAACAGCCGGTGGCGCGACAAAAAAATCCATTTGCGGTCGCGTTTTTCGTTCCTCGTCGACTTTGAAAACAATCCGGATCGGTCGCCCAAGCGCAATCGGACCGAAAGCCGATAATAATTCGGCATGCTTCGAATCATTCCAATCGGCGGCGAACTGGTCAGGAGCACCAACGAACAGAGTATCGCCCTCAAGCGTGAGGGGCTCGGTGGGTTCGAGCCAGGTGCGAAACGTTTGTTCAGGAAGCTCCTGCCGAGCGCGGTCGAGGAGGCGGGACCAAATTTCGCGCGCGGTAAGCGACATTAGTTGGCTGTGGAAAAGTCGCGGGGCAGGCGAAGCTATCGGAGCCCTGTGGATAAGTCAATCGCTCGACACGCAACGCGAAACATTTCACTCCACGACGAATTCAAACGCTGGCACCAACTCCTGATCTGATACAATCAGACCCGAACCGCCTTGCGACATACAAAACGCTCCGTGTCACTTGACCCATCTCAAAGAGCAGAATAGGTTTACAGGTCTGTACCCAATCTTTTTAAGACTCATCTGAGGCACTACGTATGGGTAAGCCAACCTACCGTCCGCGCAATAAGCGCCGTATTCGAACCCACGGTTTCCGTCTTCGTATGTCCGATAAATGGGGCCGCGAGGTACTCGCGCGCCGCCGCAAAAAAGGGCGGAAGCAGCTGACAGTCCGGCTCCCGACCAAGTACGCAGGCGCATAAACGCGGACTGCAGGAGCAGCAGCTCGCAACACCACCCACATACGTCCGCCCACTTTCCGCGAAGCCGCCGCATCACCCGCGGCACGGAGTTGCGTGCAGTTGCGCGAACAGGGAAGCGCCTTCGAACCGAACATCTTGACGTTCGGGTGAGCGCTTCCCTTTCGCGTCTCGGGCATCTGCGTGTTGGTATCGTTGTTCCCAAGCACCGCAAATCCTCAGTCGAGCGCAACCTTCTCAAGCGCAGGCTGCGCGAGATCACGCGAACAATACTCCTTGAAGCATTGCCACCAGTCGACATGGTCATTCATGCCCGAGCCTCTGCATATCGACTGACGTTCGCAGAACTTCTCGAAATTGCAGCACAAATAAGTCGAGAAATCGGAAGAACCACGAACAAGGTCAGCGGGGTAGATTGATTCGTGCGGACGCTGCTCGTGCTGATGGTTCGAGGGTATCAGGTTACACTCTCGCCAATCCTACTCCCCAGTTGCCGGTACATGCCGAGCTGCTCTGCTTATGCTATCGAGGCACTGGAGAAACACGGGGCCATCAAGGGGAGCTTCCTTGCGGCGCGACGGATTCTCAGATGTCACCCGTTTCGACCGGGCGGATACGATCCCGTCCCATAGCGACTTTCTCCTTGGCATAGAGTGTCACTCCTCACATGCCGGATCACTCCTGACACGATGTGCGTGCTCTTTCGCGCTCTGGTTTCATGACTCTCCGTATCGCAATCGCAGCTCTCCTGATCGGCTTGGTGCTATGGCTAACACCGAAGCTTTTTCCGACACCGCCTCAACGCCCAATTGCAAAAGCCGGAGCGAGTCCTGGATCCGCTCCAACCACTGTTGTACCACTGCCAGGCACATCGCGCGCGGGTCCAGCTAATGGCGCCGTTGTGGCGCCTAGCGACATTGCGGCGTCAATCCCGGGAAATGCGGCGAGTCGAACTGACACGACGGCGATCCGCGATTCACTCGGAGAGTTTCGATTCAGTTCCCGCGGCGCAGCAATCATTGGCGCAACGGCTACCAGGTACCGCTCCCTGCTGCCTGGAATAGGCAAGAGTCAATCAATCGAACTGGCGCGTGGCGGAGAGCCGATAATTTCGTACCAGATTGCGACCCCAACCGAAGTTGTGTCGCTAACGGACCTTCTCTTTGCAGCGACAACGAGCAGCGACGGACGAACCGTCGCCTATGCAACACCGACGAGCGCCGGGAATGTCGACATTCGCTACACAGTCGCGCCGGATAGCTATGTCGTGCATGTCGCCGGTAAGATCGCCGGGGCTCCAAAGGGAACAACGTTGCTCGTTGCTCTTCCGCAAGGATTGAACTCGGCGGAGGTGGATACTGTCGACGATATCCATCACTTTGCGATCGCATACAAACGGAAAATCAACGATGCAACCGGCGTGGCCTTTACCAAGGTTGACGCCGGCGAGCGACAAGACATCCGGGGGCCACTGACCTGGGCCGTCACGAAGAGCAAGTATTTCATGGTGGCGCTGGCCGTCGCCGATACCAGCCAGTCGTTTGGAGACATGACGATCACTGGAGGGCCGCGCACCTCGAAGGTCGTCACCCACATGTTAGGGGTCGTACAAGTTCCGCTCCGCGATGGCGCATTTGCCTTTGACGTCTACGCCGGACCGCAGGAATGGAAGCGCCTGCGGGCGTTAGGCAGGGACCTCGACACGGCTAACCCATATGGCGGCTTTCTGCAGAAGGTTGTCCAGCCATTCGCGACGATCGTGATGCGAGCGCTGCTCTGGCTTCACGAGACCTTTCGAATGAGCTACGGCTGGGTGCTCGTACTGTTCGGCGTGATGATTCGCCTGCTGACATGGCCGCTGAACCAGAGCGCGATGCGGACAAGCCTCAAAATGCAGCGCGTTCAGCCAGAACTGCAGGAACTGCAACGGCGGCACAAAGCCGATCCGCAGAGGCTGAACAGTGAAATGATGAAGTTGTACAAGGCGCACGACATGAGTCCATTCAGTTCGCTGGCTGGGTGCATGCCGATGCTCATCCCGATGCCGATTCTGTTCGCGCTCTTTTTCGTCTTCCAGAATACGATCGAATTCCGAGGCGTGCCCTTCCTCTGGCTTCCCGATATCTCGCTCAAGGACCCATTCTACATTCTGCCCATAATGATGGGATTGTCGATGTTCGTGCTGTCGTGGATCGGCTTGCGCAACGCACCACCGAACCCACAAACGAAGATGATGGCGTACATCATGCCCATCGTCATGACGGTGATCTTCTTCCGTTTCCCGTCTGGGTTGAACCTGTACTACACGGTGCAGAACATGGTGACGATTCCCCAGCAGTGGCTGCTTTCGAGGGAGCGGGCAAAATCAGCCACGACGACGGTAACGGCACCAGTGCAGCCGCTACGCCCCCGCCGGTGAGCGGCGTCACCCAAACCCGACCAGCGAAGCGTTAGGCGGCATGATGAGGAGGGGCTGATGCGCATCACCTACATCGGGCACGCGACGATCCTCTTCGAGCTCGCTGGAAAACGGATCCTCACCGATCCCAACTTCGATCCAGCACTTGGCCGCTTTCTCCTGCGAGTAAGTGCCCCAGGCATCGCGCTCCGCGAACTTCCGGCGCTCGATGCAATCCTCCTGTCGCACGCACACGCCGATCATTTGTCGTTCGCCTCCCTCGATGCGTTGCCGCCGACCGTCCCGCTCTATGCACCACCACCGATCGCCCGGTGGCTTCGCAAGCGCGGACACGGGAACGCCATTGCGCTGGCGCCCGGTGAAAGCGTCAAGGTGGGAGACATCACGATCAACGCAGCGGCCGCCAGGCACATCGGTGCGCGGTACGCATTCGACCGCTGGCGGGGCGACGCCAACATGTACCTGCTCGACGATGGCGACGAGTGCGCGTTCTTCGCGGGTGACACGGCGTTGACGCCGCAAACAGGAGCAATGGTCTCGCGGCACATCACCGCCACGGGACGGCAACTTGATGTCGCGCTGCTGCCGATCGGACACGCACCGTGGTGGAAGTTCAATTTCCGGCGCGGCCATCTCACCAGCGCGGATGCCCTGACGCTGTTCGAGCGACTCGAAGCAAAGATTCTGATCCCCTACCACTGGGGAACGTTCCGCCACATAACCGCCGGGGCGCACGATGCGATCGTGCGACTGCGAGCGCAGCTACCGGCGCATGCCAAGGGGCATCAGGTAAGGATCATCGAGCCCGGAGAAGCCTTCGAGCTGGAGCGAGCGGTAACCGCCTAACGATGAACGAGAACCCCGCGCCCAACACCGATCGGTTGGGGACGGTCGGACACTCTGGACAAGCGCTGTCCGCAGTACGCGGCGGATCGGATACTATCGTTGCGATTTCAACCCCGCCGGGACGGGGAGCTCTCGCGCTGATACGGATGAGCGGGACCGCAGCATACGAAATTGCGGCCCGGACCATCGCGCCATGGCCGCCGCTGCCGAGAGTCGCGACTCTGGCAACTGTGCACGATCCTGACAGCGCCGGTGCAGTGGATCGCGCACTGGTGATTCGCTTTGAGGACGGACGGTCGTTCACTGGCGAACGAATGGTCGAGATCTCGACACACGGCGGGTCGGTTTCCTCTGCGCTCGTGCTGGCTGCCCTGGTTACCGCGGGCGCACGACCAGCGCTACCCGGCGAATTCACCCGTCGCGCGGTGCTCAACGGAAAACTCACCCTTGCTCAAGGCGAGGCGATCGGTGACATCATCGATGCAACATCGCGGACGGCGCATCGTGTTGCACTTGACGCTCTTGACGGAGGGTTGGTTCGACGGGTGCTTTCCCTTCGCGACGCGTTGCTCGACCTCGAGGCAATGATCGCCTACGATATCGATTTTCCCGAGGAGGATGACGGGCCAGTCGCGCCCGCGCGCATCGCCGCCGGCGCAGCTCAGGTCAGCAAGCTGCTCAGTGCACTGATCGCCACCGCGCCGGCGGGAGAGCTGGTACGGAATGGCGCGCTGGTCGTGCTGGCCGGGCCGCCTAACGTTGGCAAGTCATCGCTTTTCAACGCGCTACTCGGCGATGCACGGGCGCTGGTGACGCCTATTCCGGGAACGACTCGGGATGCGATCGAGGCGGTGATCGACGGGCCGGGTTGGCCACTGCGCCTCGTCGATACGGCAGGGTTGCGCGATTCCGCGGATACGATCGAGCGGCTTGGCATCGAGGTGAGCGAACGATACCTCAGCCGGGCACAGGTAGTGCTTGCGTGTGCTGAAGATACCGTCGCGCTGAGGGCAACACGCCAGAGAGTTGCTGCAATCTCGGCGGCGCCGATAGTCGCGGTGCTGACGAAGCGCGACTTGTTTCGTTCACCGGACGCGGCGATTGTTGCCGACGCCGACGCTGTGCTCGAGCAGCCCGTTCCGGTGAGCGCTGAAACAGGAGATGGCCTTACGTTGCTGCTATCGCGGATCGAGGCGGTCCTCGCGGCGGCGTTAGGCACCGTCACGGGCGACACACCGATTGTGACTCGTGCACGCCATCTCGCCACGCTACGGACGGCAGAACGCGAAATCCAGCTGTTCGCCGATGCGTGGCAGGAGAGCTCACTGCCCGCCCCGGTGATTGCCGTGCACCTTCGTGCGGCCGTCGCGGCGCTCGAGGAGCTGGTTGGCGTGGTGGACACCGACGACGTGCTCGATCGAGTGTTCAGGTCGTTTTGTGTCGGAAAGTAGCGGGCGATCGACGGCGGGGTAAACGTTAGGCAACCATCCAGATCGCTGCGCTGGGTGCCCCGCGCTGCGCCGGCCCCGCGGTGATGTAGAGATCAGGCCGTGGCGGCGCCGGACCGAGCCAGTTCGGTGAGCTCACGAGCCCCGGCCCGGATCGCCCAGGATAGCCCGCGCATCTGGATCGCCGGTTCGACGATTCGCGCACCAATCAGGTAGCCGCTGCGTTCGGGAAGCACATACCGATCAACGGTCCGCGCCTCATCGCTCATCCCGCCCGACAGGTAACGCAAGCGGAGACCAAGCGCTGATGAATCGAGATCCGGAGCAACAGCACGGGCGACGATGCTCTCGAGCTCACGGACCCGGGCGTACTGTCGGCGTCCGTAACCAAAATACTCCCAAGCCGCGTGGCCCGGGCTGATCGCCTGCGACACCTGCACGGCAAGCCCCTCGTTGACGAGCAGCTCACGCAACGTTGCGTGTCGGCCTGTCTCCCAGTACGAGTAATAACCTCCAGCAGCATCGACAAGTCCGCGCATTTCGCTACGACTTCCGGGGGACGTGTACCGCACGGTATGCGCGATTTCGTGCGCGAGCCACAGCGGTACCAACTCCGGATCAAGGCC
This sequence comes from Gemmatimonadaceae bacterium, assembly GCA_031360575.1. Taxonomy (GTDB): domain Bacteria; phylum Gemmatimonadota; class Gemmatimonadetes; order Gemmatimonadales; family Gemmatimonadaceae; genus JABFXC01. The sequence continues at coordinate 103,441 of JANMBU010000105.1, forward strand.
GAGCCCCTGGGTCTCCGGATTCGCGACACTCGTGAAGTGTTCGAGGCAGATGAAGGCAGTACCTCGGCCGTCGACCACGAGCTCACCAGCATTCGCTGCGCCGACACCAACCATGAGGACGACATCGATATCGACGTCAGTGTCGAGCAGGGTGGCACACTGCTCCTCGGTTGCGCGCGCTAACGAAACGACATCAGTCCGTTCAAGCATGGCGCGAAGGTCACCGCGGTCAGCGGCAACAGTACTCTGGACTACATCCTGAAAGTGAGCTCCATCGGGATCGACGACGTAGTTCTGCCAATACGCCGAAAGAAGGCGTTTATGGGCGTCGAAGTACCGTTGGTAGGCGGCAGCCGGGTCGGAGCTCTGCAGAGCAGCGAAGAAATCCGGCAGCAGGTTGATGAGCATCAACTCCCAGATCGCGGGTGGCAGCGCGGAACCGGCGAGTCGCCCGGTGGTCAGACGGGCGGAATGATAGCGGCACACATGTTAGCGAACAAGGGCGGGTATGTGATGCGCGTGGCACAGAATTTCCTTTACGAAAATGCCGAGGAAGCAACAGTGTTCAGGTAGCCAATGACAACGCTGCAGCAAATCGATCTTCGGTGCCCGGTGTGTGACACGCGATTCCGCTCGCAGGCGGTCGTGTCGACCAACTCGTTCGGCGGCAAGCGTACCGACTTTCACGAGCGAGCCGCTGGCACCCAACCGCTTCCGTACCTGATCCACACTTGCAACAAGTGCGGATACTCCGGGGCTGAGCGCGACTTCACCGACGAGGCGGACGTTTCGCCGACGCTGAAGGAACACGTCTGGAACGAACTCGCGCCGGTTGCGTCAACCGGCATGACGGGGTCGGAAAAGTACGAAGCCGCGGCAAAGGTCGCCGACTGGCAGTCAAGCGAGCCGCGACACGTCGCGGACCTGCTCTTACGCGCCGCCTGGTGCTGCGTTGACGAAAACGACATCGAGGCCGAGCGATTCTTTCGCCGTAAGGCAGCGTGGAAATTCGAAGAAGCATTGGCAAGCTTTGACGGCGTGCCACGCGAAGAGCGCGCTGTACTGAGCTACCTGGTCGGCGAACTGTGGCGGCGGGTCGGAGAACTGAAGCGTGCCGCGGATTGGTTCAACGTCGTCGCAGACGAGGTGAGTGACACGCAGACGCAGCGATGGATCATCGACGCCGCTCGGCAGCAGCGAGACTGCCCGCGCGAGTGGTTCGGATAAAACCAGCCATTAGCCATTAGCTGTTCGCAGGAGGAACTGCGGCCGACGCGATCTTCGGCCGCAGTTCTTGTTTCGCCGTCGCTCAACGCTAATGGCTAATGGCTAATGGCTAATGGCTAATGGCTAATGGCTAATGGCTAATGGCTAATGGCTAATGGCTAATGGCTAATGGCTAATGGCCGACTCTTCATCGCGTCCCGAACAGCCGATCGCCCGCGTCGCCAAGTCCGGGAAGGATGTATCCCTGCGCATTCAGCTCGCGATCAAGCGCCGCGCAATACACGATGACGTCGGGATGCGCAGCGGCGAGCTTCTTCACTCCCTCTGGCGCGGCGACCAGGCAGAGAAATCGAATCCGTGACGCGCCGGCGCGCTTGAGCGAGGTCACTGCAGACACTGCGCTGCCACCGGTTGCCAGCATCGGATCCAGCACGAAAAACTCGCGCTCCGCGGTGTCACCCGGCACCTTGAAGTAGTAGTCGACCGGCTCGAGCGTATCATGGTCGCGGTAGAGACCAACATGCCCAACCCGCGCCGACGGAACGAGTCGAAGAATTCCCTCGACCATGCCAAGGCCGGCTCGAAGAATCGGAACGAGTGTCAGCTTCTTGCCGCTGACCTGTCGGCCCTCGGTCGTCTCAAGCGGAGTCTCGACAGCGACTGGCTCAAGCTGCAAATCGGCGGTCGCCTCATAGGCCATGAGTGTCGCGATCTCGTCGACCAGCTCCTTGAAGATCTTCGTCGGCGTCCGCTTGTCACGGAGCAGTGTGACCTTGTGCTGGACCAGTGGATGCAGGGCGAGACGAAGAGTCGGGAAAAGCGGGGTGGTGTCCATGCGGGGGAAGCTAGTAATTTCGCCACCATGAAAGAATACCAGGCAGTCATGCTGCGTCTCACCCGGCAGCCACGCGACGATGAAGATGCGCTGACGGATCTCCTCAACGAGCGGAGCAGGTCACGATGGGAGCCAGCGATGATGGCGCAGGACGGTACTCGCCTGACCGTCGTGTTCCAGCGGGACATCGTTGAGCCGTGAAGTGCCTGCCCTGACGACGGCGTCTCACTTCCGGAGCGAACATCCCGATGGAACTCGAGTTCTACGGCGCAGCGCGTGAGGTAACCGGGTCCTGCCACATCCTCCGCGTGAACGGTCACACCGTGCTGCTCGACTGCGGGATGTTCCAGGGAAAGCGCGGGGAGAGCGACGCGAAAAACCGCACACTCCCGGTTCCTGTGGGAGAGATCGATGGGGTGGTGCTGTCACACGCGCACATCGACCACTCGGGGCGACTCCCCTTTCTCGTCAGCGAGGGATACGAAAAAACCATCTGGGCAACACCGGGAACGCGTGATCTCTGTGCAATCATGCTCGCCGACTCCGCGCACATCCAGGAACAGGACGCTCGGTTTCATTCGAAGCGCTCGAGGACGGCGGTGCCAGCGCTCTACTCGATGCGTGACGCAACGCGCGTTCAGGAACTGACGGTTGGCATTCCGTACGACAAGCCTTTCGACGTCGTGCCGGGGATCAGAGCGACCTTCGTCGAAGCAGGCCACATCCTCGGCTCGGCATCGGTAGTGCTGGATTGCAGCGAAAATGGACGGACACGGCGACTGATCTTCTCGGCGGACGTCGGTCGCTACGGATTGCCGATCATTCGTGACCCGCAACCGCCAGGCGGCGGGAATATCGTGCTGCTCGAGTCAACGTATGGTGATCGGGACCATCCACCGGTTGCCGACATGCGGGGCGCGCTCGCGAAAGTGGTGACCGAGACCGCAGCGCGAGGCGGACGAGTGCTGATCCCCGCCTTTGCAGTTGGGAGGACGCAGGAAATCATCTACGACCTGCACATCCTTGCCCGTGAAAAACGAATTCCGGCAATCCCGATCTACGTCGACAGCCCGCTGGCGATCGACACGACGTCGGTGTTCGAGCTACACCCCGAACTGTTTGATCAGACGGAAGATTTTATCCGCCAGGTTGGCGAACTATTCCGATTCGACCTTGTGCACTACACACGCGACGTCAGCGAGTCGAAGGCGTTGAACAGCGCAACGGGGCCGATGATCGTCATTGCAGCATCAGGAATGGCCGAAGCAGGGAGGATCGTCCACCATCTGGCAAATGGAGTGAGCGATCCCAGGAACACGGTGCTCATCGTCGGCTTCCAGGCCGAGCACACGTTAGGCAGGCGAATCGTCGAGCGCCGGCCTACGGTCAAGCTTCTCGGCGAAGAGCAAGCACTCCGCGCGGAGGTAGTCGTTCTGAATGGCTACAGCGCCCACGCCGACCGGACCGAACTCACACGTTGGCTTGGCGGAGTCCGGCAGCGATCTCCGGCGCTGGAGACAGTGTACCTGGTCCACGGCGAAGCGCCAGCGCAGGACGCATTGCGAGCGCAATTGACGAACGACGGATATAAAGTGGAAGCACCGACACCTCGCACCCGGATCGCACTCTGACAAGCGGCGTCGCACGACCAGACCAGGGAGAATCCGCTCCAGCGAAAATTCTCGCCGCCGCATCGCGTCGTGTCCGTGATGCGGGCCTCGTCCGGTTGAGCATGCAGGACGTCGCGACCGAAGCCGGCGTCAGCAAGGCGTTGATTCACTACCACTTTCGCGATCGAGATGCGTTGCTGGCTCGCCTGATCGAGTGGTTGACCGAGCGGGTGCTCAATCGTGAACGCAACGCGATGAATGGTTGTCCGCCACCGGAAGCGATCGATGCGCTCTGGCGGTGGATAGAGCGCGAACTGGAGTTGCAGGAGCTACGAGTGCTGCTGGAACTGATGCATGACCCTGCCCCGGGCGCGATACTCGCGGCGCGACGCTCGGCGAGACTGCGGCATGCGCAGGCGGAGACAACGACCGCGAAGCTCTTTCGACTGCTTGAGCTGAAGCCACGGATTCCGACTGAACTCATGTCGGGAGTCGTAGTCGCTGTGCTGGATGGACTCGCGCTCGAGTCAGCGCTCAATCCGGACCGCGAGTCGCGTATTTCGTTCGATGTGTTCTGGCTCGCCCTGCTCAGTCTGGCGGAGTGACACGCACCGGCGAATTGCATGTGACATTCGGCGATCTTCGCCGCCGCCGCCGCGTGCGCGGCCGCCTGCTGGGAGTGGTTGCCTTGCTGATCATCGCAGTGTGGACGGTCACGATAGTCGAGATTGTAATCACAGGCCGTCGCGATGAAGCACGCCCGGCGAGAGCGATTGTCGTACTCGGAGCGGCGCAGTATGTCGGACACCCGTCGCCGGTATTGCGGGCTCGACTCGACCACGCGATCACGCTTTGGCGAGATGGGCTCGCTCCGAGGCTGATCGTCACCGGCGGACGGGGCGACGGCGACACGACTAGCGAAGCGGCGGTAAGTCGCCGATACGCCCTACGGCGTGGCGTGCCCGATAGTGCGATCGTCCTTGAAAATACGGGGCGTACGACGCGCGAATCACTGCGCGGCGTAGCGGCCATCATGAATGATCAGCCGAAGCGCGACGTGATTCTGGTGAGCGATCCCTTCCACATGCTCCGGCTGGCCATTCTGGCGCGGCGATTCGGGCTTGAACCGCTTACCTCGCCGACTCGGACAAGCCCAATTTCACAGCGACGTGATCAGTCCTGGCGCTATGTCCTGAACGAATCGTTGAAGGTGCCGGTCGTCTATCTTTTCGAGCGAGGCACCAGGTGAACACGCACGCGGCACGCCCCCCAGCGAACAGCAGCATCCGCGCGATGACACGGGTGTTCCTGTCACTGGTCATACTCGGCATGACGACGAGCTGCAGCCGAGGCAATGACAGCCGGTCCTCGGCAGAGGCAGCTCGCGCCGACTCGTCGGCGGCGGGATATGCGGTGGGAATCCGTGTGGATAGCAGCAACGTGACCGACGGGCCCCAGTCCGCTGTATCGATGGTGCCTTCGGCCCCGAACGGTACGGGATCGACTACGCGCCGAATGCCGAGCGTCGCGCTGAGCATTCCGCCGAATGCTGCAGAAGCCACGAATCGAACAACGCTGGCCACTGCCAGCGCCCACAACCGGCGTGATGCGGCGACGACAATGAAGGACAGTGCCCGTTCAGGCAGCGCGAAGCGTCCGCCTAACGGCACGACCATGCGCACGTCTGGTGATTCGAGTGGGCGCGCCGACGTCTCGACCGGCCCGGTTCGCGTGAACGAGTTCCTGGCGTACGATTCGCGGTCGAAAATTGTGTCGCTGCAGTTGATAGCCGGATACAACGGGCTGAACGGCTCGCTCAACTACAATGGAGCGACGAACGGTACGCACGGGATTTTTGTCCCGGTCGGGTGGCGCATCCACGTTGCCGTGACGAATCGCGACTCCGACCTCCAGCATTCGGCAATCGTCGTGAGAGAGCTGCTGCCGCCGCCGGTCGAGCCGAGCGAACCCGCGTTCTCCGGCGCGGCGCTGTCGCAACTGTCTGAAGGGCTGCACGAAGCTGAAACCAGCAGCCTCGATTTCGTAGCCGATCGTGCCGGACACTACATGATCGTGTGCGGCGTACCGGGGCACGCCCAGGCCGGAATGTGGCTGAAGCTCTCGGTGACCGCCGACATCCCGATTCCCGTTTACCGCTGATCGTTAGGCAGTCAGGTCAGGCGGAGGAGTCGCGCGCGACGTCAGCAACCGTGCGGCAGAGGAGCCGGGACGCATCGCCACTGGCCAGGGCACCGCTCCCTGCAAGCGAAGCCCACGTCGTATAGCGAAGCGCGTGATCGACCAGCGCCCCAATCCACTGCTCGGTGCGACCGCGGGCATTCCATCCCACGAGCAAGCTCCCACGTGCCTGGGCAATCCAGTGGTCGAACGGGTGCATCACCTCAACGAGCGCGGGCATTCGCGCGCGATCGATCAACATGCGGTCAACCAGTGGCCCGGCGCTTTCGTAATAGAGGTAAAGCGCATCGAGCACGGCACGCAGCCGCTGCCGAGGATCAGCAATCGCTTCTGATCGGTGCAACGGTGGAAGCGGATGGAGGGCGGACCAGTATTCCCAGCAGGCATCGAGAAGGAGCCGCTCATCGGGGAAGTGGCGGTACACGGTCAACCGTTGGACGCGAGCATGCTCGGCGACGGCGGAAATCGTCGTATCAGCGGGGCCACGCGCTTCATAGAGCGCGATTGCCGCCTCGATGATCCGCCGGCGTGTTTCGGCAGCAGTCGCGGCGCGCGCGCGCAGAGTGTAGCGTCGTGGCATTTGCTAAACATCGATGTTTATCAAATAACACGCAAGGCGCCGACGTGACCGGGCGAACAGTATACAGCAGCGTTTAACGAATATGACGGCGACTTGTTCGCTGATTTATTCATGTTCAGGGCCGCCGCTGCCCTCACGGCAACCAACACCGGTCCTGTCGTGTCGGTGCAGTTCCACTGGGAAAGGCACTCGTACAAGTTACGCCGATGCAGATTCCGATTGAAACGTATCGACTGGACAACGGGCTCACTGTCACGCTGTCGGAGGATCACACCGCACCGATCGTGGCGGTGAACCTCTGGTATCACGTGGGATCAGCGAACGAACGCGAAGGACTGACCGGCTTCGCACACCTGTTCGAGCACATGCTCTTCCAGGGATCTGAACATGTCGGAACCAACGAACACTTTGAAACCATCCAGCGCGCTGGCGGGACGCTGAACGGCTCCACGTGGCTGGAGCGAACGAACTATTTCGAGACGGTTCCGTCCAATCATCTTGAGTCCATTCTCTGGCTCGAAGCGGATCGTATGGGATTTCTACTCCCAGGCATGACGCAGCAGAAGCTCGACCTGCAGCGGAACGTGGTGAAAAACGAGCGACGCTGGTCGATGGACAATCAGCCCTATGGGACCTGGTGGGAAAAGCTGCCGGCGCTGTGCTTCCCCTCGGATCACCCTTTTCACCATTCGCTGATTGGATCGATGGAGGACTTGAACGCGGCGAGCATCGAGGACGTCGCCGCGTTCTTTCGGACGTATTACACACCGGACAACGCCGTGCTGTCGATTGCGGGGGACTTCGAGGCCGGGGCGGCGCGAGCGGCGGTCGAACGATATTTCGGGCCCATCCCTCGCGGTCCGGGGAAGCCGCCGCTCCGCGAGATGTCGCTGCCACCGGTGCTGGGAGCGCCTGTCCGGGAGACGGTGCACGACGATGTCGCACTCAACCGGGTCTTCCATGCCTACCGGTCTCCGGTGTTTGGCAGCGAGGAGTACTACGCGGCGAGCACCTGCGCGGCAATTCTTGGCATGCGGCGGGGCAGCCGACTGTACCGAAGCCTGGTCCGGGAGCAGCAACTCGCACAGGATACTGGTGCGTTTACCTACGACCTTGCCAAGGGCTCCGATCTCTTCGTCGTCGACGTAACCGCGCGTCCGGGGGTGAGTGCCGACGCGATAGAAGAGGCAATGTTGCTGGAAGTCGAGCGCCTGCGACGCGAGGGCGTAACAGTCGAAGAGGTCGGGCGTGCGCAAGCACTCATCGAGTCCGACTTTATTCGCGGCATGCAATCGGCGGGCGAACGCGCTGATCAGCTCTCGAAGTTCGCGACATTTTTTGGCGAGCCAGGACTCGTCAACGAGCAGCTCGACCGGTATCGCGCCGTGCATCCCATTGACGTCAACGAGTTCGCCCGATCACGGCTCGGCGACGACCATCGAGCAAGTCTCGTATACGTTCCGCGAATCGCTGCGGAGGTCGAAGCAACAACGGCAATCGGGGCGGAAGCGTGAGCGTCGTGACTTCGTTTCCCCCGCGGCCGCAGCCCGGCCTACCGCGAGCGTACGCGTTCCCCCGTTTCGAACGAACGAGGCTGGCGAACGGGATGACATTGATTGTCGCGCCAACGCACAAGCTGCCGGTGGTCAGCGTGATCGCGGTGGTCGATGCAGGTGCGGGGTGCGATCGAGTGGGGCGCGAGGGCCTGGCCGCATTGACTGCCGCGATGCTGCCCGAGGGCACGGCCTCGATGGACGGCGAGACTCTGGCGCTGCGGTTTGAGCGAATCGGAGCGACGGTCGGCGCGGGCGCGGACTGGGACGTCGCGACAGCGGGCCTAACGGTCACCCGCCAGCATCTCGACCAGGCACTCGGCCTCTTTGCCGACATGCTCACCGCACCAAGTTTTCCCGCCCGCGAGCTGGATCGACTCAAGGCCGAACGAATGGCGGAGCTGTTGCAGCTGCGCACGGAACCACGCGGGCTGGCCGACGAGATGACGTCTCGATTCATCTACGCCCCAGAGTCGAGGTATGCGCGACCGGAAGGCGGAAGCCCGGGATCCGTTGCGACGATAGAGGGACGCGATGTCGGCGAGCTGTACTCGGCGCGTTATCGGGCTGCGGGAACGACACTCGTGATCGCGGGCGATGTAACAGTCGACGACGCAACGCGACTGGCCGAAGACGCGTTCGGGCTCTGGGGCGGTCGCGCGCCGACACCCGTGAGCGTGATAGATGCGCCAAGCGCTACGATGCGCAGTGTCCACATCATCGCAAAGCCGGACGCGCCGCAGTCCGAGATACGCATCGGCCATGTCGGTATTCCGCGCCTTCATGCGGACTATTTCCGCGTCGTCGTGATGAACGCAGTTCTCGGTGGATTGTTCTCCTCGCGAATCAACCTGAACCTCCGCGAGCGCAACGCATTCACGTACGGTGCGCACTCCGAATTCGAGTGGCGACGGGGGGCGGGCCCGTTCATCGTGTCGACAGCAGTAGCCAGCGAAACTACCGTCGCGGCAGCGCGGGAAATCCTGTTGGAGATCGAGCGAATTCGAACCGATCCAATAAGCGACGACGAACTATCGCTGGCGACGAGCTACCTCAGTGGGGTCTTCCCGATTCGCTACGAGACAACCGCGGCGATTGCGACCGCGATCGCAAACATGGTGCTGTTCGGGCTGGACGACGGATACTTCGACAGCTACCGCACCAACATCCAGGCGGTGACGATTTCGGACGTACTCGAGGCAGCACAGCGCCATCTGGACCCGGCGCGCCTTCGCGTAGTCGTCGTCGGCGACGCAGCGGTCATTCGTGAGCCGCTCGAAGCCTCGGGAATGGGACCGATTGTGGTCTACGATCCAGAAGGCGCTTCACTCGAACAAGCATCCGCAGCCGAGGCCACGACGTGATGAAGCCGACGAGCGCAAACGACAGACCCGTAAATGAGGTACCAAAGAACCAACTCGCGTCGCGATTGATCCATCACGGCAAGGTGATCGATATCTACGCCGATACGGTGCGCTTTCCGAACGGGACGACGGCCGAGATGGACATAATCCGGCATCCGGGAGCCAGCGCAATCGTGCCGTTTCTGACGGATCCTCGGGGCGCAGATCCTCAACTGGTGCTGATCCGGCAATACCGGTATGCGGCCGGCGGGTATCTCTGGGAAATCCCGGCGGGCCGCCTCAACTCAGGGGAAGCCCCGCATGATTGCGCAGTTCGTGAGCTTCGCGAGGAAACCGGTTGCAGTGCCGAGCGTGTCGAACACCTCTACACAATGTTCACCACGCCCGGGTTTACCGATGAAACGATTCACGTATTCCGGGCAACGGGGCTGACTCGGGGAGAGACAGCGCACGAACACGACGAATTCATGGAGGTGGTTCCGATGGGCCTGAGCGAAGCGCTCGAGCGCATCCGGACGGGAGAGATCCGCGATGCCAAAACAGCATTGGCCATTCTCTATGCCGCTGGATTCTCCGCCGGTGCCTAACGACAAGGAATCCGGCGAGCAATGAAACCGCGACGTGCAAAGCGGGCGTAGTTCAGAGAGGAGGAAGGCACGATCAGGTGTGTGAGACGGGGCGTCCACAGGACAGGACAGAAGCTGCTCGCTGAGCTCGTCACGGGATGAGATGGTGGTAGCTAAATCATTGCCTTGCTTTGGCTTAGATAGTATTCCCAAGGAGGAACATTACGGCACGACCAATGCTTTATCAGCAGGCGACAGAACTCTATCGGAGGAAGGGCTTACGACACTGACCTTGTCGAAGCGTACCCTGACGCGGGGAAACCCGGGGGGAAGAGGAAATGGCTGAGATTGCGATGAAGCGACCGGTGAGCAACCCCGGCGCGGCGATACGAGAGCAGTTGCGCGGGCTGGATGATGCGGGCGTCGTTACTTCGTTTCTGGGCGGTGAGGAGCGAGCGTTTCAGGAGCTGGTGGATCGATACCAGACGCGATTGTTGAATTTCGTGTATCGGACGATCGGTGATCGAGAGAAGGCAGAGGACCTGGTTCAGGAAGTCTTCATCCGTGTCTACCGACACCTGCACCGGTTTGACCGGGCGAAGAAATTCTCGACCTGGATCTATACGATCGCGTCCAACCTCGCGAAGAACGAGCTGCGCAACCGGTCACGCAATCCGCTGGTGCTATTCCAGACTATCCGGAAGAACTGGCAGGATGATGATCGTCCGCTCCAGTTCGAGGATACGACTGCACGCCCAGACGACCTTTTTCGGAAGCGTCACCTGCGGGAATTGGTCGAGGCGTCGGTGGCAAAGCTTCCGGCTCATCACCGCGAGGTCTTTGTCCTCCGCGAGCTTGAAGGAAAGTCGTATGAAGAGATCGCCGAGATTACCGAATGCAACCTGGGGACGGTCAAATCGCGATTGAACCGGGCGCGCAACGCGTTCGCGGAGATCATCGAGCCAGGGCTGGGCTGATCGACGGCCAGCGATCAGTGATGAGTTGGAAACAGCTCAGGCCTTGGGGGTGAGTGAACTGACGGCGGCTCAGGGAAACCGAGGCCGCCGTTGGTCGTCTGCGAGGGGTTGAGGACATCGCCCTGGCGCCATCAACCGACCCTTCCCGACGGCAGGACTGAGGACGACGTTACCGCCGGAACCTTCCCCTCGCGCGCAGGGTAGCCCTCTCTGATGGATTGTCGCGAATTCAACCAGAAACACGTCGCCTTCGTCGACGATCTGCTGCCAGGAATAGACCTGGTGCGGATGCAGACTCACCTGCTCGAATGCGAGCGTTGCGCGCATCGCGATACGCTGATTCGTCGCGCGTTGCTCGTCGTCCGGAATGTTCCGGAGATCCGGCCGTCGGCAGAATTCACGGAGCGGTTGCAGACACGCCTCCGCACGGCGCGCAGTGAGCCGCGCTTCGCCGACGAAGCCATTGCGCGACCCCGCCTGACGACGTTCGCCGCAGTGGCGACAGGACTCGTGGCGGCAGGAGTGCTCTCGGTGACGGTGATCCAGCGCACCGCTGCTTCGCTCGAGCTCAGGTTAGCGCCCGTGGTAGCATCGCTGCCGGAGATCCAGTCCGAGCCCTACTCGTCGCCGCTCGCTCCCGGGGCGATGATGGCGTCGGCATCCACTGGCATCGGAATCTGGCCGGTGGTATTCGCCGCTGAACAGGCGCCGCTGCACTTCGCGGCATCCGAGCTCAAACTCGTGAAATACACAGGGCGTTGACCCGGCGCCGCTGACGGGGCGACCGGAGGGGGAAGTATATTCCCGCCATGTCCGTCGCCGAGCAGCGCACGTTTTTCAGGTCGATTCGCGAGAAAAAATTCGCGCCCGTTTACTACGTGCACGGTGAAGACGATTTCCTGAAGGACGACGCCCTTCGCCAACTGATTGCCGCTGTTGTCGAGCCGGCGACACGGGACTTCAACCTCGAAGTCCGCCGCGGCTCCGAGATCGATGCGGGCACGTTGGCCTCGCTGGTCGATACGCCGCCGATGATGGCCGAGCGCCGGATGGTGGTCGTGCGCGATGTCGGCGCATTGAAGAAGGATGCGCGGGCGGCCCTCGATCGCTACTTGAATCGGCCGGCGGCGGAAACGGTCCTCGTGCTTGTAACGTTAGGCGGTGAAGGAAAAACCGACAAGAAACTCGAAGCCGGCGCGTCAGTCACGGTCGGGTTCGACTCGCTCTCCGACGATCGCGTGCCGAAATGGATCGAGCACCAGGCCAGCGAGCTCGGTGCGACGATCGACGCACGAGCGGTGGCGCTGCTGCACGAGGCAGTGGGCAACGACCTGCCGGCGCTGACATCGGAGCTGGACAAGCTGGTCAGCTACACGGCCGGCCGGCCGATCGACGAAGCGGCGGTGGCGGCGATTGTAGGCGTCCGGAATGGCGAGACGATTGGCGACTTGCTCGACGCGGTGCTCGAGCGGGATGCCGGTCGCGCGCTGGCGTTGCTCCCCCACGTGCTAGAGCAGCCGAAGACGAGTGCGGTCACAGTGACGATGGCGTTGGCGACGCAGTTCATCGCGGTGGCTTGGGGCCGGGCGCTGCGGGACCGGGGGACGCCGATGGGGCAGATGTATGCCGAGTTGTTCGCCCTGCTCAAGGACAACGGCCGTGCCTACACGGCACGCTCCTGGGGGGACGCGGTCAAATCGTGGACCCGCGGCGTCGAACGCTGGACCACCGAGCAGCTCGACCAGGCAATCGCCCAGTTGCTGGCGACCGATGCAGCGCTCAAGGAATCGCGGCTCTCGTCAGAGGAGCAGGCGATGGCGACGCTGCTTTTGTCGATCTGCGGGCTGGCGTCGCGCGCCTCACGTCCGGCTGCCTGACGATGCGACGGGAGACGAGTGCCGGGCGCCGGGCGCGGGTGCGCGTTAGGCAGTGGCGATGCGCCGTCGTTGGTGCCGCGGCAACACTGCTGCCGTGCATCGCACTCGGGCAGAATGCAGCGGCAGCTGCGCGCACGGATTCAGTGGCGTTCGCCCGTGCGCAGGCGCTTGTCTCCGGCGGCGAGGGAAAGGAAGGGCGCGCCGTAGTGGACTCGGCGCTCGGGCGCATTCCACCGGGCGGACCTCGTTATGCCGAAGGGTTGTTCTGGCGGGCGACGCTGGCGAGCAACGCGCTCGACGCGGAACGCGATTATCGACGAATCGCGGTCGAGTATGTGCTCTCGCCGCGCGTGCCTGTCGCCCTGACGCGATTGGCCCAGCTGGAACTGGCGCGAGGCGACCGAGCACTGGCGCGGCAGCATCTCGAGCGACTGCTTCACGAATACCCGCCACAGGCAGAGCGGGCAAACGCATGGTACTGGCTGGGACGCATCGCCTTCGAGTCGGGGGACGCCAGCCGAGGCTGCGCCGCACTGGACAGCGCGCGTGCGCTGTCCAGTCAAGCCGAGATCGAGCTGGCAAACCAGATAGCGAGCGAGTCGCGGCGGTGCACGGCGGTGGCGAACACCGCGCCCGCCGCCCCGCCTAACGTGCCGGCGAGCAACTCGAGGGTCGAGCCCGTGGTCGCGAGCCCGCAGTACGCTGGGCGCGTCAACTCACGCCCGGCGACCCGAAGAGCGGAACGGCCGGCGACCAGCGGACGGTTGACGATCCAGGTCGGCGCGTACCCGTCGCGGACGAGTGCGGAGAAGGAACGACAGCGGTTGATCGCGCGCGGATTCCCGGCCCGGGTAGTGCCGGCTGGCCGATACTATCGGGTGCGCGTCGGCCGATATCCGACGAGAACGGCGGCGACCGCGATGGTGACGAAGCTCAAGGCGGCGCACAACGACGCGATCATCGTCGATGCGGAGCGGCTGCCGTGAGCAAGGCGACCGAGACCCCGCTGATGCAGCAGTACCGGGAGATCAAGGGTCGTCACCAGGACGCGATCCTGTTTTTCCGGATGGGTGACTTCTACGAAATGTTCTACGAAGATGCCGAGCTCGCGTCGCGCGTACTCGGCCTGACGCTGACCGCCCGGAATAACGGAGGAGCCGCCGAAGTGCCGCTGGCCGGCGTGCCGGTCAAGGCGGTGAGCGAATACCTGCGCCGGCTGGTCCAGCAGGGCCACAAGGTCGCGATCTGCGAACAGGTGGAGGACCCGGCGCTGGCGAAGGGGATCGTCAGGCGGGAAGTGGTCGAGACGATCACCCCCGGCGCGGCGTTCGCCGACGACCTGCTCGATGGTGGACGCAACAACTATCTCTGCGCAGTCAACCAGAGTGGCGTCGACGAGCGAGCGATGGCCGGAGTGGCGGCCGCCGATGTCTCGACCGGCGAACTGCGGCTGTTCGTCGTTGCCGTGCCGGCGCTCGAATCGGTACTCGCCCGGCTTGCGCCGCGCGAGCTTCTGCTGTCGCGCGCCGGCGTGGCGCCCGGTCACCAAGTGCCTAACGTCAACGAGGCGCTGCTCACCGAGCGCGATGGTTGGGAATTCGATCCGTCGATGGCGCGCGACGAACTCACACGGCACTTCGCGGTGCATTCCCTCGACGGACTGGGAATCGAGAGCGCAGACGACGTCGCGGTGGGTGCGGCCGGCGCACTGCTGCGCTATCTGCGCGAACTGCAGCCATCGGGTGTCCCGCACCTGGCTCGACCGACTATCGAGCGGGAAGGCGGGGTAATGGCACTCGACGAGATGACACGCCGGAACCTCGAGCTGGTGGAATCGCTGCGCGGCGGCGGGACTGCTGGCACGCTGCTGGACGTGGTGGACCGGACGATGACGCCGATGGGCGCGCGGATGCTGCGACAGTGGCTGCTGGCGCCGTTGACGGAAAAGGCGACGATCGACGCGCGTCTCGATGCGGTCGATGCGTTCGCGCGCGACGCGATTGCGCGGTCGCAGCTGCGCGACGCGCTCGACGGTGTGCGCGACATCGAACGGCTGGCGTCGAAAGCAGCAGCGGGGCGGGCGACACCGCGCGAACTCGGCGCGCTGGGCGGGTCACTGGCCCGCCTTCCCGCGGTCGAGAGCGGAGCACGAATGGCCGGTACGGCCGGCGCGTTAGGCAGCCTACTCGCGGAGTGGGAAGGCTGTGCCGACATCTCGGACGAGATCAGCCGGACGCTGGTGGAGCGCCCACCGGTCGCGCTGGGTGACGAGGATTCGATCCGCTGCGGTTTCGACGAGTCGCTCGACGCGCTACGCGCATTGCGCGACGGAGGGCGTGACGCGATCGCGCTGATCCAGCATGACGAGCGCGCACGGACCGGGATCACCTCGCTCAAGGTCGGCTTCAATCGCGTGTTCGGGTACTACATCGAGATCAGCAACGCGAACCGACACCTCGTGCCGGAGGACTACCAGCGCCGGCAGACCCTGACCGGGGCCGAGCGTTACGTAACTCCGGCCCTGAAGGAGCACGAGGAACGTGTGCTCGGCGCTGCCGAGCGGATAGAGGCGCGCGAGCGCGAACTAGTGGACGAGCTGCGCAGCTGGGTCGCGGCGCGAATCGGCCGGCTGCAGTGCGCAGCGCGAGCGGTGGCCGCGCTGGATACGCTGGCCTCACTCGCCGACGTGGCCGAACGCGAAGGATACGTGCGACCGGAGATCACGGAGGAGTTCGATCTCGAGATCATTGCCGGGCGGCATCCAGTGGTCGAGCGCATGATGCCGCGCGACAAGTTCATCCCGAACGACGTGCGCCTGACGCGCGATGAGCGGCTGACGATCCTGACCGGACCGAACATGGCAGGAAAGTCGACGATCCTCCGACAGGTCGGCTTGATCGTGCTGATGGCGCAGACAGGGATGTTCATTCCGGCAGCGCGGGCGCGGATCGGGATTGCCGATCGGGTGTTCACGAGGGTCGGGGCGAGCGACAACCTGGTGCGCGGGCAGTCGACGTTCATGGTCGAGATGGCGGAGACGAGCGCGATTCTCCACACGGCAACCGAGCGGTCGCTGGTCCTGCTCGACGAGATCGGGCGAGGAACGTCGACGTATGACGGGGTCGCGATCGCCTGGGCGGTGAGCGAGCACCTGCACGACGTCACCGGGTGCCGGGCGATCTTCGCAACACACTATCACGAGCTGGTGCAGCTGGCGGACGAATTAGTAGCAGTGCGGAATTATAATGTCGGCGTCCGTGAGGTAGATGGTGAAGTGCTCTTTCTCCATCGGCTGCAGCCCGGCGGCGCGGACCGCTCTTATGGAATTGAAGTCGGGCGACTGGCGGGGCTACCGGGCACGGTGCTGGCGCGCGCGCGGAAGGTGCTCGAGCTGCTCGAGGGGGAGCAACTCGTGCCAGCGCTCGCGGGCCGAGACAATGCCCGCGTCACGCGGGCACCGCGTCCGGCGGCGGCTGCGGCAGCGGGACAACTCGCACTGTTCGACGCCGAGCCACATCCGGTGCTGGCGCGGCTGACCGATGTCGATCCCGACACGTTGACGCCGCTGCAGGCACTGCAGCTGCTTGCCGAATTGCACGAGATGGCGAGAGCCGGACACGGCACTATGACGGGAAGGCCAGCATGAGCGCACGGTCGCCGCGACCGCGACACCTCCACGCCATTCGTGGCGCAATCACGGTGGATAGCGACGACCGAAGCGCGGTGCTGGCAGCAACGCGTGAGCTGCTCGAAGCGATCGCCGAGCGAAACACGATGCACCCCCGCGAGATCGTCAGTGCGATCTTCACGCTGACGCCCGATCTGGTGAGCGAATTTCCCGCTCTAGCGGCGCGACAGTTGGGGTGGCTCGAGGCGGCGTTGCTCTGCACGATGGAGATCCCGGTGCCCGGCGCGCTGGCGCACACCATCCGGGTGCTGATCCACGTCGAATTCGATGAACCACGGACAGCGGTGACACACGTCTACCTGCGCGATGCGGTACTGTTGCGGCCCGATCGGGCCGGCGGCGCGCCGCCTAACGCGTGACCGACTCGAGCGCGCGCGGCCGCCCACGGGTGGCGTACCAGGGGGTGGCTGGCGCGTTCAGCGAACTGGCGCTGGATCGGTTGTGGGGGGCGCGCGTCGAGGGGCATCCGTGCGCGACGTTCGACGTCGTCGTCGCAATGGTCCTGGACGGCGCGGTGCCGCTCGGGTTGTTGCCGGTGGAGAACTCGATTGCTGGCCCGGTGCAGGCGTCGGTCGCGGCGATCGCGGGCTCCGGCCTCGAGGTGCTGGGATCGACCGCAATGACGATCACACTGTGCCTGTTGGCCCTACCCGGTGCGACGATCGAGTCGGTCACGATCGCCGAAAGCCACGCCGTCGCGCTACGGCAGTGCAGCGGCTTCCTGCGCGCGCACCCGTTGATCGAGCCGCGAGTGAGCGCGGACACGGCGGGAGCAGCGGCAGCGGTGGCAGCGTCAGGCGACCGTTCGCGAGGAGCCATCGCATCGTCGCGGGCCGGCGTGCTTTACGGGTTGACGACGCTCGCCGAGGGGATCGAGGATCGCTCCGACAACACGACGCGCTTCGTGATCATTGGTGCGAGTGGCGCGCGGTCGCTGTTCAGGGCGCTCGAAGACAAAAACAGATCGGCTAGCTTGCAGGGATAAAACGTCACGACGGGAGATATCACAATCATGCGACGGATGGACTTTTACACGACCGGTTTGATCGCTCTGCTGGCAACGGGGTGCATGGGCGATTCAGACACGAAAAAGATGGCCGAGGCGTTTGGCGGCGGCGGCGCGAATCCGGACGAACTGCCGGTCATGACGAACAAGCAGGCGCCGTTTCGCTATCCGGCTGCGGCGTATTCGCAGAAAATTCAGGGGAACACGATTCTTCGCATCTACATCGACGCGAACGGGAACGTGCTTCCGGATTCGACCAGTGTGCAGGAGCGCAGTGGGACACCCGCGCTCGACAGTGCGGCGATCGTAGGAGCACGTGAGCTGCATTTCATCCCGGCCAAGAAAAACGGACAGGGGATGGCGGTGTCGATCCTGTTCCCAGTGTTCTGGCGCCATCCCGATGCGGCTCCCCTGCCGGGCGACACGATCCTCAATCGTAGCCGCACGCCATGACACCATCCCCGCGCGAGGGCGCTGCCGCGGCCGTACCGGTCACGTCAGCGCGACCGGAAGTCGAGCGCAATCGCCGACCATACGACTCGATCCTCGACACGATCGGCTGGACGCCGCTAGTGAAGCTGAACCGGATCACCAGGGGCATCCGGACGCCGGTGTACGGCAAGGCGGAGTTCTTCAACCCCGGTGGATCAGTCAAGGATCGCATCGGCCTGCCGATCATCGAGCAGGCAGAACGCGACGGATCACTGAAGCCCGGCGGCACGATCGTCGAGGGAACGAGCGGGAACACCGGTGTCGGCCTCGCGATCGCGGCCGCGCTGAAGGGCTATCGCTGCATCTTCACGATGCCGGACAAGATGTCGCAGGAAAAGGTGCGGCTGCTCAAGGCATTCGGCGCCGAGGTGATCATCACGCCGACCGCGGTGGCACACGACCATCCGGACAACTACGTGATGATGGCAAAGCGAATCGCCAAGGAGACGCCTAACGCGATCCTGGCGAACCAGTTCTACAACGAGGCGAATCCCGACGCGCACTACGCGACGACAGGGCCCGAGTTGTGGGAGCAGACCGAGGGGCGGATCACGCACTTCGTCGCCGCGGCGGGCACCGGCGGTACGGTGACCGGCGTCGGCCGCTACCTCAAGGAGAAGAACCCGAAGATCCGGATCATCGCTGGCGATCCAGCCGGATCGATCCTCGCCGAGACCTGGAAGACGAAGGGAAAGGGTCATGTCGAGGGCGCGCCATACAAGATCGAGGGCATCGGTCAGGACAAGGTGCCGGGGACGCTCGACCTTGGCATGATCGACGACTATCAGACAGTGAGCGATCGCGACGCGTTCGCGATGGCGCGCCGCCTAACGCGCGAGGAAGGGATGTTCGTCGGCGGCTCGGCGGGGTTGATCACCCACGTGGCGATCGCGGTCGCCCGCCAGGTCGATGACCCGAAGGCGTTCGTCGTGACCTTCCTCTGCGACACCGGCGAGCGGTACCTGTCGAAGCTGTACAACGACGAGTGGATGCGCGAAAACCAGATGCTCGACACGGAGCGAGGAACGTTAGGGACGGTGCTCGGGGGAAAGACGACGAACGCACCGGCGATGGTGAGCGTCACCCCCGGATCGACCGTGCGCCAGGCGCTGCGATTGATGCACCAGCACGACGTCTCGCAGCTGCCGGTGATGGACGGGTCGAACTGCGTCGGGTCGGTGAGTGACTGGGCGCTGTCGGGGAAGAGCCTGGAGAACACGAAGTTGCTCGATGCGACGGTCAGCGAAATCATGGATGCGCCCTTCCCGACCGTCGAAGCGGGACAGCCAGTGGAGTCGGTGGCCAAACTGCTGTCAAAGTCAAACCCGGCGGTGCTGGTACGTCGAAACGGCACGATGCAGGGGATCGTCACTCGTTCGGACCTGTTGCAGTTCATGATGGCCAGGTAGGGTCGCGCGTGGCGAGCTATGACACGGCGACGAGGGACGAGGGAGGCTCCGATGAGAGAGGAGAGATGAGGGAGACGGGCGGGAACAAACACGGGAACAAAAACGAGAACAAGCACGCGAACAAGACTGCTAAAAAAGGGACAGAAAAAAAGGCGGCGGCGTTGAAGATCACGGTGCTGATGGGGGGGGCGTCGAGTGAACGCGATGTGTCCTTCGCGTCGGGGACGCGGGTGGCGGCGGCGTTGAGAGAGCGGGGACACAGCGTCACGGCGTTTGATCCGGCGGGGGATGTCCTGTCGAGGGACGAGGAGCGAGCGTACATCAGCGGGGCGGTGAAGAAACTGCCGCCGACGCCGGAGTTCCTGGCGACGCTGCGGATCCCCGGATCGCTCGGCGAGCACCCGGCGGTCCGGGATGCGGACGTGGTCTTTCTCGGGCTGCACGGGGGGCAGGGCGAGGACGGTACGGTGCAGGCGCTGCTCGACCTGGCGGGGATCACCTACACCGGGAGCGGACATCTCGCGAGCGCGCTGGCGATGGACAAGGATCTGTCGAAGCTGCTCTTCCGCGCCGCGGGGGTTCGGACAGCGGACTGGCTGATGGCGCCGGCGTCGGACGACGAAGTCATCAGCGCACTCGGCCTGCCGGTCGTGGTGAAGCCGTCGAAGCAGGGATCGACGGTCGGGCTAAGCGTGGTGAAGCGGCGCGAAGACCTTGCAGCGGCGATCGAGCTGGCGTACAGGCACGACGACGAGGTGATGATCGAGGCGTTCGTGCCGGGCCGGGAGCTCACGGTCGGCATACTTGGCGACGACCCGCTCGCGGTGGGCGAGATCATCCCGAAGCACGAGATCTACGACTACGAGTGCAAGTACACCGCTGGAATGGCGGTCGAGGAATTTCCGGCAAAGCTCGACCGGTCGCAGACCGCAGCCGTGCAGCAGCAGGCGCTTGCGGCATTCCGCGCGCTCAAGCTCGGTGGATATTCGCGAATCGATTTTCGAATGAGTCCGGATGGGCACTTCTATTGCCTCGAAGCAAACACGCTCCCGGGGATGACGGAAACGAGCCTGATCCCGCAGTCGGCCGAAGCGTGCGGCATCACATTCGGCGCGCTCTGCGAACGAGTGGTCGAGCTGGCGCTCGCGCGAAAGCGCGCAGTTGCGGGCGCGTAATCAGCAGCAGCGCGGCGGGGGCTTTTCAGCGCGTGACGGGGCACAGCAGGGATCGTCGACCAGAAGGGCGCAGAGCGGAACCGTCGGCTCGCGCATGTGTTATTAGGATGATGGCGCTCCGCGATCGATAGCGGGGCACCGGCAGGAAAAAGGCGAGCTGCACGGCAGGCACCGATGGCGTTTTCCACCGACAGCGACGAATCACCGCGGATGACGCGAGCGGTGCAGGCGTTAATCGCGATCACGGTCGCGATCTACTTCCTGCAGGTCGCGGCGTTAGGCGATCGCGACGTCTGGAACTGGCTGGCCTTCGAGCGAAGCGACCTGACGCACTCGTTGTGGACGGTGGTGACGTATGCCTTCGTGCACTTCGGCTTCTGGCACCTCCTGTTCAACATGTACAACCTGTGGATATTCGGTCCACGGGTCGAACAGCTGTGGAGTCCGGGGCGGTTCGTCGCCTTCTACCTATGGTGCGCGCTTGGTGGCGTCATGGGGCACCTGATGTTCGGGGGCGGCGGGATGCTGATGGGCGCGTCGGCGTCGGTGATGGGCGTGATGCTCGCTTACGCGATGCATTGGCCGGACGACGAACTCCTGCTGTTCGGCGTGTTGCCGATGAAGGTGAAGTGGCTGGTCGCGATCCTCGTGGTCGCCAACGTCATTCAGGGCGTTGGCTCCTTCACGATGTCGGGAGCGAGCGGCTCATCGGTTGCCTATACGGCACATCTCGGGGGGCTGGCGTTCGCGTGGTTCTACCTGCGAACCCCGTCGGCACAAAGCCTCGACCGCTTGCGGCAGCGTATCTCACCTGTCGCGGACACCCCCGACGAGCCGCCGCGCGCAATCCCTCGGTCAGCACCGCGTCCGCGCGAACGGACGAACGATCGCGGTTCGGCGAGTGACGAGGCCGTTGCGAAGAGCAAGGCGGTCGTCGTGAAGCGGCACGCACCACAGGCACTCCCCCGGTCGGTGAACGACCCCCGGGCCGAGGCGTTGAACCTGGTGCTGGACAAGATCTCAGCGACCGGTATCGAGAGCCTGACGAGCGACGAGCGGCGGCTGCTGGACGACGTCTCCCGAACGCTTCGCGGTAACGACTGAGCGAGCGCCGGTCGGGGAACGGATCGTAATCGGCCGTCCCGCGAACGCCTTCCCATAAAAAAGAGCCCCCAAGCAATTGCTTGGGGGCGGTGCCGCCACGCCGTTCTCGCGGCGGCAGCAGCCGGCACAGAGGGCGCCGGCGAAATTCCCCTTTCAAAGTACGAGCGAGGGACGTCAGGGCGCCAGCCCGGAATCCCGGCGTATACGGGACTCCGGACGCATCGGCCGTGCCACCGGCGCTGATTAGTTTCTTCTCAGGATGAGGTGAACGGATGGCGCGGGGGGCGGGGGCGGCATTATGATCGCCGACCGTCAACCGGATCGACTTCCCCCCCGCGGAGATCCCACCGTGCGTCGTATCCTCCTGATTTCCTATGCGCTCTGCCTAACGTCCGGCGCAGCGGCTGCACAAAAAGTCCCGAAGCGCCCCGAACTGTTCGCCGGGGCCGACACCAACAGCTGGTACGCCTACTTCCAGGCGGGGCTGTCGAATCTTCGCCGCCGTCCGGACCTGGCATCGGATGACTTCTACTGGGCAGCTCGGCTCAACCCAGGCGCGCCGGAACCGCTGTACGCATCGTGGGTCGCGTACTGGAAGCGACGTCCCGATCGCTTCATGGACTACATGGAGGGGAAGCGGTTCATCATCGAGACCAAGGAAGTCCAGCAGATCGACTCGCTCCGGCTGAAGGCGCTGCATCGAAATCCGATGATGTATCAGGGACTGTGGATCCAGTTGTTCGAGGATGACGGTCCGCTGATGTCGCTCAAGCCGGAGATCCAGGGGATCATCGCCTACGCGCATGGCGATCCGGTGCGCGCGGCCGAGCGTTTCGGCGAGGCAGTCAAGTCAAAATACAATCGCACCTACCGTTATGACCGCGCACTCGCGTTCTACCAGATGGCCCAATACGACAGCGCCGCACACGAGCTGCAGCAGTTGCTCGACGACATGAAGACGCGTGAGGAGAAGAAGGTCGTCCGGATGTACCAGTCGAAGCAGATGTACGAATACGGCATCGCGATCCTGATGATCGCGAAGGGGGACACGAGTGCAGCGCGCGAAGCGCTGGGCAAAGCGCTGACAGAGGACTTGGCGTTTGCGCCGGCGCACATCGAGCTGGCACATCTCGCCGCGGCGGGTGGCGACACGGCGACGGCGATCCAGGAGTTGAGCCAGGCGATCGAGATCGACACCACCAACGTCACCGCGCACTTCGAGCTCGGAGTCGAGCTCATGATGAAGAACCGGACCGCGGAAGCGCAGGCGCACCTGCGGAAGGCGATCGCGCTCGAGCCGTTTTTCTCGCCGCCGTATTTTCCACTGGCCTACCTCCTCGAGTTCGACGAGAAGAACGCCGAGGCAGCCGAGATGTATCTCGCCTTTGCGGCGCGGGCTCCGCGTGGTGACGAGAAGCGCGCTGGCGTGGCGCGCGAGCGCGCGGCGGCACTTCAGAAAGCGTCGGGAGGAACCAGGTGACCGGCCGAAGCCGGAATGCCATAGCCTGCGGCCTGGTTGCGATCGCCGCCGCGAGCACGGCTCCGTCGGCGGGCAGGGCACAGGACGCGGCGGGAAGCACGAAGGTGGTACGGCCACGAACGACGTACGAAGACCTGCAGATGCTGAGCGGGGTGCTGAATCAGTTGCGGGTGAATCACCCGGACTCACTCGATACGCACGTGCTGCTGATGGCGGCGATCGAGGGGCTCGTCCAGGCGGCGGACCCGCACTCGTATGTCATAACGGCGACGCGAATGGATCCCGAGCGGGAGAAGGCTCAGCGGGAGAAGAAGCTGTTCCCGGTGGGGATCAACTTCGAGTTTTACAGTGGGGCGCCAGTGGTAGTCGGTCTGACGCCGGGTTCACAGGCGGCGCGCGAGGATATCCTGCCGGGCGACGAGTTGATAGCGATCGACGGGAAGGCGGTCGCCGCGACGAGTGCATTCGAGCTGGAGGTCATGCTCTCCGGTCCGAAGGGAAGCATGACGTCGGTGGTGTTCGAGCGCGAGCGGCAGGACGGTTCTCTCGTCCAGGTGACGCGCAGTGTTCGCCGGGAAAAGCTCGACGACGAGTCGGCGGTGCCGACGTCGTTCATGATCCGACCGGGCGTAGGCTACCTGCGGATCACGGCGTTCAGCAACGATCACGTGGCGGGCGACGTCCACGATGCGTTAGGCGGATTGGAGAAGCAGGGGATGACGAGCCTCGTCCTCGACATGCGAGACAACCCGGGCGGGTTGGTCGACCAGGCGGCCGACGTCGCCGGTGAATTCCTGCCGAAGGGTACCGTCGTCTACTCGGCGGAGGGTCGCAAAGCCGATGTTGCGAAGACGGAAAAGGTGTCACGCTCGATGTTCAGGTCGGAGAAGAGCTACCCGATTCTCGCTCTGGTGAACGATGGGACGGCGAGTGCCGCGGAGCTGGTGGCCGGTGCGCTGCAGGATCACGATCGGGCGCTGATCTGGGGACGTCCGACGTTTGGAAAATCACTGCTGATGCAGGGATTCCCGCTGCCTGACGGTTCGATGTTCATGATGGTGATCGGCCGGGTGAAGACGCCGTGCGGGCGGGTGATCCAGCGCGACTATCACTCGATCACGCGCCACGACTATTACCGGAGGGCGCGGGCAGAGCGGGACACGATCGGGCGCCCATCGTGCAAGACGGATCATGGGCGAACCGTCTATGGCGGCGGGGGGATCTATCCTGATGTGCGATCACCGGCGCGTGGCGCAGCGCCGCTCTGGGTGGGGCAGATCGGCGAGGGGGCGATCGCGTTGCGCTGGGCGGGGGCACATGTAACCGCGGCGCCGACGGAGTACAGCAGCCTCGATGCGTTGGCCGCGGCAGGTCCGCTGTCGGCACCGACGCTGGCCGACTTCCGGAAGTTCGCGGCGGCGCAGGGAGTGACAATCCCGACCGGGGACGATGCGGATGCGTTGCTGAACCGGATCCTGCTGCCGCGGATCGCCGACGTGAAGTGGGGGGATGCGGGATTCTACCGTGTGCGGGCGATGTTCGACCCGGAGGTCAGGGCGGCGCTGGATGCGCTGCCGATGGCGAAGACGTTGACCGCCGGGAACGGGCAGTAGAGGAGTGGGTGATGCAGCCGGGCGATGCGGGATGCAGCCGGCGATGCGTGATACGTGAAGCGGCTGGGCGATGCGGGATGCAGCCGGCGATGCGGAGAAAGCTCGTGGCGGGATTGATTAG
>JANMBU010000017.1:0-94963 GCA_031360575.1 Gemmatimonadaceae bacterium
CCGCGCCCGCTGGTCAGCCGACGCCGCGCCCCTGCCGCGGCGCCATCCGACGGCAGCGGATCCCGGCCGTTAGGCAGCGATGACCGCCTGACGCCAACGCACAGGCTGGCCGCTACCGGCCCGCCTCGACCAGCTCCGTGCTCACCCCGGTTGGCTTCCCAAGGTCGCCCGCCTCGAGGAAGCCCAACCAGAGATCCAGCGCCATCAGGCGCCAGATCATCGAGCTGTGATCGCGCCGACGCAACCGGTGCTCGATTACCAGGCTCCGCACCGCTGCCACGTCGACGTACTCGTAGATCGGGGAATCGTCGCGCAAGAGAGCGTCGACGCGATGACTGAGGTCCCCGCGGAACCATGCGCCGAGGGGAACGGCGAATCCCTGTTTCGGCTTCTCGAGCACGCGCGCGGGCACCAGATCCTTGATCGCGTTCCGCAGCAGCCATTTGCCTGTTCCATCGCGCATCTTGAGCGAGCTCGGAAGGGAAACGGCGAATTCCACGAGTTCCGACCCGAGCAACGGCACGCGGGCCTCGAGCGACGTCGCCATCGTCATCCGGTCGACCTTCGTCAAGATGTCACCCGGCAGGTAGCTCATGATGTCGACCAGCATCATCTGCGTGGCGAAATCGCGGTCACCGGTGCGAGCGAACAGCGGTTCGAGCAGATCGTCGAAAGCGGAATGCGGTGCGAGCATACCACGCCCGACGCCCCCCTCACGGGGAAGCAGCGGTGTCGCGACCATCGCGGTGTAACGACCGCGGCGCGTCCGCGACAGGTCAAGCAACCGGTTGCGTCCGAAGCTCGCCTGCGGCAGGCGCCGCGCGATCGCGCCGATCGCGTCGCGCAGCGGCGCCGGCGCGAGCTCGATGCGCTTCTGCATGTCGGCGTAGCGGGTGTAGCCACCGAAGAGCTCATCGCCGCCGTCGCCCGACAGCGCGACGCTTACTTCGCGGCGCGCAAGCTGTGACACCAGCAGCGTCGGTAACGCCGAGGAGTCGGCGAACGGTTCGTCGAACGCTCCGATCACCTCCTCGATGAGGCGATCCGCATCGGGGTTGACGATGAGTTCCGTGTGTTCGGTCCCGAGCGCCTTGGCAACCGCCGCCGCATCCGGCGCCTCGTTGTACCGTCGATCCTCGAACCCGATGGAGAAGGTCTGAACGCGACGAGTCATCAGGCGAGTCATCAGCGCAACGACCGTCGAGGAATCCACACCACCCGAGAGGAACGCACCGAGCGGTACTTCCGACTCGAGGTGAGCGCCGACTTCGGCAAGGAGCAATCGCTGAAGCTCCTCGGTCGCCGTTTGCACGTCGAGCCGGGAGTTCTCGGGACCGACGGGCGACCAGAACTGCTCGAGCCTCACTCCGTGCTCAGCCGTCCACTCGAGGATGTGGCCCGGCGGGAGCTTGCGTACGCCGTCGAACACGCATAACGGATCGGGGATGTATCCGAGCGATAGGTAGCGCGCGATGGCGGCCGGATCGATTCGGCGTGGAAAATGGTCCAGCGCGATGAATGATCGAAGCTCGGAGGCAAACGCCAGACCGTTAGGCGTGGCCCAGTAATAGAGCGGCTTGATGCCGACCCGATCGCGGGCGAGCACGAGGCGCCGCCGTTCGTTGTCCCACAGCGCAATACCGAACATCCCGCGCAGCGCGTGGACGAACGCAGCCCCACGATCTTCGTACAGATGAACGATCGTCTCCGTATCCGAGCGCGAACCAAATCGGTGACCATCGGCTTCGAGTCCTGCTCGGAGCTCGTGGTGGTTGTAGATCTCGCCGTTGAATACGACGTGCACGTCGCCAGCCTCGTTGGAAATCGGCTGCTTGCCCCCCTCGACGTCGATGATGCTCAGGCGACGCATGCCGAGACCGACGCGCGGCGCCACGAAGTGGCCTTCGTCGTCCGGACCGCGGTGACGGATCGCGCCGCACATGCGCGTGAGCGTCGCCTCTGCCTCCTCTGGCGAGCGGTTCCAGCCGACAAACCCGGCGATGCCGCACATCAGCGCGTGCTCCAAAGGCACAACGTTGCCAGCGCACGGTGTGTTCGATCGGTCATCGTCATTCGAAGACGTGTTGGCGAGCGGTTCACGCGGAGGTCCGCGCGAGCGTCAGGTAGAGTTCCTCCAACTGTGGTATCACCGAACCCGCGTGATATTCGCGGTGCGCCACCTCGCGGGCCGCGGCACCCATTCTCAAGCGGAGGTCCTCGTCGGACAACAATCGCTCGATCGCCGATGCCAGCTCCTCGGGCGCGCGAACGGGAACGAGAAACCCTGTTTCCGGGCGAACCGCATCGACGTTCCCGCCAACGGCCGTCGCGACGACCGGGCGACCAGCGGCCATCGCCTCGACCAGCGAGTTCGGGAAGCCCTCACTCACCGACGCGAGAGTGGAGACGTCGAAGACGTGATGGAGATTCGGTTCATTGGGGCGGAAGCCTGCGAAGTGCACGCGATCCGCGATGCCGGCCTGGGTGGCGAGCGCTTCCAGCTCCGTGCGGGTTTCTCCGTCGCCGACCAGCATCAGATGAAGTCGTGGCAACCGCCCGTGGAGAAGCTGCACCGCGCGCAGCAGCGTCGCGTGATCCTTCACCGGCGCGAGCCGCGCGATACAGCCGACGACCAGCGCATCGGATGGGATGCCTAGCTCGCCGCGGATCTGTGCCTTCGCGGACGATGACATTCGGGTGAACGCCCCCTCGTCGACAAAGTTCGATACGACGAGCACCCGCGCCGGCGACACGCCGTCAGTTGCGGTGAGCGATTCGGCAACCGCAGAACTGTTGGCGAGGACCCAGTGTCCGAGCCGAAAGACGAGCCGGTTCGCGATCTCGAGCGGGCGATTCTGCAGCGGGTGCAACCAGCGCCGGCTGGTGATCACGGTGCGCACTCTCGCAACGCGTCCCCACGGCGCGGCGAAGAGATTCGCATACAGATCATGACAATGGAGAATCTCGATCCGCTCCCGCCGCAGCCAACGCGCGAGGCGAAGGCCCTGGCGGACCGAGTCGGGCGCGTACAGGCTGCGGAGACGATAGGGATGGACCGGAATTCCCGCCGATCGATATCGCTCGGCGAGCGGGCCGTCAGGCTGCAGCGAGATGACCGAGATTTCGAAACGCGACCGATCGATCCGCTCGGCGGTTCGGAGCGCATTGAGCTCCGTTCCGCCGATCTGCATCGTGTCGATGCAATACGCGATGCGAACCGGCGCGACGCGCGCGGGCGCCGACGGGAAGAGCCTAACGGTTGCGGCGCGATTGATCGGCGCATCAGCGGTACCCGTGCGAGCGACCGTCATGCCAGTCCCGCGCTCGTAGCGCGGTCATGTGGCGCGCGGACCAGCGCGGCCGGCTTCGTACCCGCTGGCAGGCGAAACCCGCCGCGTCCGCCGGTGGTCCCCCAGTGACCATCACCGGCGAACTGCGCCGCCAGCGCGACCGCCTGCTGGCCACTGAGCCTGCTCACCGCGTAGATCAGAACGAGGTGAAGTAGGAAATGCGGGAGGTATGGAAGCGAGCCGAAGACGCTCGCGACGAGGAATGCGGCAAGTCCGGCCTCGAGAAAGAGCAGTTGCCGCGCGCCGACCTCGAAGATTCCCCTGCATCGCCTCCGCGTTCGTTCTGCCGTGAGAAACACGGAACCTACCATCGACAGGTACAACACGAGCCCGGGCAAGCCGGTCTCGGCGAGGACGTTGAAATAGAGGCTGTGGGTGTCGCGCGCGCCCCGGGCGGTCGGGTTGAACTCGGCGTCCATTGCATACTGCTCGTGGGTCGGCTTGTAGGCGCCAAGCCCGACACCGGTGATCGGATGCTCGCTGATCATCTTGTACGCCACCCGCCAGATTTCATAACGCTGCCGCGCTGACCCTTCTTCGCCATCGACCTGATCGAGCGTAGAGGTGTCCGTTGCTCGCTCGATCGACTGCAGCCGCGCCCACACGCCCGCCGGTGCGACCGACGCGAGAACGATCCCCAGCGCCGCGAGGCGTACCACCAGCCGAAGGCGATGGTGGTGGCCCGCGAATGCGATCGCGATGAAGACCAGCAGCCCGAGAAAGACACCGCGGGACTGCGTCATCAGGATCAGCATCGGCAGTACGATAAGGCCAGCGCTCGCCGCCCAGCGAACCCACCCCTTCTGTTCAGACGCCACCAGCGCGGCCGCCATCGACAGTTGCAGCAGCGCCATCGCGCCGAGGTCGTTCGGGTTGTTGTACAGCAAATTCCAGATAGCGCGGCCCTGCATGTCGCTGTTGTAGATGAAGAAGTTGAACATCGCACCGCGGAGCGGGAACAGCGCAAAGCATCCGAGGAAGAACACCATGAACAACCTCACTTGCCCCGCACTCTGGAGGGCGTTGGCCGCCGCAAAAACAATCAGGCAGAGCTTGAGCAGAATGATCAGTTGCGGGATCGCCCAATCCGGAAATGCCGTCTGCGTCGTAGCAAGCGCCGCCCACACGCTGAAGGCGACGAAAATGGCGAGGTATTGCGGGAAGCGGATGCCGCCGCGCTGCAGCAGCGTGCCGCCGAGTGCCAGCACGATCGCGACCTCGCCAAGTGGAAGCCGGTATGACGTGATGACGAGCAGGTAGAGCAAAAACCCGGTCAGCGTTAGGCTCCAGCCGGCGCCGACGAGCGGCGCGCGAGCCGTGGCGCCCGGGGCGAACGACGGGCGCACCACCTCCACCGGCGGCGCGCTCACCGACGGCCCCCCGACCGCGAGGCCGCCGCGCATTAGCCTGTTAGCGCCCCGTCGCGACACGCCGCTCCGAGTCAGGGTCGAGCTGTAGATTCACGATCGTCGCTTGGTTGAGGCCTCGGAGGCGCGAGATGGCGCGACCGCCGCATCGAGTGTGAGCCCCGTTCGCAGCAAGCGTGCTAGCGTCTGGCGTTGCGCACCGTATTGATCGGCGCGTGCCGGACCCCCGTTTGACGAGCGCTGGCCCGTCGGAACGCGGGAGCAACCGTCGGAACAGCGAAGGGGATGAAGCGGTGTCCGCGACGGCGCCGATCATGAGTGTGGCGCGCCCGCCACACAACCCGCTGCCACTGTGGATGCGGCAACGCATCCCGTTGACACCGCGCGCCGCGCAACTGCATACTGCCGCGCCTCGTCACCGAAAACCACCCGGTCGACGAAGCCGCCGATCGGATGGTGAACGCCCTTGAACCGGAGCAGGCTGTGAAGGTCGTGATCGTCAACGAGGGCCTCGCGTATCCACCGGACGCCGGAAACTGGCTGCGGACGCTCAACCTGATGCTGCCCCTTGCTCGTCGCCACGAGCTTACCTACGTGTGCCGCGGCACGAGGGACAAGCGGGCAGACGACCGTGCGCGGGATTTCTACGCGGAGAAGGGCATTCGCGCGCTCATTACCGACGATCACCCGCACGAGAACCAGGGTCCGGCGTTCTACGGCAGGCTCGCCGTCAACCTCTTGTCGCCCGTACCGTACTCGATCGCATCACACCGCAGCCGGGCCGTCCGCCGTACCGTTAGGCGCCTCGCTGCCGACGAAGCGGTCGACCTCTGGCAATTCGAGACGCTCTCCTACGCCGACACGCTGACCGGAACGGATGCGCGCACCGTCGTGATGGCGCACAACGTGGAGTCACTCATCTGGGAGCGACTCTACGAGACGGAAACGCGGGCCCATCGACGCTGGTACATCGGACGCCAATGGCGGAAATACGAGCGATTCGAGGCGCGGATCATGACGGCCGCGAGTCGGGTCGTCGCGGTCAGCGTCGAGGATGCGGCGCTGATGCGCGATCGTCTCGGCGTGCGCGACGTGGCGGTCGTCGACAACGGGGTGGACATCGCATACTTCGCCGAGCCCACCACTGCACCGACGCGCGACGCGCGACAGATCCTCTTCCTCGGCAACCTCGAATGGCGCCCGAACCGCGACAGCGTCGAGCTGCTGCTATCCGACATCATGCCGGCGGTGCTGGCCGCCGAGCCGGACGCGCGACTCTGCATCGTCGGACGAAACCCGCCGCCATCGCTGGTCAAGCGGCTGCGCGACGATCCGCACGTGGAGCTTCATGCGAACGTGCCTGACGTGCGTCCCTATCTCGCTCGCGCCGGGATGCTGGCCGTGCCCTTGCGAATTGGTGGCGGGTCGAGGCTCAAGATTCTCGAGGCCGTCGCGTCCGGGCTGCCGGTGGTATCCACCCGGATCGGGTGCGAGGGGTTGATCTTCGTGGCGGATCGCGACCTCCGCGTCGTCGACAACCCGAACGGGATGGCGGACGCCCTCGTTGACTGCATCCGTCGTCCAGAGCGGTCAGCGGCGCTCGCTCGCAACGGGAAGCTGGTGATCGACGCGCACTACGACTGGAGCCGGCTGGCGGATCGGCTGGAGAGTGTCTGGCATGAAACGGTCGCGCGGGCCTGAGCGGCGACGGCCGCTGGTCCGGTGACAATATCCACCAAACCAATTACCGGTGCTCCGTATCTGACGGGCAGCCGTTAGGCCTTGCGCGCACTGACGACGAAGAAGCGACCGTCGGCGATTCGCACGTCGGCGAACCCGGCGCGCTCGAGGGCGCGCCGCATGCCGGCAGCCGTCTGGTTGGACTCGAACCGCTTTCGCCCGAACGGCCAACCAAACTGATGATTCAGCAAGTGCAGCGCGAGTCCGTTGACCAGGGAGTACAGCGGGAAGATCGTCCCGCGGAGACTCCGCGCCTGGATCGCGCGGGCCATCGCCAGAACGGCGAAGCGCGGCGGGTGGAGGCTGAGCCAGATAATGCCCTCGGGTCTCAGCACGCGACGCATCTCGACGAGCGCCCGCGGAATGTTCATGTAGGGCAGCGCGACGCGCGAGAACACGAGATCGAAGGTCTGCGCCGCAAACGGCAGCGCCTCCCCGCTGGCCGCTCCAAAGTGGATGCGCGACGTCAGCGTACGGCCTAACGCGAGCGCAGCAGCGTCCGGATCCACGCCGCAGGCGATGACGTCGTCATCGAGGCGACTGGCGATGAGTGTCTGTCCGGCGCCGCAGCCGATGTCGAGGACGGCGCGGCACCCGGGAGGAATTGGCGGCAGCAGGTGACCGGGCGCTTGCGCGTCGCGCGCGATCTGGAGCTCGTTGAGGTGGTACGTCGCCGTCGACGGATCGAGCACAGGCAGCTTCATCGGCATGGACCGGGGAAAGGCGGTGGTCGTCGGTCAGCGAAGCGCCGGCGACCGGCGCGGCGCAAGACCGGCCAGTGCGTCAAAGATCTGCTCGTATTCCACCGCCTGACGCGCAAACGAGAAGCGCGAGCGAACCAGCTCACGCCCGCGCGCTCCCATCGCGCGACGCAACTCGGGCGCACGTACCAGGTCGAGGAGGCGATCCGCCAGCGCCGCCGGGTTGCCCGCCGGAACGAGAAAGCCGTTGGCGCCCTGTTCGATGATCTCGTTGGTTCCCCCGACGTCCGTCGCGACGACCGGCAGTCCCGCCGCGCAGGCCTCGAGCACGACGTTAGGCATCCCCTCGGTATAGGACGCCTGCGCGAGAATGTCGGCGCCGGGAAGGAGCCGATCGATGTCCGTACGGAAGCCGGCGAACACCACACTTCCCGACAGCCCTGCCGCACGAACGCGCTTCTCGAGCATCGGTCGGTCGGGCCCGTCGCCAATCAGCACGATCCCGGCCGTGGTGCTCTCGCGGGTGAGGATGCGTGCAGCCTCCACCAGCTGGTCGAAGCCCTTTTCCGGACTCTGTCGCCCGACGCCGACAATGAGCACGCTGCGCGGGGTGGGGAAGAACGCCTGCATCGTCGCCCGTCCCGCTGCGCTGCCGCTGCGAAAGCGAGCCGGGTCGACGGAGTCGGAGATGACGTGCAGTTGGCGGTCGCGCACCCCGGCCCGCGCGACCTTCGCGGCCTGTCCCGCAGACACGCAGACCACGGCGTCCATGCGCGGCAGGATTCGCCGGTCGAGCGCTTCGTAGAGCCGGACTTTCCACGTGTGCGCCGTCCACCCTCTCGACACGGACATCACCGGAATGCCGACGCGCCGCGCAGCGATCCATCCGAAGACGTCGGCCTTGTATCCCTGGCAGACGAGGAGATCAGCGCGCTCGCGCTGCAACTCGCCGGCTACGTCGTCAACCATCCGGAGGAAATACGGATTCGCATCCGCAATCATCCGCGCTCGGATCCCCGATTCTTCCAACTGATGAAGGAAGGGGACGCACGAGGCGTGATCGCGAAAGCACAGGATCGTCGTTCGAATCGACTCCGGCAGCATGACTGAAAGCCCGAGCATCTGCCGCTCCGGTCCCCCATAGAACGGGGAATCGGTCAGGTGGACGACGTTCATGGTCTTCGCGATGCGTAGGTGGGTGTGGCGCCGGCAATCCTCCCCCCGCGCAGGCACCACTCGTACCGCCCGGCCACCCCTCGCGGATCGCCCGTCAGGGCATTGATCGCCCGGATGCCGTCCCATCGTGTTGTCATTGCGCAACGAATGTGGCGCCGCACACACGCAATGGCACGACGCACACCCGTGCAATCGTGTCGCGTGAACAGTGAAATATCGGCGCCAGACCCCGCTGCGGCACGTCGAAGCGTCAATGGTGCGCGCGTGACGGAGCAGGTACGAACGATGCCCATGCCACGGCTTCCGCTCCGTTCCGGATCCACTCGCCCGCCGTGATGCTCGAAATCGTCTTCTGGTCTCTCGTTGCGGTCGTAGCCTGGTGCTACGCCGGGTATCCGTTCGTTGTCGCGGCCCAGGCGCGGCTTCGGCCGCGACCCATTGTATTGTCCGTGCCACCAACGCAACCAACGGTCACCGTTGTCGTCGCGGTGCGCAATGAGCGGATACATTTGGCGCGCCGGGCCGAGAACATCCTGAAGCAGGAATACCCGGCGGACCGGCTGAACATGCTGCTGGTCTGCAACGGCTCCACCGATGGCAGCGAAGACATCGCCCGGCAGTTGGCGACCAGCGAGCATCGCCTTCACGTCGCGACGAGTCACCCCGACCAGGGCAAGGCTGGCGCGCTCAACACCGCAGTCGCAGCGGCGATTGGCGATGTCGTCGTGTTCGCGGACGCGCGACAGACGTTCGCGCCGGACGCGGTCGCGCGTCTTGTCGAGCCGTTCGCGGATCCTGCGGTCGGAGCGGTGACTGGTCGCCTGCTCGTTGATCGCGGCAAGCTTGCGTCGGTGGAGGGAGTGCGATTCTACTGGGGGCTGGAGACACGGCTGCGCGACGCGGAAAGCCGTAGTGGATCGGTCGTCGGAGCAACGGGGGCCATCTACGCGATTCGCCGAGCGCTGTTCCCCGGCGTCCCCGCTGACCTGATCCTCGACGATGTCTACGTCCCGCTGCGCATAGCGATGCAAGGTTGCCGCGTCGTGATGGCCGCCGCCGCACTCGCGTACGATGTCCCGGCGGGCGATCAGCAGCTCGAGTACTCGCGCAAACGACGGACGATGGTCGGTAATCTGCAACTCATCCGAGTCCTGCCGGGAGTGTTATCACCCACCCGGAATCCGTTGTTCTTCAGGTTCGTCTGTCACAAGGTGTTGCGTGTCCTCGCGCCGTTCTGCTTCGTCGCGATGCTTTGCGTGAGCGCCTTCTTGCCCGGACCGGTCTACCGCGTGCTGTTCGTCGCGCAGTTGACTGCCTATGTCCTCGGCGGCGTCGGACTGCTCGTGAGTGTTCCACTGCTCTCGATCCCATCCGCGTTCGTGCTCGTGCACGCCGCGGTATTCGCCGCTGTCTGGCGGTGGAGAGATGACGCATCGCAGGTCTGGGTTCATGCGTCGAGCGATGTTCGTCGCGAGCCCGCGCTGCTCGCCGGCGCGGTGAGTGCTGCCGCGCCCGATTCGCGGATCGCCGCGTCAATCCACGCCGCCCCGCCAACTATCGCCTGATGGAGCCGAGCCTCTTGTCCGAAATCGCCGCCTCACCGCTGATCACCACAGTCGACACCGACAAACCGCTCGGCGGTACCGTTCTCCGCGGGCTCGTCTGGCTTGGAAGCGCACGGTGGGCTGCCCAGCTGTTCGCGTGGGCGTCGACGCTGATCATCGCGCGGTTGCTCGCCCCGGAGGATTACGGGCTCGTAGCGATGGCAACCGTTCTCACCGGGTTCCTCGAGGCGGTCACCGAGATGGGCCTCGGCGCCGCGCTCGTGCAGAGCAGAGATGCGACGCAGCGGGACGTCGAGGCGACGATGGGGACGACGTGCCTCCTCGGGTTCGGTGCGACGATTCTCGTCGCCCTGAGCGCGCCCCTCTGGGCACAGATTCAGGGCGACGTGCGCATCGTGCCCCTTGTTCGGGTGCTGTCGATCAGCGTGTTCCTGACCGCGGCGTCGAACGTTCCATACAGCATGCTCCATCGGCGACTTGCCTTCGGTCTCGTCGCACGCGCGCAGTTCGTGTACGGTTTCGTCACGGCGGCGGTCACGCTCGGTGGCGCGCTGATCATGCAGTCACACTGGGCGCTTGTCATCGGATATCTCGCCGGCAAGGCTACGTTCACCGTTATGATGATGACGAGCGAACCAGTTCGGCCGCGGCTGCCAGGGAATGGCACCAACGTCGGACACCTGTTTCGATTTGGTGGTGTGCTGACGGCGGACCGCATCCTGAACTACGCGCGAACGCACATCGACATCGCGCTCGTCGGTGCTCTCCTCGGAACGCGCATGGTCGGTCTCTACGTGATGGCCACCGCGCTCGCCCGCCTTCCCCTGGAAAAGCTTGGCAGCGCCTTCGAGCCGGTTGCCTATCCCACATTCGCACGGCTGCGTGACGATCGACCGGAGCTGCGTCGCTATTTCCTCGGTCTCTCACTCGGCACAATGGCGATCGCATTGCCGGCCGGCATCGGCCTCATCGTGACGGCACCCCTGCTCGTGCCGACCGTGCTCGGAGCTCAATGGAGTTCGGTGGTGGTACCATTGCAGGTTGCGGCGATCGTCACGCCGCTCGTCTTTCACCTCGGCATCGCCGGGGCGCTCCTCAATGCGTTAGGCAGGGTCGACCTGAACCTGCGAATTACCACGTTCACCAGTCTGCTGACGATCGTCGCGGTTTTCCTCAGCGTCCGCTTTGGAATCGTCGGCGTCGCGGCCGGCAGCTCGATTGCGTTCGCGATCGTGTGGATCTATGGAGAGTTTCTGTCGCTGCGCCTGATCGCGTTGCGCGCCATCGAGCTCGCCCGGACGCTGTTGCCCGCGCTTTCGGCCTCGCTGGGAATGGGGGCATGCGTCTACGCCACGTCGCTCGCGCTGCCCTCGGGGTGGCCAGCACTGATCCGCCTCGGCGTCGAGGTTGGCGCAGGGGTCGTGACGTACGTCGGATGGGCATTTCTGCTCCACCGGACGACGGTGGTCCCGCAACTACGCTCGCTGCGAACGGCGTGGCGCAGCCGCTGAACAGCGCCATCACGCAGACGATAAGGAACCGCGCGGCCGACGCGTAGCGTCCCTTCGCGGCGCGCGCGCCACGCAGCGCTACGGCGGGAAGGGCAGCAAACAGGAGCAGCATCGCTGTCCGGCGATCCCGCGGTGCGTACCTCAGACTCCGCCACAGGTTCGCGCGGGCGGCGCCTCGGTCGCCGCGTTCGAGCTCGGCCTCACCGACCCAGCGAAACGATTGGGCGAGTCGGCGTCGGATCTGCTCTTCGGGCAGCTGCAGCCTGCCGCGCCCGGCCTCGAGCCAGCGAAGGACCGTCGTCAGGTTGTTCCGCGCAGTGAAGATCGCGAACCGTGGCGCAGTCAGCTGGTCCGCGGCACCAACGCGATACAACAGACTCGGCGCATCGATGAAGGCGACCGGGCCGTGACTGCACGTGCGCAGATGGAATTCATAGTCCTCGCCACTGTAAGTCAGCGACGTATCGAAGCCGCCGACCGAACGGAGACGCGCGCGGCGCAACAGCACGGTCGACGTGTGCACCAGGTTGCCAAGGAGCATGGACGAGAACAGGTCGCCTTTGTACGTCGACGCCGCGGCAACATGCGACGGTACTGCTGGCCAGATGTGGTCGAGTGCTGCGGTGCGTTCGAGTACCTGCGCCAGGTCGACGAGGGCGTGCGCGTCATAGAATGTCCGCAGGTATCTCTCCTCGACGATCCGCCCGCCCGGATCCACCGCGGTCATGTCGGTCCAGACCATCCCAACGTCAGGGTGCGCGCGCAGCATCTGTACCTGCGCGTCGAGCTTCCAGGGGAGAAACGCATCGTCCGAGTCGAGCAGCGCGACGAACTCGCCACGAGCGTGCGCGAAGCCGTAATTCCTCGCGGCGGAGACGCCGCGATTCGGTTGGTGCAGGTAGCGAACCTGCGGCCCGTAGCTCTCCACGACACGCTTCGTATCGTCCGTCGATCCGTCATCGACGACGATGACCTCCACGTTCTGGTAGCTCTGGCGGAGCACGCTCTCAATTGCCGCGCCGACGATGCCGGCGCGGTTGTGGGTAGGCACGACGACGCTGACCATGCCAGGGACGCCAGCCCCTTCGAGATAGTCCCGGGGGGGTGGACTACACACCGCCTGCGGAGCGTTGCCGACGATTCCTGTTTTCATCTGCCCCGGTTCAGGTCAACACCCTCGAGGATTCAATCGCGCCGGCACTGGCCCGACGGTCGTGCAATCGTGAGCCTGACCGCGTTCACCCCTCGCGACGAAGATCGAGCCGGGTCGAGCCCGTAACGCCGGCCGTCACCAGTGTGATACGGCGCGCGCTGCCTAACGGCCTGGAGAACGCGATCGTCGCGCCCACAACGTCGGGAGGCACCTTCCGAGCCATCGGTCTCGCCTCTGGCGCGCGCGTTCGCTGCGGGGAGTGTTGCGCGACGGCAACACCGTCCGTCGCGGGCCGGTGCAGGAGCGCGACAGCTTCGTCCGACAGCCTGCTGGCGACCCCGCGTTCGCCCGTGGAAGCGGCGATCGCGGCCGGTCGTCCGCTGGTATGGGCCGTGCCTTGACCCGCCACGTTGGTTCGCAGATACGCCGGCACCCCTCTCGAGACGATGAATTATCGTGAATCGCCAGACTGATCCTTCGGAGGCGAACGATGCCTGGCGCATCGATGGGTACGAGATCTCGTTGCTGCGCGGCCTCACGCCGCAGCGCAACCGCTCTGAGCGCCTACTGCTCGATGCTGGGCTGCCATTGCCGCTCCCGCATCGCGTGTCGTGGGCGACGCTGCAGCCGCGCGGACATGAGAACTGGCTGCTGTTCGTCCGCGACGCCGCCGGCCGGCCGTGCGGCGCGGCGGCTGTTGACGTGTCGCCGAGTCGCGCGTTGCCGGGGCATCGGCTGCTCCGTGTCGAGCGGTTCGGCCCCGGCCTGCCATCCGCTGCGCATCGAGCGGCGCTCCGGGTGCTCGTCTCCCTCGCGCAGCGTGAGCGCCGCGTGCTCAGGCTGTACGTCGAGTCATTTGCAGTCGACGCTGCCGAGCGCGCATCGCTGGAAGCAGAGATCACGGCCATCGGCTTCGTCCAATTGGCGTCGCCCCGGTGTTACGAGCATACCCTCCTCCTCGACCTTGACGCCGATGAGGAATCGATCTTCGCGTCGTTCCACCGAAGCGGTCGTCAGAATATCCGCGCTGCGCGCAAGCATCCCGTTCGGATAGCGCCCATCGTCAATCCGGCGGACTTCGCTCGTCTCGACGAGATCGCAGCAGAGACATTCATGAGGACCGGGGGACGCTACCATCCGACGGACTGGACGCGGATCGCCACGTTCTCCGAGCGTGAACCCGGCGTGTCCAGGCTCGTCGGGTTGTTCCAGAACGACACCGCTGGTCCGAGCGGACTACTGGCGTTTGCGTGGGCGTGCGCGCACGGCGATCACGCGCATTACTCGAGCGCTGGTTCGACGCGTCAGCTGGATCGGCGGATTCCGCTGCTTTACCCATTGATATGGGACCTCATTTGCTGGGCCAAGCGCGGCGGCGCGCGATATTTCGACTTCGGGGGCGTCACCCCTGGCACCCACGACACTCAGGATCCGCTCGGCGGAATATCGGATTTCAAGCGGTGCTTCTCCGAGCGGGCAGTTCAAGTGGGAGGGGAGTGGTCGTATGAGCCGAGACCGATGCGGGCGCACGCCGCCAGAATGGTGAAGTCGGCGTCGTCGCTCCTCTCGCGTGTGCTGGTTCGATCATGATGGCCGGCGCGGCGGTGTTCTCCGCCAGGACCACGTCGTCCGACGTGGTCGCGTGATGGCACACGGCTCTATCGGCCACGGCG
Organism: Gemmatimonadaceae bacterium; assembly: GCA_031360575.1. Classification (GTDB taxonomy): domain Bacteria; phylum Gemmatimonadota; class Gemmatimonadetes; order Gemmatimonadales; family Gemmatimonadaceae; genus JABFXC01. The sequence continues at coordinate 14,237 of JANMBU010000017.1, forward strand.
TCGCCCAGCCGTCCACGCACTTGGCTGCGGCATGTTGAGAGTGCTGAAACTCTCCGTGCTGCACGCGTCCAGGGCGTGCGGCGTTTTCCGCCTGGCGGCGAACAGCCGCCGTCGGAGGGAAGAACTGCTGATCCTCTGTTATCACGGGATCAGCATCGACGACGAGCATGAGTGGGCGCCCGGTTTGTTCATGACCGCCAACATGTTCGAGACCCGACTGCAACAGCTCCGGCGTGGCGGATACTCGGTGCTACCGTTAGGCGATGCAGTGGGCCGCCTCCGCGCCGGAACGCTCCCGCCGCGCAGTGTCGTCATAACGTTTGACGACGGAAATTACGATTTCTACCGCTGCGCGTGGCCGCTGCTGAAGGCATATGAACAACCAGCGACCGTGTACCTGACGACGTACTACTGCGAACATGATTTGCCCGTCTTTCCCCTCGTGCTCTCCTACGTGCTCTGGAAGGGGCGTGGCCAGCGGGTAGAGTTGGCAACCGGCGCCGGTCGCCCCGTGCCGGTCGACACCGGTTCGGTCGACGGACGCGCCCGCGCCGAGACGATGATCCTCGACCACGCGCAGCAAGAAGCAATGTCAGCTCGAGAAAAGGACGAGTTGGCGGGCCGCCTCGCGGATGCGCTGGGCGTCGACTACGAGAGAATCAGGGCGCGCCGACTGCTGCACATCATGAACCCCGGCGAAGTGCGCGAACTCGCAGCCGAAGGCGTCGACTTTCAACTGCACACGCACCGGCACCGCTCACCACTCGACGAGTCACGGTATCGCGCGGAATTGTCGTCCAACCGCGAACGGATCGAGACGAGCACCGGCACGGTGGCGAATCACTTCTGCTATCCCAGCGGCACTCGCCGGCCGCAGTTCGAACAATGGCTCGCCGACGAGGGCGTCGTGTCCGCCACCACGTGCGAGCCGGGGATCGCGAGTCGCGCGAACCATCCCCTGCGCCTGCCGCGCCTCCTCGACCACTCGACGCTGACGGGGGTCGAATTCGATGCCTGGCTCAGTGGGATCGGAGCGCGGCTCCCGCATCGTGCGATTGGAAACCAGGACGTCGACCGCGATGGGCGACTGATCATTGCGCGCTCGCCAGCGCACCACGTGGCCGGCGACGTCGTTCGCATGGGCGACACCTCGGACTCGGTGCACGCATGAGCCGCATCGGAGATTGGAGTTGAGCGACAACCTGCGCGTAGCCGCCAATGGTGCAGCGCAGCCGGCGCGATCGTTAGGCGCGCTGATCGGCCGCGGGCTGCGCGACCCCCGGCAGGGAATGTCTTACGGGCTCGCGATGCTCAAGGGGTATTGGTACCGGGCGACACTCCGACTGCTCGGACGCCGCTTCCGCGCCGGATCACGCTTCCGCGTGTTCGGCCGGCTGAGCGTTCGTGGACCGGGCGAGGTCGTGTTCGGCGACAACGTCGCGACGTGGGGACGCGTCAATGCATGGACATATTCGGCGGATGCGCGAATCGTCGCCGGCGACAACGTGATGATGAGCGGGACACGGTTCGCCTGCGCACGAGACATCCGCGTCGGTCGCGACAGCATTCTGGCGGACGCCAGCATCTACGACACCGACTTTCACAGCACGCGCGCCGATCGTCGGTCCGCCAAGGCGCCCATCCGGATCGCGCCAGTGGAGATCGGCGAGAACGTTTGGGTGGCTGCCGGTGCCATTCTCCTCCCGGGGACGACGATCGGGGCGAACTCGGTCGTTGGCGCAGCCGCGGTTTGCATGCGCAGCTTCCCGGCGAACAAGGTCATACTTGGGAACCCCGCAAAGGTGGCGATGCCGATCCCGTCGGTCGGCGGTCCCGCTCCGGCCGACGAGGGACCCGCCGCGATGGACGACAGCGTCTCGCACCGCGTGGAATTGATCGGAGCAGCCCGTCCCTGGACTGGCGCGGCCAGCGGCCCATAACGGGATCAACCAAGGCGTCCCCGCCATCCGAGACGCGCGCGCGCTCGTCACCGGCGTGCGAGCGTCCAACACCAACTGATGCCGCCTCGCCACAAGAAAAGTGTCTCACCACTGAGACAATCGCCGGAGCTGCGGGCGTCAACCCGTTTGCTGTGAATGGGTTCTGCAGCCGGGATAGTCTCGTCGATCGGCGCAAATTCCGGGGTGCGAGAGTTGCTCGCCGCGCAAGGCTGTCAACGTACGTGACGGTGCAGCTTTCATCTCGCTCAGGGTGGCCCATGAGTGTCCGGCTCGACTCTTCCCTCAGCGTCGTCCACGGCGCTGCCAGGCGGTTCATCGCGGCGATCGCTGTCGTCACCGCGATCGCGGCGTGCAATGAGCGCGCTCCGACTCAGCCGGCCGTTGCGGCCCGGCCGTTAGGCGCGGTGAACCTCAACGGCGTACCGTTCACCGTCGAGTTCTACCTTCAGGCGCACCAGGACGACTGGCAGCTGTTCCTCGGGAATCGTCCCGCGGAGGCGGTCGGCACAGCATCGAAGGTCGTCTTCGTGTACACGACCGCTGGTGACGGCGGCAATGGTGCAACGTTCCCCGCGTATTGGCAGGCACGTGAGAGTGCCACCAACGCGTCGGTCGATACGATCACGCCGGCCGCACCGTGGACCTGCGCGAATGCGACGCTGAATGCGCATGTGATCTTTCGTTGCACCAAGCTGAACACGGTCAGTTACTATCTGCACTTGCCCAACCCCGGCGACGCGTCGCTCCAGGGGCTGAGCGGACTGCGTGATGGGCGACTCAGCTCGCTGACAGCCGTCGATGGAAGCGCCACCTATACCTCGTGGGCCGATCTCGTGTCGACGATTCAGACACTGATCGCCACGGAGGCCGGCGCAGAGCCGGACGTAAATGTCGCAGTGCACGCACCGGAAACCGATCGCGACGTCAATTCCAGCGACCACTCCGACCACCTCGCTACCGGCGATCTCACCCTGGCCGCCACCTCGGCACATGTCTATAACCGATTCTGGTACATCGGCTACCAGAACCAGTTCTACCCGGCGAACCTCACCCCCGCGCAGCTCGCGGTAAAGTGGGGCACGGTCTACGCCTACGATCACGTGATGAAGAGGCTGATGGGGGAGACGATCATCGGGACCTCGGACGCCGAAGTCTGGGTGCCGCGAACTGTCTTTCGCAGCGAGCCGTCGTCAGGCATTCCGCCACCGCCGCCCGCTCCGCCTAACGCCCCGTCCGCGCTCACCGCCACGTCGGTCGCCGGAAGCAGCATCGCGCTCGCGTGGGCGGACAACTCCAGTAACGAGCTGGGCTTCCGCGTCGAGCGCGCCCCCGACGCCGGCGGCGTTGCCGGCACGTACGCCGAGATCGCGTCGTTAGGCGCGAACGTGCAGGGCTACAGCGATGCCGCCGTCCAGGCGAACTTGCGCTACTGGTACCGCGTGGTCGCCTACAATTCCCTCGGCTCGTCCACCTATTCGAACGAGTCGAGCGCGATGCTGGCCATTCCGCTCGCGCCGAGTGGCCTGGTGGGCACGCCCATCAGCGGCCTGCGGATCGATCTCTCGTGGAGCGACAATTCGACCGACGAGTCAGGCTTCCGCATCGAGCGGGCGCCCGACAATCTAGGCGTCGCTGGCACTTACGCACAGATCGCCTCGGTTGGCGCGAACGTTACCGCATACAGCAGCACCGGCCTCCAGGCCGGAACGCGGTACTGGTATCGGGTGGTCGCCTATAACGCAGCAGGCACCTCCGCCTATTCCAGCGAAATGACCGCGCTCACGATGTCGGCGGCGCTCGCACCGTCTGCGCTGGTCGCGACCGCGACGAGCGCGACACGAATCGACCTGGCGTGGGCCGACAATTCATCCGACGAGTCGGGGTTCCGCATCGAGCGCGCGCCCGACGTCGCCGGAGTGCCGGGAACGTTTGTGCAGATCGCGTCGGTCGGGGTGAACGTCACGACCTACGCAAACACAGGATTGGTGAACGGCACCCGCTACTGGTATCGCGTTCGCGCCTACAACACGATCGGGAACTCCGCCTACTCGAACATCGCGGATGCCACGACACTCCGCCTTCCGGCCGCGCCGTCAAATCTCCAGGGCGTCGCGGTTTCAACCTCGATGGTCGATCTGACGTGGACTGACAATGCGAATAACGAGACATCGTATCGCATCGATCGCGCGCCGGACGTGTCAGGCGCACCCGGTTCCTTCGCGTTGCTTGCGACATTGGGACCGGATGTGACGACATATCGCGCGACCGCGCTCGCCAGTGGCACGGCTTACTGGTTCCGGGTCCGTGCGCAGAATACCGCCGGCAACTCGGCCTACGCGCCGGCGGCGCGCGTGACCACGATGCCGCCCGTACCGCCGAGCAACCTCGCGGTCAACGCGTACCTGATCGGCACTCAGCGGAACGCCGACTTGACATGGACACCGGGGAGCGAGAGCAAGATCGACCTCTGGCGCAACGCGACGAAGATCAAGTCGGCGATCGTGAATACCGGTGGTCCGCTCAACAACACGTCGTCGGCGTCGTTGGGAACTCCGGTTGGATATCAGGTCTGCCTGGTCGGAAGGACCGGGGCGGCCAACTGCACCTTGGTCGTGAACGCGAATTACTAGGGCGGTTGCTGGAACGTTAGGGAGGACGCACGACGCGATCGAGGGGACCGCCATTCAAGGGTGGGTCCCCTCGATCTCGTTCGCTGCCTGGGATGGAGTGGTAGCGCGTTCATGCTGGTGACGCGACGGGTGCTGTTCGTACATTCACCTTAGCTGTTCGATGCTGTCTCCATGTGAGGCCTGCTCTGCCATGACTTCCCACGACCTTCCCGAACGGCGGCGTCGCGCGTGAACCGGGCAGCTCCTGCGACTCAATCGGCGCTTCGGCGGCTGCATCTCCAGCGCGTAGTCGGATTCGGCCTGACCCTCGTCGGTGTCGCCGCCGTCTGCGTAATCACGCTGACGCCGGCGGCGGTCTCGGAAGAGCGCCTTCCGCTGCTGTGCATGGCGTGCGGGGAACGGCCGGCTGTCGACGTGCTATTGAACATCCTGCTGTTCATTCCCGTCAGCGTCGGCCTCGGGCTTTACGGAGTAAAATTTCGCCGCGCGCTCCTCTGTGGCGTGCTCGGCTCCATCCTCATTGAGTGGCTTCAATTCGCCGTGGTCGCCGGGCGGTTTCCGAGCGTTCGCGACGTCCTGTCGAACTCCATCGGGCTAGTGGTTGGCTACGTCGCCGGAAGTCGATGGGCCACGCTGGTTTATCCGGGAGCGCGAACCGCGCGATCGCTCGCGATCCCAGCCGCGGCACTCTGGCTTGCCACGCAGGCGTTCACCGCGTGGGCGATGGGCATTGCAGCACCAACCACGCCGTGGTGGGCGCAGCTCGAGCCGGATTACGACGGGTATCCTGCAGTCTTCGCGGGAAAGATCGTTGCGCTGTCGCTCGGATCGGTGGCGATTGTCGAAAGCAACGTGGTTCCGCGGGGCGATGAATCGCGACGACAGCTGCTCGCGGGAGCGCCGCTGCGAGTGGTACTCACCCACGTATCCCCGACGGCGGGACTTGCGATGATCGTCGTCATCTCGGCGGGGCCCGTTCACGATGTGTTGTACTGGCAGCAGGATGGTCGGGCCGCGGTATTCACCGTGCCGGTACGCGGGACGTTCGCCGGGCTGCGGACGCCGTCCGTTCGAATTGGCGACGCGATGCCGCTGACGTCGCGCGACACCGTTAGGCTCAGCGGCGCCTACGCCCATGGCCGCTACCGGCTGACCGCGGAGCGAAATGGCGTGATGATCGAGCGCGACTTCAACGCGAGCCCGAGCTTGGCATGGGCGTTCCTCTTGCCGCTTCCATCATATGCATTCGGCGCTGAAGCCCGGCTGTGCACTGCACTGTGGCTCAGCGCGGGGTGGCTGCTTCTCGGCTATTGGAGTTCGCGGGCACGCGGTGCCATGGGCGGCAGGCCGATGGTTGCCGCGACGGCGATCACGCTGAGCCTCGGTCTCGCGTTGGCTCCGTGGCTCTTCGACCTGCCCATCGCCCACTGGTCTGAGTGGATGTCGGCGACGGTGGGTTTCGGCGCCGGTTGGCTCGTTGCGACACACACGCTGCGGACATCTCACGCGGTTGGCTTCCCACCGTAGCCCTGAGGCTCGGCATGCGCTGCCGCGCGTGTTGCGATCGCGCATCAAGTGCTGTCGGTCGGCGTCATTGCCAATTGAGACCAAGTCGACTCCCGCAGTCCGAAACCGCAGTAAACAGCGAAACGACGCTGTCAGTGCGGCGTCCGGTGATGTTTGCCGGCGCACCTCGCGTGGCGCCTCGCAGGCATGCCTCCTGCCCGTCAGACATCGCCGAATCACCCGCACTCCGGCGCGGCAGTAACCTCACACAATCAAGACCCATGACCGAGTTCCAAACTGCGACGCGATCCTCGTCCGCGGCCGCCGACACATTTCTTGCGGGACCCGGCGAAAGCGGGCTGGTTAGCGTCGTGATACCGACCTACAACCGCGAAAGGCTCATCGGTCCCGCCATTGAGAGCGTGCTGCGGCAGAGCTACGCGCACATCGAGATCATCGTGGTCGACGACGGATCGACCGATCGCACCCGCCAGGTCGTCGAAGCGTACGGTCAACCCGTGCGCTACGTGCATCAGGCCAACGGTGGCGCGGCGTCAGCGCGCAACAGAGGATTGCGCGAAGCACGGGGCGAGTTCATCGCCCTGCTCGACTCCGACGACGAATGGTTTCCGTGGAAGCTGGAAGCACAGGTCCGTGTACTCGATCGCTATCCCGCCGTTGGAATGGTCTGGACGGACATGACCGCTGTCAGCGAAGACGGGGCGACCCTCCATGAGCGCTATTTGCGGACGTTCTATAACGCGCACGCCTTGGCCAGGATCGAGGAAGTGTGCGATTGCGTGGACTCGTTGTCGCTTGCCTGGAGCGAAGCGCCGCACGATCTCGGTGGAACGCAGATCTGCAAGGGCGACATCTTCTCGCAAATTCTGCTCGGCAACCTGGTCCACACCTCCACGCTGCTCGCGCGCCGGGAGCGGCTCCAGCAGGCCGGCGAGATCGATATTGAATTCACGCCGCTCGGCGAGGACTACGAGTTCCATGTCCGCATCTGCAGCTATGGCCCAGTGGCGCTCATCGAGGCGTCGAGCATGCGCTACCGGATCGGCGCGGCCGATCAGCTGACCGCCCCGCACCTTGGAGTGCACACGGCACGGAGTAATTTAAAGACCGTGCTTCGGTGGCTTGAGCGAGGTGGTACGCGGGTTAGGCTCCCCCGCCACATGATTCGGGATCGCCTCGCCCAAGCCTATGCGTGGGTCGGAGAAGCGGAGATGCACTTCGGCGAGTGGAACCGGGCGCGCCCTCACCTCTGGCACAGCCTCCGCCATCGGCCAGCGCAGCGGAAGGCGCTCCTTCTCCTGGCGTTCAGCGTGATGCCGATCTCCGTTTTCCGCGGCGCGCTGCGCTTGAAGCGGCAGCTCCGAGCCCTCACCGCTGTGAAAATCGCCGCTCTTCTCGGCAACGTGGCGATTCTCGGGTGGTTGGACCCGGTCCTCACCTTTGCTGGTGACGTGACGATGGTCGCCTGAGATGCGGCGCCGTCGCCGTTAGGCAGATGATGGCGTCGCCGGCCGCTAACGCCGCGGCGACGTCCGGTCGGCACGCGAGTTCGCGAAAGCGGGTTCTCCGCCAAGCATTCGGCACCCGCGCAACACACGCCGTTGGGTCTCCTCTACATTGCGCGGTTCCAATCCACCCGCGCGGCACCGCGCAAAGAACGTAAGTGCAGCCCGGAACAGCAGATACGCATACTGACGAAATCGGCGAAGTTCTTGCAAAAGTGCGCCGCGCCGGACCGTTGAATCGATGGTTCTTCTTGCGGAGTGAGGAGCGTTAATAGTGGTTGTCGCGATGAGCCATGAGTGAGTTGCAAGCGTACGGTATGCGCGCCGCAGGTGCGCGACCGCGCGTCTCCTTCGTTGCCGCCTGGCAGGGCTCTCCGACCGAGTTGTCGCGCCGGTTACGGATCTGGGATCGGTGGGTGGACGACGGAATCGACGTGGTGGTTGTCTGTTCGTGCTCGCCGGCCGACCATCAGCGCATCGAGCGATCCCATCCTGGCGTACGCGTCGTCAATGCAAGCGCCGACGAAAAATTGAGCGCGCTCCGTCAGCGTGGAATTGCGGCAGCGCATGGCGACATCGTCGTGATCATCGATGACACGGTTGGCTGGACATCGTCGTGGCGCGATCACCTCCCTATCTCAATTGGCGGCGAAGTGATCCCGGCCGAACATGCACGGTGGGCGGGCCACAATCGACCGCCCCGTCTTATGGACGACGCGCCGTTGCGATGAATGCCGACGGTCCGCTCGTCAGCGTCGTCGTTCCAGTTTATAATGGCGCTGACGTTCTCCCCCGGTCGCTCGCAGCGATCATTGACAGTGACCTTCCACGCGAGTCGTGGGAGCTCATCGTCGTCGACGATGCCAGTGGTGACGACAGCGCGCTCGTCGCCGGGTGCTTTGCGGACACCGTCATCAAGCTGTCCGGACGCCCTCGCGGTCCGGCGTACGCCCGCAATCGAGGGCTGGAGTTGGCGCGCGGGGAGATCGTCGTCTCAATCGACGCCGATGTCTGCATACACACCGACACCTTGCGGCGTCTTGCCGGATGCCTGACGGAAGACGCTACGCTCGGCGCGGTCCTCGGGGCGTATGACGTTGGTGAGCCAAATCGCGGGCTGGTGACTGGCTTTCGCAACCTTCGTCGATGCCACCTGCAGCGGCGGGCCGCGGGTGACGTCGACCACTTCTGGGCAGCATGTGGTGCCCTTAGGCGTTCGGTGCTCGAGCAGGTCGGCGCGTTCGATGAATGGCACTATTGGCGTCCCCAAGCTGAAGGCGCGGAGCTCGGGCAGCGTATCCGCGCCGCGGGCTTCCGGATCGTGCTCGAGCCATCGATTCAGGCGACGCACCTCAAGCAGTGGACCCTTGCGAGCAGCATCGCGACTGATCTCATGAACCACGGTGTGCCGTGGATGCGCCTCATGCTGCAGGGTGGCAGCGTTGCACGCATGCGCGCGCCCAGCCTGTCGTTGCGAGAAAAGATCACCGCGGCGCTCGGGTGCACCGCCGTGTTGGCCATGGCGCTCTACCTCGTGCTGCCGTTCAATGCCCTGCGCTGGATTGCGTTGGCGTCGGGATTTGTCGTGCTGTTCGGCGCAGCGCCGCTCTTTCAGTTTCTGGCCAGTGAGCGAGATCCGCTATTCGCGCTGTGCTGTCTTCCGCTGCAGCTGCTCCACTACATGACGACTGGCGTATCGGTCGTCTTCGCGTGGTCCCTTCACCAGACAATTGGCGAGCCGACGCGTAATGTCACCGACGATGCATTCGCCGAGATCGGCTTCGAGACGTGGCCGCCCGTCCCGCGTCGAGTTGCCGGCGACGCGTGGAAGAACCCAGTCGGAAAGCTCTGACGATGTAATCCGCGTGATTGCCGGCTAGCACGCGATCGGGGGTCGTGCGAGCGATCGGCTACCAGCCGCCGCGACGGAAGAGCATCGCCGGCATCGTGCAGAGCATGATGCGCAGGTCTTCTGCAACGCTCTGTCGCCGAATGTATTCGAGGTCAAAGCGGACCTTGGCCCTGACGTCGTCGAGGCACGTGTCATACGAAAGGTTGATCTGCGCCAGCCCCGTGATGCCTGGCTTCGTCCAATGGCGCAGCGGATATTCCTCGATCGACGCGGCAAGGCGGCGGACGATGCTGGGCCGCTCCGGACGCGGTCCGACGATGTTCATGTCGCCAACGACCACGTTGATCAGCTGGGGGAGCTCGTCGAGTCTGCACTGACGCAGGAAGCCGCCGAGCAACGTGACACGCGGATCGTTCTTCGTCGCCCACTGCACGCCGCGACGCTCGGCGTCCAGGCGCATCGTGCGGAACTTGTAGATGCGGAAGACGCGTCCGCCGAGGTCACAGCCGCGGCGATCAAACAGCGATCCTTGGCGCGCCCGGCGCCGCCGATCGAGACCGACGCGGGTCTGCGCGTAGATCACTGGTCCCGGCGACGTCGCTTTGACCGCGAGCGCAACGAGGACCATGATCGGCGAAAGAGCCGCGAGCGCGGTGCTGGCGATCGCGATGTTGAGCGCGCGCACCACGTAATCCGTCTGCGCCTTTGGCGCGACTGCAGGCAGGGTGCGTGCGATCGGCGCGCGGTCGCCCTCGCGCACGATGGCAATCGGACGGATCGAATCCGACGTCAGCCCGGCCGCACGATCAAGGTGAGTCGGGCGCGTGTATGCTCCGCCCGTCGATCCAGCCGCGTCGGGTGAAGAGGGAGACGTGATGTCGAACATGGAAACCTCGGTCTAACGGTGCTGAATCGCGACAATCGTCGCCGCCGAGCCGAGCACGATCGCGGTGGTCTGCGCGAGCTGGGCCCAATTGAACGAACGCTTCGGCTCGAGCACGACTTCATCGCCAGCCCTGACACCGATGTCGTCGAGTGTCGCGCCCGAAGCGAGCGCGCTTGCAAACGCTTCCGATGAAACGACGGTGCGCCCCGAACGGCGTATAATCGCACGATCGAGCCTTCCAGTCGCGGTCGGTCCACCGCCCGCCGAGATTACGTCGCTCAGGAGCGATCGGCTCGGCACATGGACAAAGCCAGGGCTGCGGACCTCACCGAGGACGGCAAGCCGCGTGAGCGGTTCGATCGTTACGAAGGTGTTGCGTATGTACCGGGCGAGCTGCGTGTCGAGATACTGCTGCAACTCCGCGCGGAGAACGCCATCGACCGATACGTCGCCCGCCTCTGGCATCCTCACCGTCCGCGCGGGCGTCACGCTCATCGTATCGACAAGCATCGCTCCACCGCTGAGGCGCAGGATGATGCGGTCTCCCACCCGGAAGTCCCCGACGCGCAACCGCTCCTTCACCTGCTTCTCATCATCGAGTGACTGCGCGCGCTCGCTGACGCTACGCGCTAGGTCTGATCCTTGGCGTGCGTACTGCGTTGCTGTCGACTCGAGCTCCGCACGTGTGGCGTAGGCCGTCGAGCGCGTGGTATTCTGTGCGGGGAGATCGGCCGCCGCTACGACGACCCAGGCGATTAGCATCGAGCGCATGGTGACTCGCATCGAATGGAAGGAGCTCATGTTGCACACGAGTGTTGCGGTATTGACCTGACCTCGATTGACGCGATGCACTAGGCGTGCTTGCGTCGCGCATTCGAAGCGCTGCTGCTAAGGTGTTGGGCCGTCACCAGTTGACGATGCGCGTACGGCGCGGCCGTACCGCATTTCGAACGCGATGTTGCAACGGCCCAACACCATTTTGCCCGACGATCGCTACATCGTCGTCCGAGTCGACCGCAAGTCGCGAGCAGGTGTATCACGCCCTGAACGCCGACATGCGCTGTCTGAAGTTCGTCATCGGCGGCGCCGCAACCTCCATGTCGGAATAGTTGTAGGCGTAGTATCGATATGAACCAGTTGCGCTGGCGGCGTTGAGCACGGCGCCAATCGCCCGCACGGGTAAGCGGTCAACGAGCCTCAATTTGGCGTCTGCCAGTTTGCGATCCGTTTCCCCCACGCGCAGGACAAGCAGGAGGTTCGTGGTATGCGTCGCCAGGATGAGCGGATCGATCCCGGCGCTCAGCGGCGCGCTATCGACGATGATGACCTCGAATCGCCCGCGCAACGTCGCCATGAGTTGCACCATCGCCTTCGATGCCAGCAGCTCCGGCGCACGCTCGCCGCGCGATCCCGACGTGATCACCGTGAGGCCGCTCTCCGTCGCGTCGAGTATTTCGCTGAGCGTCGCGTTGCCTCCGAGATAGTCGGTCAGCCCTGGCTGCGGCCTCAGCGAGAAGATCTGATGCAACGACCCGCGGCGTACGTCGCCGTCGATGAGTAGTGTCTGGTAACCCGCGCTCACGAACGACAGCGCAAGATTCGAGCAGACGAACGATTTGCCGTCACCGCTGCTCGGGCTCGTCACCGTCAGCAGCAGGGGGCCCGCGTCCTTCGCCTGGCTGATGCTCATCCGCAGCGTCCGGAATGCCTCGGTCACCTGCCACGCCTGCGCAGTGCGCGAGCCGTGCGGGCGACCGGTGCCTAACCGCGGCACCACGCCAAGTATGTCGAGTCCCAGCTCGTTCGTCGCCTGCTGCGGATATCGGAATCGCCGATCGGTGTAGTCGAGCAGCAGCGCGAGCGCGACGGCGGCCGCAAGGCTCATCACCAGCGCCAGTCCGATGATCTTCAGCCTCGGCGATGAGCTCGGCCGCTGTGGCACGCTCGGGTAATCGAGGACGCTCATGTCGGGGAACGAGCTCGCCTCGGCGAGGCGTGCTTCCTCGTAGCGGCTCTTCAGCGTCGTGTAGAGGGCAAGACGCGTATCGACGTTTCGCCTGAGCCGCATCTCTTCGATTGTGCGGGTGGGAATCTGCCGCAGCTCACGCGAGGATCCGGCAACGCGCGAATCGAGATCCTGTTCGCGGCGTTGCAGCCGCTCAATGAGACTTCCAGCCATCCCCGGAATCTCCACCCATTCGAGCTGATCGATGCTCGCGCGCAGGGCGGCGATCTTCGGGTTTTCATCTGTGTATACCTCGCGCGCTGCACGGAGCGCCGCTTGCTTGCTCGACAGCTCCGTCATCGCGCTCATGATCTCGGGCGCGAGATGGACGGACGGAACCGCCAGCAGCGAGAACGGGGTGGTCCGGCGTTCCCGCAGCGCCCCCACCGTGCTGCTGAGTAGCTCACGATCGTTGCGGATGCTGTCAAGCTGAAGGCGCTGGTCGAAGAAGTGATGGAGTACGGGGTCCCGCGTGAGCTCCAGGCCGGCGGCGACCGACCCTCCTTCCGACGGGAGCGTGATCGTCCGGACGCGAAATGTTTCGAGTGCGATCTCAGCTTCGCGCAGTTGTTGCGCTGCGTACGACAGCTGCTGGTCGAGCGCGTTCGCGAATTCGACCAGGTTGCGCGTTTTCAGTCGAGCGGCTGTTGCCTCGAACTGCGTCACGATTGCAGTCAGCGTGGCCGTGGTCAGCTGCGGATCGTGTCCGGTCAGCACGAGCCGCAGCATACTGCTCTCGCGCGACGTCGCACTCGACATGCGCCCACGCAGTTCGACCGATGCCTCGCGCGCGGTTCGCAACGAAAACGCCACGAGGCTGGCTCCGTTGAGCGACTGTGCATCGGGCGCCCATCGGAATCCCCGCTCGCGACCGACCGAGTCGCCCAGCGCACCGCTGTCCAGTCGGACACCAGCGCCGTCGAGGAGGACATAGCGGCGGTCGGCGGCCCGTACGCGCAACTCGTAGGCACCGGGAACGAACTCCGGCTCGACTGCAAAATTCGCGAACGCCGCCCGCGGCGCGCGGTCGGACAGGGCGAGATAGAGCCGCATCTTGAGCGCGACGCTGTCCAGGATGGCAAAGCTTTCGAGCAGTTCCGGCCACGAGGATGCGTTCAGCAGTTGCTCAGCGCGAATCGGTCCGCTGCTGCGCGCCTGGGGCGATTCCGCGTTTATCCAGATTGTCGCGTGCGCCTCGTATCGCGGACGAATCAGTCGCGCCGCGACGAAGCCGAGCACTCCGCCAACGATCGTGATCGCGACGATTACCCACGCGTACCGTCGCAGCGCGGCAGCGTAGCGCTCCCACGGCGGGTGCCCGGAACCCGACGGCTGCCCGTCCGGCCCGAGTGCGCCCTGCATTCCGAAAGGAGTATTCGACGTCACGCCTGCGCCGCGCGCAATGCGTGTGAGCTGGCCGGTCATGGATGCCGTGCGATGGGTGAGGAGAACGACCAGCGGCGTAGCAAGTCCGCCTCCATCAGCTAAGTGCTGTTGGCACTACGTCATAACGCGCTTCGACGGTACCGGACCATTGCGTCGGCGCAACAGTCGTGTAGCGGGGGATAACTACTGAGCCGAGGGCTCTGCCACGCCCGCGCGCCCGTGCCACGCCATGATCTGCTCGACGACGGCGGGCAAGCGCGTGAGGTCGCGAACCGGTGCGAGCGTCCACACCGGCACGCCGGCGGCAAGACGGGCGGCGGCGGCCAGTTGCGCGCCGGCTGCTGCCATGCCGATGAGAGAGTCGGCGAGCTTGGTCTGATGTGCCAGCCCGATCGCCGCCGCCGCCGCCGAGAGGCGGCTTCGAGTGCACGGAGCCCCATCGTACCGCGCGACCGGCTCGAGGATGTAGAGAGCCGCGATCGACATCTCTCCCTGCGTGAACGCGCGGCCGGCGAAGCCGGAAGCAGTGGTCTTCACACCTCTCGTCACGATCGAGCAGAGCGTGCCTAACGGGAGCGCGCTGACTGCGTCGTCCCAGAGTCGCACGCTCGGAACGCCGGGCATCACCGTCGCCGGAGGACCAGGCGCGATGGCGATCAGGTCGTCGCCGACCAGCTGGCCTCCGGCGGCTGTCAGTGCAGTCGCCAGCGTCGACTTTCCGTGATGCTTCGGGCCGAGAAACACGATCGCCTGCCGTCCCAGCGCAACGGCACTCCCGTGAAGGCAAAGAAGACCCGCCAACTCCAGCGCCAGCGCCAACGCCGGGCCGAGGACGATGCTGCGAACCAGCTCGGGAAGCGCGTCCTCCCGGCGGTACCAGACGATTGCTGATCCGTTCACGGCGAGGTCGAAGACCCCCGCATGGGAATATTCCAGCCGGAGCCCCGACGGTGTCCGGCAAAGCGAGTAGATCTCCGGGCCGATCCGCCGCTCACCGAGTGGCACAATACCGATCGATGACGGAACGTCGTCGCTGATCCGCAGTCTCCACCGCGGGGTTTCCGTCGCATCGACCTCGGCGAGTTCCGGAAATTGCAGCTCGGAGCGCAATACCGCGCCGAACACGCGGTAACTTGCGACCGAGGGCGCGCCGCTGCGCCTAACGCGTTCGCTTGTCAGTCGCGCCGGGGTTTCGAACGCTGCGCTCACGGACTGCCGATTCCGGGCTCGCCGCGCGGACCTGTGGTCGACGCGCGAAGAATGGTGAACGCCGCCGATCCCGCGCCTCCGACGACGATGCGTCCGTCGTGCTCGATCCAGGCGTGGGCGGCGAATGCGCCTTGCGCCGATCGCATCGCGCCGAGACACAAGCGCGATTGATATCCATGCCGCCGCAACAGAAGCTGTGCGGCGACCGCCTGCGTCAAGCAGGTTGCTTGCGGCATGCATCGGCTCACCGTTTCGATCGCACCGGAAATCTGCGCTGCCGACGGTCGAGGCAGGTACTGGCGCCCTGTGTGCGGTTCGGCGATCCGTCGCACGAATCTCAGGCTGATCCGCGACGGTAGCAGCCAGAGAGTCACGCGCACGAGTGCGACAAGCACAGCGGCTACGACGAACAGTTTCTGCTCGCTCCGCAGCATCACCATCCACCGTCGCGCGCGGGCGATGGCCGGAAACCCGATGCGCGGTGCAATCATTCTCATACGCGAACTTCCTCGCAACCAGTGACGACCGTTATGACCAAAGTCACGATCGCCGCCCCATCTCTTCGGCGCGGCGTGCGATTCAGCGTGTTCCCGCCGGTGCCTCAGGAAGCGCACCAGTGAATGGGAACTGCCACACCCTGAAACGTGAACCCGTCCGATGAGCCAAAATTCTTGATGCACGTCTGTGTCGACGCTTCGAACGAACCGTAGCATTTCACCTCAGGCGCAACCCACGATCGCTTTTTCTCCGCCATCGACTCCCCCCCTGCTGGTAAGTGTGAATGTCGTCTCATCCGCAGGTGCCGGGTGTTGCGCCCTGCTCTGTAGCCACTTCTCAAGGACCATCACACGAAAGAGCGTATGCCCGTCGTCGCTCCGGCCGAGTGTCGTCGTCTCCGCGCAATACCGCCGGCGCATCTTCTGCAGCGCCACCGGATCGACGTACTCCGCGACTGGCGAGTTCGCGGCAAGCTCCGACATTGTCGCTGCCGATGCGCGCATCGCGAGGTGAAAATTCGGTGACAAGTTTCCCTTGTCGCTGCGCAGACGGATCTCGCGAGGCAGTATCCCTTCCATCGCCCGGCGAAACACCAGACGCGGCCAGCCGTCGGCAAGCTTCTCCGAATCGGGAATGGCCAGACAGAAGTCGATCAGGCGTCGATCGAAGAACGGGTATCGCGGCTCGACTCCGAATCCGGCGGCACATTGGTCGGCCATTTCGAGCGTCAGCTGGTAGGCGGGTTGCGACAGCCCCTCAGCGTGCGATGCACGCTCTGACCTCGTGATGTCGGAGTCGCCATCGGGTTCGACGGCGTCTCCATTCTCTCGCAGCGCGCGCGCGAGGGCGGGCAAGATCACCGAGGTCGCTTCCGGCGGCACGCGACGGATCGCACGAAGTGCATTGCGAATTTGCGATGGAGCCGCCGGCCGCAATCCGTTGTCGTACACCGTGCGCCGCAGGGGGAGCGCAAAACGCCGGTGTAGCTGACGTGCGGTCCGTGCCCACGCGAACCACGCCCCTCGCCGTGCCAGCAGCGAGAGAAACGGGAGGCCGAAGTGCGCGAGGATCGCTTCCGGCCGCAGCTGCCGGCGCGCCGCGAGCGCGCGCACCTCACGTTCGAACACATCCCATTCTCCACGGTGAACAAGGCCGTTCAGTCGCGCGAAGCCGTGGCTCACTGCGCTGTCACCGTCGAACCCATCGAGGAATACTCGTGTGCCGTTCGCGCATGCTGCGCGATACATCGACCAGTGGAGATAAAGGTTGGGCGCCGCGTATGGCTCGCCGAGACGCTCGAGGATTACTTCGATGCCGGCGACGGGAGAGATTTCGTCGCCAGGCAGGTATGTCGGCAGAACTCCTCCCTCGCACACGACGCGCTCGACATATCGTCGTTCGTCGATCATTCGAAGATCTTTCGCCGGCAACGACGGAAAGACCAGCGAGAACGTGCGCAGGGGAGGCGCGCCGGTCGCACGTTGAATCCCGCGCGCCACGCAGACGATGCTGGACGAGTCCAAACCTCCGCTCAGCGCCGCGCCCACTGGATACGCGCTCCGCAGCCTCGCGCGGACCGCGTCGCCGAAGATCTCGCGAAACGCTTCGGCGTACTGATCGGAAGTCGCGTAGCGAATTTCGCGTTCGAGATCCGGACGCCAGTACCGCGCTTCGTGGAGCTGGCTCGGCCCGACCGAAATCGTGTGCGCCGCCGGCAGCCGGCGAACCGCCTTGTAATGCGTACCGGTGCGGTCCTTCATCGTCCCCTCGAGGAACAGCGCGACCTGGAGCGGGTCGATGTCTTGCGGAACATCTGGCAGCGCAAACAATGCCTTCGCCTCGGATGCGAACGCGAACAGTCGCTCCGACGCGAAGTAGTAAAAGGGCTTGACGCCCATCGGATCCCTTGCGCAGAACAGCCGGTTCAACCGGGGATCCCAGAGTGCGAAGGCAAAATCACCGACGATATGCTCGACGCAGCGGGCGCCCCACCGCTCGTACGCACGGGCAATCAACTCGGAGTCGGACACCCGAGCGGCGTCGCCAACACGCATCGTCGTGATCAGGTCACTCCGGTTGTCGATTCGCGCGTCAGCGACGAGGCGTAACGACGATTCGTCACGAACGATCGGCTGAGTCTCACCGACCGACTCGGGGGTCGTCCACATCGTCCGATGCGTCATTCCGACGCCCCCCTCGCATGTCATTCCGCACGCGTCGCTGCCGCGGTCCCGCATCGCCGCCGACATTCTCGCAATCGCGTCCGGCGATGCCGGCCGCCGATCGCGGTGGAACATGCCTGCAATTCCGCTCACTGGCGCCCTGCGCGATCGCCGCTAACGAAGATCACGCGTACACCGCGCGTCACGCGCGCCAAGCCCGCGGCGACGTCACGGAGTGCGATCTGGCAGTGCAATTGGGTATCTCCAGCGAAATCGAGTCGGTGCACCAGTCAGGGACCAGTCGTTCCAAGCTGCGATTAATCTGGAGGCTGTGCCGGCAGCGGCGAGGACCGAGTGCGCTGTCGGCCGATGCAAGCGCGGCACCACACACGGCAAGGCGCCGATGCCGTTGACATCGCGCGACTTACGTCGCCCGATGGTCTGGTGGCGGCGATTCGGGTGGCGCGTCACTGCAACAGGTTGGCGGGCAGAAGAACGACGTGGACGGCCCGCCCGCCCCGCGCTGGGTCAGCGCGGGCTTGGTGGAAGCTCGAGACCGAAGGACAGCGTCGTGCCGTGCTGCTGGGACGTCGCGACGCGAAGCGTCGTTCCCATCGCGGCAAGCAGCGCGCGCACCGTCGCCAGGCCAAGCCCGGCGCTCGAGAATCGCAACGCGATTTGCTCCGGCCGGAACGCGTCGAACAGCGTCGCCTGTACCGACGGAGGAAGTCCTCCGCCGGTATCGTGGACCCAGAACTCCATGCACCCGGGCGATGACTCACGACAACCGAGGGTCACGGCTCCCGTGTCCGTATAGCGCAGCGCATTGGACGTCAGGTTCAGCAACACCCGGTGGAGTGATGTCGAGTGGCCGATTCGCCCGTCGCTGAGCTGGTGTTCGAGGTTGAGCTGAAGGCCCTTCTCCTCGGCGATCGGCCGCACGATGGCGCTGACCGAGTGCATGATCTCGATGACGGAGAATGGCCGCGCGTCACCCTCGAAATGCTCGGCACCACGTGCGGCGTCGATGAGGTCGGAGGCCAACGTCGCGAGCCCCTGCGCTGCGCCGTAGATGAGGCCGAGCTGTCGCTCCGTAATCGCGTTCTCCGCGGCACGAGGTCCGCGGCGGAGCGAATCGACCAGTATCAGAATCGACGACAGTGGCGATCGCATGTCGTGGGCGATCGCGACCACAGCGCTCGAGCTTTCCGATCCCGTTAGGCACGCCATGAACTTGCCGCGGTCGGTCTGCTTCCACGCCTCCGACAGTTGCTCGAGCAACGTCATGACACGGACGACGTCATATCCGTCGAGCGCCTCAGCGGCCGCAAGCTCGCGCAGTAGCTGCGATCGCAATCGATCGAGATATTCCTGCGCAACGACGGGAATCGGTGTCGCCGGCGCGTCGCCCGCTGCCGTGAGCCGCGCGATGAGCCAGCGCAGCGCCGGGCGGAGCTGCCGCTGGAGATCGTGGGGCGGCCGTTTCGCGCTGAGCGCAAGCGTCGTTGCGGTCCGATCCCCGGCCGCCTCGATTGCCCGAACGAGCGCCGTCATGCTCGACTTCAAAACCTCGGCGCGCCCCGCGATGCGCAGCCGCTCGCTTGGGCGGGAACCGCCGTCGGCACGCCGGACACCGGGCGTTTTCGGTGCAACATTCGCGGATTCCACGAAGCTCGTGCGTCCCGTCAGGCGTTCATCTCAGCGACCGCGGCCGATTCGTCGGGATCACTGCGAAGTCCGTGGCGCTCGAGGAGGCGATAGAGCGTGGTACGATCGACGCTGGCGAGGCGAGCTGCATGCGACATGTTGCCGGCAGCCCGCGCAACGAGACGGGTCACGTATTTCTTCTCGAAGGTGGCGAGCACGTGCTCTTTCGACGCGTGGTACCCTGCATTGAGCGGCAGGTTGGTCGCGCTGCTCGTGTCCGCGCTCGGTTCGAACTGCTGATCCAGTGGAAGGTTGTTCGGCTGGATCTTCGACCCGGGAAGGGTCACCACGGACAAGTACTCCACGAAGTTCTGGAGCTCGCGAACATTGCCGCGCCACGGGCGCGACGAGAGAAATTCCACCGCGTCGTCGCTGAAGTACGGCACTGCCTCTTTTGACGAGCGATGACGCGTCCAAAACTGCTTGAGGAAGTGGTTCGCAAGGACCGGAATATCTTCGACCCGCTCGCGAAGCGGGGGGATCTGGATCTGGACGACGTTGAGCCGGTAGTAGAGATCTTCGCGCAGCTTCTTTTCGCGGATCGCCTCCTGCGGGTCCCGGTTAGTCGCCGAGATGAACCGCACGTCAACGATTGAATCGGTCTGCTCGCTGCCGACGCGCCGGACTACACCGTCCTGAACAACTCGCAGCATCTTCGCCTGTAGCGCGAGCGACATCTCGGTCAGTTCATCCAGGAAGAGCGTTCCACCGGTGGCCGCCTCGAGCAACCCCATTCGGTCGCGATCGGCGCCGGTGAACGAGCCTCTCCGGTGTCCGAACATTTCCGATTCCAAAAGCTGCTCCGGAATGGCCGCGCAATTGATCGGAACGAATGGCATCGCCGCACGACGGCTCCAGCGGTGGACGAGCTGCGCGATCAAGTCTTTGCCGGTGCCGGTTTCCCCGACGATCATCACGGACGCGCTAGTCGATGCAACGCGACGAGCGAGGCCGATTGCCTGCTGAAAGGCCGGCGCCGCTCCGTAAACCTGCGTCTTGCCGCCTGTGCCAGGAAGTGAGAGCACCCCACCTGCGACCTCCTCCTCTTCCTGCCGCGCAGCAATGATGTGCGCGGCGCGGCCGAGTAACAGCTGCAGGTGCGTGCCCGAGTAGGGCTTCGGTAGATAATCCCACGCACCGATCCGCATCGCCTCGATGCTGAGGCTCAGGCTTGGGTTGCCGGTCATCAACACGACGAGTGTGCTGGGCGACGTCGCCATCACAGCCTTCAGAATGTCGAGGCCCGACACGGGCGACATGCACACATCGACGAGCATGATATCGAAGCGCGTTCGCTGCAGCGTCTCGATCGCTTCATCGCCACGGCCGAATACAGTAACGTTGTATCCCTCGACGCGGAGCACACTGGCGCACCCTTCGCGGAGAGTGCGATCGTCGTCGACGATCGCGACGCGAATCCGGTTCTGTGCGAGCGGGCCGGGGCGGGGGCCGTCGAATGGGCCGTCGGCGGATTCCATCGGGCCGACAGCATCCGCGATTCCGGCCGATCGGACGCCAGGTCCTGAGAGCGGGGTGAACCTCGAGCTAACGATCGGTGAAGTTTTCATCGGGGGGCCATCCTCGGCGTCGAGGGTGATACGTCCGGTATGTGAGCAGCGTCACTGGAGTGCCGGGACGAGGGGCACAGTATGGCCGCAACGGTCTCAACCGTCAAGAGTCGAAGTTGCAAGGGTTGCGTCGGCGCATCGTCCGTTGGACTCCTCGCGACGCAATCGGGACGCGAGCCACCTGGTCCGCAAAAAATTGCGAGTTGCTACTAAATGGCCCTCGCCACGGTGTTGAGGCGCGCGTGCCACGTGCCGAACGCGCCAATACAGTGACAACGCGTCGCCCTGTAGCGGCGACGCCACAGTCTCACCGCGCGCATCGACTGGGTCGTCGCGCTGCGGCCTCGACGCAACGCCGCGATCGCGCAGCGCTTTGCGTAACGATTGTAACGTGTCCGCGACGGTGGCCGCCATCCCAAGGCCGGCCCGCCGACCGGTTCGCGGCCGTGCTGTCGGCTACGGGGGTGAGCGCGGGGCGGTGCTGATCCCGGGAGTCCCTGGCCCGCGGAGACCCGACGCTCAACCAGAAACGACAGGCCTAACGGTGAACGGCTGCCACTCCTGCCTAACGGTCAGCGGCGAGCCGGCGTCGCGCTAGTCGGCGCGTCCCCGGGGAACGTCGTCAAAGCTCATCAGTCCGTTCCCCGTGCCGACCAGTTGCAGGTGGTCGAGGGCGAACGTTGCCCGCCTGACGAGTTCCGCCGGGTCGACGCCGGAGTCGGCGAGGTCGGCGACCGCGCTGTACCCGGCGCGCATCCCCGCTTCCGGCGAACCCGGCGCCCGTGCGGCCGCCTGTTCGAGCGCTCGCCGCAGGCGACTCACCAGCAGCCGCGCCCCGCTGGCGTCGGTGTCCGGGGCGAGGATCGTCAGCCGCGAGTCGCTGACGTGCGCGACGATATCAGATTTCCGGCTGTGCATGCGGCAGAACTCCGCGACCATCGCAAACGCATCGTCGCGATCTTCTTCGCCGAGCGAGTCGGCCAGTGTGCTGCGTGCTGCGGTGGTCAGCCCCAGCGTCACGCAGGCGAGCGGTTCGTGGCGTCGCGTCGCCAACGCGCCGACGTGCTCCGCAAACCGCCGCAATGCCTCCGCCGTGTAGAGGCCGGTCTCGCGGTCCACGAAGCGTTCACCCGGTCTCCCGACGCCCTCCGACCGAGCGCGCCGAAACGTCGCCAACTTCAACATCAGCGCTTCCAGGTCGACGGGATGGCTACAGTATTCCCACGCGCCCGCGGCGTATGCCGCGTGGCGCGTCGCCAGCGTCACCGGCGCCGTCGACGTGATGACAATCGGTACCATGTGATCGAAGAGCGGATCATCACCCAGCGCCGCGCACACTCGCAGGGCGTCGAGATCGCCGTTCCCTTCTTCGAGCACGACGACGTCGGGGTTCGCCCGCCGTGCGAGCCTGATGGTTGCGGCACCCGCGCTGACCCGTGCCACCGTGTAGCCATTCTGCTCGAAGACGCTCGCGAACGAGCGGCCCATCCACTCATCGCTGCAGGCGAGGAGGACGAGGGGGGCGGTCGGGTTTTCCATCAGCCGCGAACGCGAGTCGAGACATCGTCACGCCGCACTCTGCGCCGTCCCGCTCTGGCCACATCGGCCACACGATTCGATCCGACCCTTCGTGCCACTCTGGTCATCAGCCCGCGTTCCGGCTGCGCAGGCACCGGCGCGCGAACCTGCCGAGAGTGGAGGGAGATCACGCGTTCACATGGGATGAGATGTTCAGCGGCGCCGTGCAGCAGGACAGCGTCGTCTCGCCGCACCAGTGCCTCGCTGCGATCCGGCCCAAGCATCTTCCATTCCCTCCCACCCGCGCAACACGCTGTTCGTAATCGGCTGCCGCATACGCACTTGGAGTCGGGCCGCAGGCGGCCGCCTCTCGGCGCGCCTCGTTCATTGTGGTGCGCTCGCCTCAGTCTGTCGTCGGGGGCCGTCAGTGCGAAGACGCCGCGCCGTGAAACTCGCCGCGGCGACTGACTGACCGCCCCCGCCGGCCGATCGCACCGCTCCGCCGCATTGTCTGCCTAACGGTCAGCTCCAAACCCCGAGCAGGATTCAGCCGCGTCGCGGTGTCGCGCACGTGCGGCGAGGTGTGACGCGCGCGCCACACGCCGCGCAGCGGGGTGGAGTTATCCCCGTGGATTGCCTCGGAGCCGGCATGGTTCGCGGGGCCTCTCTCTTGCGCCCTGCTGCGCCGCGCCAGGCACTCCCTGGCGAGATGACGGGACGTCGTAGCTCCCGTTCCCCTGGATGAGCAGCAGAACCAAGACCGGCGAGGCGGATTCGACCCATGTCCGAGACGAAACTTCCATTCGAACAGTCGGCCGACATGGCGCGGCTCGCACTGGCTCGCGGTGATCGCGACTCCGCTCGCGCCTCTCTCAGCGTGGCACTCCAAACCGCCGACGCCTCAGGGACCATCGGCGCCGAAAGTCCCGAGGCATTGGTTCGACTCGGCGCGCTCTACCAGGACGCCGGATTGACGACCGAAGCCGAGCGCCTGTTCGCCGATGCGATCGCGGTCGGCGAGAGCACGCTCGGACCTGACCACCCTGGCGTCGCACCAGCATTGGCTCGATTGGGGACGTCGTTGGTCGCACGCGGCGCGCTCGACGCCGCCGAGCCGCTGCTGACCCGCGCACTGTCGATCGGCGAGGCCCAGTTCGGCGCCGACCATCCTGATCACAACGTCCTCCTCAACGCGCTGAGTCGACTCTACCTCAAGCAGGGCGCGTTTCAACGCGCCGCGCCTCTCCTCGAGCGACTGCTCGAAATGAAGCGGGTCAAGGGTGACGATCACCCGGAAGTGGCCACGGTGCTCGCGAGCCTCGCGCTCGTGCGCCAGAGCGTCGGCGACCACGAAGGCGCCGAACAGCTGGGGCGCCGCGTGCTGCAGATTCGCGAACGTACATTGGCGCCAAATCATTACGCGATCGCGTCGGCGCTCGAATTGCTTGCCGACGCATGCGCTGCACGCGGGAAGGTCGGCGAAGCACTACTTCGCTACCAGCGTGCGCTTTCCATCCGCGAACAGACGCTCGGTGTCAGTCACGCCAGTCTCCGCGCATCCCGCGAGCGTATTGTCGACCTGCAGCTACAGGCGGCGGAAGATTTCGTCGACGATGAGGCGAACGCGCCGGCGGCCCCCTTCGTACTCCCGATCGTGGCCGTCACACCGCCACCGAAAATGGAAGCCCCAGTCGCGCTACCCGTTGATGCGGGGTTTTCGCTCCCTCCGAGTCTCACGACCTCCGCCAGCCGGAAATCGTCGCGTGCGCCACTCCCGTCGGCGGTGGTTCAAACGTCGCCAGCCCCCGATCCAACTCCGTCCCCGGCACCGTTCTTGGCCGTGAGCGAACAAACGTATGCGGGCGACGACGACAACGCCGAGCACACCACACAATCGCTCGTACTCCCCGCTGCGACCGGAATGCTCTCGCTTCACGACGAGATCCGCGACATCGAGCAGGAGCTGAACTTTGCGGCGATCTCGAATGACCGCTGGTCGCGCATTCGCGAGACTGCGGCCGTGCTTTGGGGGGCGATTCTGGCGCGGCGGAGGCAGGGAGCGATCGCCAGTGCGGCAGTGGTCGCGCTGTTCCTCGTTGTTCGCATTGCGCAGCCCCGCACATCCGGCGACTCAACCGCGCAATCGCCGGGCGCCCGCGCGGACGAATCGGCGCTCCGTGCCAATGCGAGCGTGATCAACAAGGGCGGGGAAGTAGATCCGCGCAATACAGATTCACAGTTCGGGAGGAGCGCCACCGGGTCGCTCGCAGTTCGCACCGTGTCAACAACTTCCGCGGGGGGGATCGGGCCGACGACGCGCGAACAGGACGCGCGGCCACGCCGCGACGAGCCGGCGACCGCGACGGACAATGCGCCGCCCGTCGTCCTCGGCCACAACCTGCGACCAAACCTGCCGAACGTTGTAATTCACGGCGCCGATTCGATCGCCGGCGTCGCCGGTGCGACGCCGAACCTCGACAGCGAGCTGTTCTCAAAACAGTTCTGGGCAAAGGGATCGGACACCGGGATCGGCCGTGAACTGGGCGCCGCCACCAACGCAAAGCTGATTGGTCCGATGCCAACGCCCTACTATCCCGAGTTTCTGCGCAAGAACGGCGTCGAGGGAGAGGTGGTTGTCCGCTTTACGGTTGACGAGAGCGGGCGGCCCGACATCTCGTCACTCGAAGTTGTGCGCTCCCCGCACGACGCGCTCACGGACGCCGTGCGGAGGACTGTCAAGACGATGCGCTTCGAGCCAGCGGTGAGTGGGGGCCCGAATTCGAAGCCGCGGACCGAGGAAGTCCAGATCAGCTACGTGTTCGCGTCGAGCCCTAAGTAGCCGCGTCGCGGCGCATCACTGGTGGTCGATAACGGCTTGGGGTGACCGTTCGCCGGGTGAATACCGGCGAGCGGCGTGACGCCGGAAAGGCGAGCTACCGATCGGGCTGCCGCCCCGGCACGCCGGCGATCGACGCCCGACGGCTCACCGCTCCGCGGCGAGCGTCTCCAGCGCCTCCCAGCGCGCGGTGAGTTCGACGATCTCCACCTCGACCGCAGCCAGTCGCTGGCGCGCATCGGTGACGGCGGTCGCGCTGCGCAGGACAGCAGTGTCGACGAGCTGCCCGTAAATCCGCTCACGCTCCCGCTCGAGCGCGTCGATCCGTTCGGGGAGCCCGGCGAGTTCCGCCGTTTCCTTGAACGTCAGGCGACGCGTCCTCTCCGTCGCCGGCCGTGGCGCGATCGTCGCCGCCAGCGCGGCCACCGGGAGCACCCGGGTGGCCGGCGCGATCGCCGTTAGGCCTGACGACGCACGCTGCCGGACCCAGTCCGTGTAGCCGCCGGCGTATTCGCCGATCCGACCCTCGCCCTCGAAAACCAGGGTGCTCGTGACGACGTTGTCGAGAAACGCGCGATCGTGGCTGACCAGCAGCAGGGTGCCGGAAAACGCGAGCAGGAGCTCTTCGAGCAGGTCGAGCGTCTCGATGTCGAGATCATTCGTCGGCTCATCGAGCACCAGCAGATTGAACGTTCGGGTGAACAGGCGGGCCAACAACAGCCGGTTGCGCTCACCGCCCGACAGCGCGCGAACCGGAGTCCGCGCACGCTCCGGCGGAAAGAGGAAGTCCTGCAGGTAGCCCGTCACATGCTTCGGCGCTCCATCGATCTCGACGAAATCAGCCCCGTCGGCCACGCTGTCGAATACGCTCTTGTCCGGATCGAGCTGCTCGCGGAGCTGGTCGAAGTAAGCCACCTCCAGTCCGGTACCCGTACGGATCGTCCCGTCGTCCGGCTCGAGTTCACCGAGCAGCAGCCGCAGCAACGTTGTCTTGCCCGCACCGTTAGGCCCGATCAACCCGACCCGGTCACCGCGGGTGATCGTCGTCGCGAAATCGCGCACGATCACTCGATCGCTGCGCGAGAAGCCTACGCCGCGGGCCTCGGCGACGAGCCGGCCCGAACGCTCGCCTTCCTGCGCCTGCAGCTTGACCGTCCCTGTCCGCTCGCGACGCGCCGTCCGCTCGACGCGCAGCGCCTCGAGCGAGCGCACGCGCCCTTCGTTGCGTGTCCGACGCGCCTGGATGCCGGTGCGGATCCACACTTCTTCCTTCGCCAGCTTCTTGTCGAACTCGGACCACTCGCGCGCCTCGGCAGCCAGTGCTGCATCCTTTCGCTCGAGGTACGTGTCGTAATCCGTCCCCCAATCGACGAGCTTTCCGCGATCCAGCTCGACGATGCGCGTCGCCACTCGTCGGAGAAAGGCTCGATCGTGCGTGACGAAGACGAGCGTCGCCGCGCGATCGATCAGGAATTCTTCCATCCACTCGACCGCCGTCACGTCAAGGTGGTTTGTTGGCTCGTCGAGCAGCAGCACGTCAGGTTCGCCGACCAGCGCGCGGGCGAGGAGCACCTGGCGCTTGCGTCCTCCCGACGCCGCCGAGAATTGGACGTCCGGGTCGAGGCCGAGATGCAGCAGGACTGTATCGACGCGACTCTGGAATTCCCAGGCGCCGGCGGCGTCGAGCGCGTGGTGCAGCCGGTCGAGGTCGCGAAGCGCGCGGTCGCTATGATCGGTGCTCACGCGATGGCTCGCCCGATGATATCGCGCCAGCAGCCGTCCAGTCTCGCCAAGACCCGCCGCGACGACATCGAAGATCGCACCGTCCACGTCGTTTGGCACTTCCTGCTCGAGTCGGGCGACGCTCACCCCCGTCTGCCTGACGATCACTCCGTCGTCCGGCGCGATCGCCCCGTCGAGCAGCTTCATGATCGTGCTCTTGCCCGCACCGTTCCGCCCGAGCAGGCAGACGCGCTCGCCGCGCTCGATGCTGAAGCGCGCGCTGGCCAGCACTGGCGGCCCGCCGAACGCGATGCCGACATCCTGCATTCCGAGCAACGCCATCATCCGTGTCGAGAGGGCCGGCGCTGCGCCGGCTACTCGCTGCCCGGTGCTTCGCCCGCGCGGCGCGCCGGGAGCGCGAACGAAAACGACGCGCCGCCTTCCGCGGGAAACTCCGCCCACACGCGACCGCCGATCGCATCGAGCGCATCCTTGACGATGCTCAAGCCAAGCCCGTCCCCCTCCACGCCGGTGACTGCGTCGACGTGCGCGCGAAATCCACGCTCGAAGAGTCGGGCGCGTTTTTCCGGCGGCACGCCAATCCCGTTATCAGTGACGGTGACTACTGTTTCGGGGCCGGCGCCGGTCTCCAGTGTCGCGCCGCGAACGGTCACCCACTGGTCGTCGCGTGTGCGATCCGAATACTTGATCGCGTTCGACAGAAAGTTCGCGACCGCCAGCTCGACCGCCGCGGCGCTCACCTCGACCTGCGGAAGCTCGCCGATCATGATCTTCACTCGCGCTGCCTGCGCCGGATCGCGCAGCTGGCGAGCCGCTTCGCCGACCGCCTGCGGCAGCAGCACGCGGCGCGTCTGGCGGGTATCCGTGTCGAGCCGGGAGAGCTCGACCAGGTTGTCGAGCACACCGCGCATCACGCGCACGTTGCGTCGAACGACGTCGAGCAGGCGGTCATGTTCCGCTTGCGGCAGCCCTTCCAGATCGAGCAGGTCGGCGGCGCCCATCGCCGCGCCGAGCTGGTTTTTCAGCTCGTGAGTCAGCGCGCGATTGAAGCCGCGCAGCCTTTCTTCGCGCTCGGCCAGCTTCGCGCGCACGCGCTGCATGTAGTGGGTCAGCGCCGCTTCCTGGATTAACGAGACGGCGCGGAATACACGATGGCCGCAGACGAGCAACTCGTCCTTCTCGCACGGCTGCTCGAGGAGCTGCGCGGTTCGCGCGAGGAACGCGAAGATGATCCCGCCGAAAATCTCGAACTCTTTCAGGAGTTCGTATTCATCGAAGCCCTGGCGGTGTCGCAGCGCGCCAAGCTCCATCGCCTTGGCGATTACCGGCGCGTCAGAAGACACGACCATCAACGGGTCTTCGAGGTACGCCGCGATTCCGTCGATCAGCAGCGGGACGTGGTCGAGCAGTTCGTCCGTCGGGAAGACGCGGAGTGGATCCAGCGCGACGCGCGCCACGATTCGATCGAGCCAGCGCTTCGTCAGCTCCTCCCGTGAGTCGCGCATCGCGGCAGCAAGGGCCGGAGCGAGCGGGCAGGGAGTTGTGATTTCGAGCATTCAGCGCGCGGGGTTCCGGATGCAGCAATGCCTCGGCGCGACTGGAAGTCGCGCGGAGCGGATCATACGAGAAGCAAGCGCCGCGCGCGACATTGCGCTAGGCGCGCGCGGCCCGCGCCTCCGCGCTCGCATTGGTTAGCTTGCCAAGGCACGTCGGTCGAATCGCGACCGCGGGATCCCACCACTGGCGCCGACATGATCGACCGCATCGCCATTGAACCGCACGTTCGATCTGCCGGACTCGATGCTCGGCTCGAGGCGTTGATCGAGGAAGGCTGGGAGATTTTCGAACGGTTCGATACCGACGTGCGGCAGAAGGCCTTTCATCCGTTCGTCGCTGCGGACTACAGCCGGGTTCTCGCCGCGCTCGAACCACTGGCTGCGCCCGGCGCACGCTTCATCGAATGGGGGTCGGCCAGCGGTGTCATAACGATCATGGCGTCGATGCTCGGGTTCGAGGCATACGGTATCGAGCTCGATCCAGCACTGATCCGCGTGGCGCGGGCGCTCGCCCAGAAGTTCGACTCCGACGCCATCTTTGCGGAGGGAAGCTTCATACCACAGGGGTATCGCTGGCGTCCGCCGACCGGCGATGGTCGCCTCGGGACGATCGGTGACGGACCGTCGGCCTACCCAATGATCGGACATCCGCTCGACGATTTCTCCGTTGTATACGGCTATCCGTGGGGTGGGGAAGAGCCGATGATGCTGGACCTGATGCGAAGCTATGGCCGTCGCGGAGCACGACTGCTCATGCACGGCGACGGCGGGGTCCGCAGCTTTGTCGATGGTCGCGACATCGGGTGACACGGCCGATCACGCTGGCACGTTCTACGCAACCGGGCATGGCATGGGACATCGGACCTTTGTGGATGCCGACAGGGTGACCTGGGAAGTCTGGGACGTGCATCCACAGCTCGCCGAGCGGAGGCGAAGCGCGCGGCGCTCCGCGCCCTCGCGACTCGGAGCCGTCGCTCGAGATCTGCGGGTCGCGATCGACCGCCGCCGGCGCACAGAGGTGCGCGTTCCCGTACGCGAAGGATACGAGCACGGCTGGCTCGCGTTCGATTCAACGCTGGGGAGCAGGCGACTTGCCCCGATCCCGCCCGGCTGGGAGACGGTGCCTGCCTCGCGATTGCTCGAGTTCTGGATGCAGGGGAAGGATGCGACGCGCACCCGCCGGCGACTGATCGAATAGCCGGCGCGCGACAGGCCTAACGCTTCTCGACGTCGCCGCTTCGCCGCCGCTGTGCCGTCGACTCTGTCGGATGGCTATGGCGCGGGAAGCTGTACGTGAGCAATTCCGCCAGCTCCGTGTCGGACTTGCTCGCCCACTCCGGTGGCCATTCGGTGAGATCGAGCGATCGCGCACCGGACGTGAATCGCAGCACCGGCGCACCGTCTTCCGTTCCATCACCACCGTGGCCGGATGTGCCGGATTTGTATTCGGCAACAGTCCAGAAGCGACCTCCAGGAAAGCGGAACGTCCTCACCGGAGCTCGAGGACCCACGCCGAGCAGTGGGTGCGACGCCAACTCGGCAGACGACCGGCCGAATGCGCCCGATCCACGCTCCCCACGCACCGTACTGGCCGCGTGCAGCCAACCTTCGAGATCGTGCAGCGACGCAGTCGCCCAATCCTTCGGGATCGGTGTGAGCCTGCACTTCGCCAGGCCGTCGGCGGATTCGAACGCCAACCACCCGTCGAGGTAGTCGCGCATGTAGTCTTCGCCGCGCGTCGCTGGGTGAATTACCTCGGCGGTGACATCCCAGACGCGCCATGCTCGCCCCGCGCTATCGTCGAAATCCCGAAGTGCCATGCCTGCAGTCGGGGCAGGCGCCGTGCCATGTACCGTCTGTTTTCAGGACGTCGCCCGCTCGCGTGCTGACCGGTGCGTCAGCGTGACTACACCGCTATAGCGCGAGCACGATACCGGTTTCGCGCAGCCGTTCTTCCGCGGCGAACGGCCTCACCACGACCTTCAGGATTTCAACCGTAATGTCCTGCGCCGGTAGCTCCCGGCCGCGCCGCGCCGCGTGCGGATAATGCCCGGTGCTCGCAAGGAAATCAGTAAAGAGCCTTCGCGTCTGCTCCTTCGAGCGACCGTGTTCCTTCCAGTAC
Source organism: Gemmatimonadaceae bacterium (assembly GCA_031360575.1). GTDB lineage: Bacteria > Gemmatimonadota > Gemmatimonadetes > Gemmatimonadales > Gemmatimonadaceae > JABFXC01. The sequence continues at coordinate 44,908 of JANMBU010000017.1, forward strand.
GCCCCGTATGCAACGAGCGCCGCGTCGAGGGTTGCGCTGATGCGTCCGCTCACGAACGCGACGTGCAGTTCGTGGCGGATCGTGATCAGAATTGGCACGAGGTGAAAGGCCACGAACGCATTGAAAGCAATCCCGGTGCCTTGTCGGGCTGCCTTCGGGTCACGCGTATCCCGATCAAAGCGGAACCCCGTCCGGAAGCTGCTCAGCCGCGGTGAAGAACGTCCGCCACTGTCGAGAGCGTCCGTTGTCCGCCACGCCGCTGCTCGACACCGCGCAACGCGAACAGCGTGTCGATGCGTTCAGTCCGGAGGAGGCGAGTCCTGCACGGGCGCTCGCTTGCGCACGGGCGCATCCGCGGCTGTTTCGAGCAGCAGTTCGAGCTCACCGTCGCTCAGTGTCATCCAACCCGCAGGAAAGCTCGCCAGCCGTCGCTTCCCGGAGTCAGTCATCGACTCGAACGCGAGCCATCCGCCGCTGAGCTCACCAAGATTTCGCGTCGACGTCGTAGACGCCTGCCCCGGAATTACCGCCCACGCACGCCACTGACAACCGTTACGGTCATGGAATTCGCGGATCCGTTCGACGTGCAGCTCGTCCGCGCGATCGTCGTGGTGCGGCGCGTCAGCGACCTGCCGCTCCGAACGCTCCCGATGCTTGAGCGCGATCATCCCTTCCGCGATGCGGGCCGCCGCGAGTAGCGCATCATCAAGCCGGCGCAGCTGGCCAGTCGTTTCGTCGGCGACGGCGCGCACCGGCGTCGCGCATGCAAACTCGAGTTGTCGCGCGAGCGCCTCGCGGGCGCGCTCCAGCTCTTCGGCAGTCGAACCCGGCTCGGGATGCTGTGCTGACGAGCGCTCGGTCATGGTGTTCGCTGGAGTTTTGTCGCGCGGAATCACACTTCGTTGCGCTCGAACGTCAGGCGCCCGCTGTCACTCACTGTAGCAACTGGTGTGCCCCACGTCACGGTTGGGCATCCAGCTCCCCGCGGCGCCGCCGGAACGCGCCGGGTTGAGGCGGTGCGGTCATGTCGCGAGGGAAACTGCGCCACAGCAGATCCGACAGCTGGTAGTCGGAATAGCTTCTCCACTCACCCGGCCACGTCGTGACGTCGAGGCTCCGCGCACCGGCGGTGAACCGTAGCACGGAGTGCGACGGCGGTCCCTCTCCGTCGGACGGCTGCCGAATGACATACTCGGCCACCGACCAATACCGGCCTCCCGGATATCGGAACGAACGGCCTTCACTCGACGTCCGCTCCCCTCGAAAGAACGCGGGTACGTCGTCGGGAGCGCCTCGCGATGCGACGCGTTCCGCCACTCGCTCGCGCGCCGCAAAGCGCTCGTATTCTCCGGAATCTCTCGTCGGCTCAGCGCGAGTGAGCAGCGCGCGCAGTTCCTCCTGGGAGGCGAGCTGCCACCCAGCGGGAATCGGATAGAGGCGCGACTTGGCGCCGCCATCGACCGCCTCGAACACCAGCCAACCTTCGAGCACACCCTGCAGGTGGTTTTCCGCGCGCGTGGAGGGGTGCAGCTTGTCGGCCGTGATGTCCCACGCTCTCCAATCGCGGCCCGATTCGTCTCTGAACTCGCGGAGTGCCATGCGAAGCCATGGCGCAGGGAGCGTGCCGCAAGCCCAGCTTGCCGCGAGCGTGGGGCCCAGACAGCTTACGACGCGAACCCGAACTCCCTCGGGGCCGAGCCGTCACTGCAGCGCAGCGCACTTCAATCCGAGAATCGATTTGACATTGGCGACCGAGGCGGCGCGTTCCGCGACCGCGGAGATCGACCCGCGGTTTGCCGCGCTCGCGGCACTGAGTGCGGTTTCGCCTCGCGACCGTAATGAGATCGACGTTCACGCCCCCTTCACCGGCGCGCTGCTCGGCCGCATCCGCCGCGGGACCGTTGCGGACATCGCGTCGGCCGTCGATGCAGCCCGGGCCGCGCAGCCTCGCTGGGCCGCAACGCCAGTTGGGGAACGTGGCGCGGTATTCACCCGCTTTCAGTCGCTGCTACTCGAGCGACGCGAAGCGATGGTCGACCTGATTCAACTCGAATCGGGGAAGGCCCGCCGCCACGCCTTTGAGGAAATCCTCGACACCGCCGTCGTGGCGCAGCATTACGCGGTCCATGCCCGTCACTATCTCCGCACCCGGCGCCGCGCCGGCGCATTTGCGTTGCTGACCAGGACCGTCGAGGTGAGGCATCCCGTCGGTGTCGTCGGCATCGTCGCGCCATGGAATTTTCCGCTCATTCTGTCAATCACCGATGCAATCGCGGCGATGATGGCGGGGAATTCGGTCGTGCTCCGCCCGGATGTCCAGAGTTCGTTCACTGCGCTGTCCGCGGCCGCACTGCTTTATGAGGCGGGGTTGCCGCGCGATGTTCTCCGCGTCGTGACCGGCGAAGGCCACGAATTGGGACCACCGCTCATCGACCGCGTCGACTTCGTGATGTTCACCGGGAGCACCCGCACCGGAAAGATCGTCGCGCGTCAGGCAGCTGAGCACCTCACCGGCTACTCGCTGGAGCTCGGTGGAAAGAATCCGATGATCGTCCTCCCCGATGCGAACGTCGACGCTGCGGTCGACGGTGCGGTCCGCGGCGCATTCGTCGGTGCCGGCCAGGTCTGCGTGTCGATCGAACGGCTCTATGTGCCGTCGGCAATGTACGACGACTTCGTCGAACGCCTCGTCCGGCGAACGCGCGCCCTGCGAATTAGTCCATCTATGGACTATTCAGCAGATGTCGGTTCGATGACGTCGGCGCGCCAGGTCGGCGTCGTCGAATCGCACGTCGCCGACGCGCTCAGCAAGGGCGCCACGCTGCTGCACGGTGGGCGGCGCCGGCTCGATCTCGGTCCGCTTTTCTACGAGCCTACGATCCTCGCCGGCGTGCACCCCGGGATGATTGCGTACGCTGAGGAAACGTTCGGCCCCGTGCTCGCCGTCTACCGTTATGACAGCGTCGACGACGCGATCGACAGCGCCAACGATACGCGCTATGGTCTCAACGCCAGTGTCTGGTCGCGACGCCCGGCGAGCGCGGTGGCGGTCGCTCGGCGACTCCGCTGTGGAACGGTCAACGTCAACGAGGCGTACGCTGCATCCTGGACCGCGACCGGATCGCCAATCGGTGGCATGAAGCAATCCGGGGTCGGCCGCCGTCATGGCGAAGAAGGGATCCTCAAGTACACGGAGGGACAGACCATCGCCGTGCAGCGGCTGATGCCGCTCACCGCGCCGACATTCCTTGACGAGACCGTGTACGCGAACCTGATGGCGCGCGTGGTGCGCGTGATGGGACGCATCCCCGGGCTTCGCTGATTGAGCGGAATGAGCACGATTGTCTTCACCGGTTTTCCCGGTTTTCTTGGCAGCGAACTGCTCCCTCGAATTCTCGCGCGCGAATCCGATTCATCGGCGCTCTGCGTCGTTCAGCGACCGTTCATGGCGCTCGCTCGCCAGCGCCTCGCGGCGCTCGAGGCGCGCGACCAGCTGCTGCGTGGCCGGGTCACGCTCGCCGAAGGTGACATCACCGACGCCAACCTCGGTGTGGCCGGTGCTGATTCCCTGAAAGCGCGAGTGACCTCGATCTATCACCTGGCCGCGCTCTATGACCTGTCAGTCGCGCGCGACCGGGCGATGCGCGTGAACGTACAGGGCACCGAACGCGTGCTCCACTTCGCCGCCCAATGCCCGCGCCTCGCACGCCTCCACTACGTGAGCACGTGTTATGTCAGTGGCCGATACCGCGGCGTGTTTCACGAATCGGATCTCGATGTGGGCCAGCGCTTCAACAACCACTACGAGGAAACGAAGTACCTCGCCGAGGTCGGCGTCCGCCGGATGATGCGAGCCGGATTGCCAGTGACCATCTATCGGCCCTCGATCGTCGTCGGCGACAGCGTCACCGGCGAAACGCAGAAGTACGACGGCCCCTACTTCGCGATCCGGTGGCTGCTCCGTCAGGGGCCGGTCGCGGTCATGCCCGTGGTTGGCAAGGCGAGCGAGACGGAATTCAATGTGGTTCCCCGTGACTTTGTGGTCGACGCAATCACGCAGCTGAGCGGCCTGCCGCGAAGCCGCGGCGCCACCTACGCCCTGGCCGATCCAGAGCCGCTGACCGTCGACCAGCTGCTGCAGGCGATCACGGCGTGTACGGAACAGACGGTCGTCCGGCTGCGGCTGCCGTTAGGCATGGCGAAATGGTCGATCGAGCGGCTGCCGGGGGTGTTCGACCTGCTCCGCATTCCCTCGAGCGCAGTCGATTATTTCGTCCACCCGACGCGCTACGACACCGCGGTCGCCGCCGCGGCGCTGAGCGGCAGCGGGATCACCTGTCCGCGCTTTCCCGACTACGCCGCAAATCTCGTCCGCTTCATGCGCGCCCACCCGGCAATTGGCTCGGCGGCGATGGCGTGAGTTGCCGCCGGGGGGTTGGAGCGGAGCGGCTACTCGCGTCCGAGCAGCGTTCCGAGCCCGCTCATCGGGAGGCTCAGCGGAGCGAAGCGACCGATGCGATCGTAGGGCGCAGACAGTCGCCCATACGGCGTTCCAACCCAGATACGGCCGACCATTCGATAGCTGACCGTTCCGACGGCGGCGGCACCGCGCCCTGCGTGACGCATGCTCAGGTAGCTGAAAGTGGCCGGGATCTTCAACTGGGCTGAATCGCGCGCCGGCACTTCGACGATCGCGTCATAGTTCCCGTCGGAGACTCGCGTCGTGTCCACCAGCAGGTGATAGCTCAGTCGCGGGGTGTGCACCGCATAATCGTTCGGGTTGTACACACTGACGACGATGTCCATCGATCCGCCGGTCAGTCCGGCGCCGGCAAGCCGGACGTCACGAATGGCCACGATCGGTTCGTCGAATGGCACCGGCGGGACGTACGGCCCGGGTGTGCTCGAGCCACAGGCGGCAGTCAGCGCGAATGTTGCGGCAGCAAGGGGCGTCGTGAAGGTGCGCATGGTTCCTCGGGGACGTGTCGGCGTGCAGCGTGATCGATGAATCATGTGACCATCGGGGTCTATCAAACGGACTGCCCCATTCGATGCGAGGCAACGAATTCTGCTCGTGCGACACATCACATTCCTGCTCCACGTACGGCCCGTCGCCCGCTGCCTGACGTTCGACCGGGGAACTTTATCGAAAGTCATGCGAGCGGTATTCGAGCGCCTGCGCTTCGTCGCCTCCGCTCCCCTCGACGCGCCCGTCGAGGCGCTTGAACGCCGTCGCGACGACCGATGCCATCGGTCCGTCGCGTTCGACGCGCCCGTAGACCGCGAGGAAGGTCGAGAAGCGCACGACCTCCCGGTGTTCCTCGTCCATCTTCCGCGAGACGATCACCTGCGTCTGTCCGTGTTCGTCCTCGAGCAGGATGAAGACGGTGCCGTTCGCCGACTGCGGCCGCTGCCTCACGATCACCAGCCCGGCGATGATGACCAGCGCGCCATGCCGGCACTGCTGGAGCTCGGCGCTGTCGCGGGCGCCGATCTTCCGCAACCAGGGGCGGAACCGTTCCATCGGGTGCCCGGAGACCGACAGGCCTAACGCATTGTAGTCGGCGACCACGCCGGCGTGGTGCTCGATCGGCCGCGGGTCGAAGCGATCACTTCGCGACGGGGCGAGCGGCAGGGTGTCGCCGACCGCACGCAGCGCCTGCCAGGCGGCTCGGCGGCGGTCCGGTTCCCACGCCGCGAAGGCGTGAGCCCGCGCCAGCGCGGTGGCGTCGGCCCGCGTCAGGCGCGCCCGCCGCACGACGTCGGCGATGCCGTCGAACGCCCGGGCTGCCCGCGCCGCGCCTAACGCGTCGAGCGACTTGTCGCCGAAGCCGCGGATGAACCGCCAGCCCAGTCGCAGCGCCGGCTTCGCCGGGTCGGCGGTCTCCTCGGCGGTGCAGTCGGCGCTCCCCGCGGCGAGGCAGGGCAGCCGCACCTCGACCCCGTGCCGCCGCGCGTCCTGCACCAGCGTCGAGACCGAGTAGAAGCCCATCGGCTGCGCGTTGAGGATGCCGACCGTGAACTCGGTCGGGTGATGGGTCTTCAGGTATGATGTCGCATAGGCGATCAGCGCGAACGACCAGGCGTGGCTCTCGGGGAATCCGTAGTTGGCGAAGCTCGCGAGGTCTTCGGCGATCCGCGACGCGACATCAGCCGCCACTCCGCGCTCGACCATCCGTGCACGCAGCCGCTCGAGCGCGGCGGCAAGCCGCGCCTGTTTCCGCTGGTTGCCCATCGTTCGCCGCAGCTCGTCCGCCTCGGCCGCGGTGTAGCCAGCCAGCGCCTGCGAGATGCGCATCGCCTGCTCCTGGAAGATCGGGATCCCCATCGTCCGCCCGAGAATCGGCTCGAGGGCGGGATGCGGATACGTCACCGCTTCGCGCCCGCGCCGCCGCTCGGTGTAGGGATTGACGAACCGGGCCTGGATGGGCCCCGGGCGGATCAGCGCCACCTGGACGACGAGGTCGTACAACCGCTCCGGCTTCGTGTGCACCAGGCTGGCGATCTGCGCCCGCGACTCGATCTGGAAGGTGCCTAACGTGTCGCCGCGGGCGATCATCGCAAACGTCTTCGGGTCGTCCTCGGGCAGCGTGTAGAGATGCGGGCGGGTGCCCGTCCGCGCCTCGATGACGTCGAACGCCCGCCGCACCATCGCCAGCGCGCCAAGGCCGAGGAAGTCGAACTTCGGGATGCCGACCGCGTCGAGATCGTCCTTGTCGTACTGGAGGATTGTCCGCCCCATCGTCGTCGGCTCGACCGGGCAATACTGGCCGATCGGGGCCGCCGAGAGGGCGAAACCGCCCGGATGCGTGCTTCGCATGCGTGGCAATCCATCGAAGGCGGCGATCGCCTGGAGCACCGCCTCGCCGCGCGCGGTCTCGATGTCGAGCCCGTACTCCTTCGCCATCCCCTCGCGCAGCTTCGCGACTCCGCTGCTCGCCTCGGAGTAGTGCAGTCGCTTCGAGAGTGCGAAGGCGATCTCGGTCGGATACCCGTAGGCGCGCATCACATCCTGGATCGCCGTCGGCGCGCTGTACATCTGCACGATGCAGGCGATCGCCGCGTGCGGCCGGCCATAACGTTCGTACATGTAGTCGAGCAATTCCTCGCGACGGTCGTGTTCGATGTCGACGTCGATGTCCGGCGCTTCGGTCAGCCCGTCGACCCGTCCTTCGGAGAGAAAGCGCTCGAACAACAGCCCATGCTTTACCGGGTCGACCGCGGTGACTCCGAGGCAAAAAGTGATCGCGCTGTTCGCCGCGCTGCCGCGCCCCTGGCAGAGGATGCCGCGGACGCGTGCCTCGCGCACCGCGTCGTGCATGACGAGGAAAAAGCCGGCGAAGCCGAGTTTGGCGATCACCGTCAGTTCGTGCTCGATCTGCGCACGTTGGGCAGCCGAGATGGTATCTCCCCAGCGTTCGTGCGCCCCGGCGAATGCGCAATCCCGCAGCCAGGCGTCCGCGGTGGAGCCGTCAGGCACCGGGAATGCCGGCAGCGGCGGTCGAACCCAGGAGAGGTCGAAGTCGCAGCGGGCCGCGATCGCGGCGCGCGTCTCGAGCCCGCGTGCGCGGCCCGCCCAGCGCTCGGCCACCCGCTCCGGGGGTTGCAGCATCCATTCATCGTTAGGGAGGAGGAGGCCGCGGGCCGCCGCGTCGTCGATGGTGCAGTCGTGGCGGAGGGCGGTCAGGACGTCGAGGGCACGGCGCTCCTCGGGCAGCGCATAGCGGGCGTCGCCAGTCACTGTCCACAGCGCTCCCTCCCGCTCGGCGAAGTCGATCAGTGCCGCGGCCAGCGCCTCCTCGCCGCGCCCGGCGGCATGGTGGTGGACCTCGATCGCGACGTTCGCACTGCCTAACGCCTCGCGCCAGGCGCCGAGGAGGCGGGCCGCGTCGTTGCGCTTGCCCGAGCGGAGCAGGGTGCCCAGCTGCCCCGATGGCGGCCCGCTGAGGAGGATCAGTCCCGCGGCGTGGGCGAGCAGATCGCTCGACCGCACGGCCGGTCGGCCGCGCGGCGGGGCGGCGGCACCACCAGTCCCCGTCCGCCGACCGTTAGGCCCGGGGGCGTCGTCCCTCGTCCAGTGCTCGAGGCGTCCCGACCGGGACAGCGTGACCAGGGCGCTGATGTTCCGGTAGCCCTCGGCGGTGCGCGCGAGCAGTGCCAGTGGATGTTCGTCAACCACCAGCTCGATCCCGATCACCGGCCGGAGCCCCTGCCGCCGGCACTCGAGGGTGAACCGGATGATGCCACCGAGATCGGCACAATCGGTGATCCCTAACGCTGCATAGCCTAACGCAGCGGCGCGGGCGGCCAGGGTCTCCGGGGCGGTTGCCGCGGCGCCGAATGAGAAGGCGCTATGGGCGCGGAGCTCGACGAAAGGGGTGTGGGTGGGCATGCGTCTCTTCAGAGACGATAGCCCGAAGAAACACCGAAAACAAGGAGCGCGACAAGAGCGCGGACCCGCCGGGACCGACCTTCTGTCAGGCTATGGAGCGGCGGAACTGGCGGGCGAGGTTCCACCCCGCCAAGCCGGTCATCGTCCAGAAAAATCCCGAGACGAGCACCGCGATGATCAGGGTCAGGGCTAGTCCGCCGACCGGTTGATCGGGCAGGGCGCCGACGCCGGTCAACGCAAAAACGGCGGCGTTGCCCGGGGCGAGCACGATCTCGAGGGGGGGGATCGCCAGGCGGAACATCGCGGCGGCCGAGGAGAGGGCGAAGGCGTATCCCGGAATCGACCACGGGATCCGAACCACCGGTGCTCTGAATACAGGCACCTCGAACGAACTGCCATTCAGCGGGATAGCCATATGACGACTCCGAGCGGCGGTGATCCGGCCCGCCGTCGTCGGCAAGTGGCCTGCTGTTCAGACGGTTTACCCTCGAGCTTGGTCACACGCTCGAGACCCGTCCTCGTCCTCCTGACTCCCGATTCGGTGCGCCCCTGCTCGCAGTGTGGCAGGAATGCTCGGGTGGTCAGCGCCAACATGTAGACATTTCGTCCAAAGCGCCAGAGTCAATCCCACCAACCGTGCAGAAACCATGCATCGTCGATCTCGGGAGAGCTGGGTGAGGCCTCGGGTGTCGGCTTCCCCGGAGTGCTCTCGTCGCGGAAGAGCAGCACGAGGGCATCCGCAGTGAGGCAGGTCCAGTAGGCTCGTGACACCGGAGCATCTTCGCCCCCCCCGCCAACGCTCACGCGATCCGGCCCCGCGGCGGCCATGATCTCCACCAGGGGGAGCCCACCCCGAGCCCGGGCATTCCCCGCCAGCCGTTCGCGATAACGAACCGGCATTGCCTGGCCGCGGCGGCGCCTCGTCGTGACGATGACCAGGCGCGGCTCGGGGAGCAGCCGGAGGGCGAGCGACGGAACGTTAGGCAGGCCTGCGCTGCCGTCCGGCGACTCGTACGGTGTTGACGGTGGCTCCCTCACCGCCGCCACCCCGCCGCGCACCGTTGCCGCAACCTCGTGAAATTCCATTGCCCGCCAGCGAAGCCGTTTCTCCGGCAGCGGATGCCGCGATCCCTCGAGCCGCACCGCTGCGCCCATCTCGTCGTCGGTGAGCCGGGCGACTGCCTGTTCGGCCGCCGCTGACGACTGGAAGCCGTGGTCGAAGAGATCTCCCTGTGGCGCGTCGATCTCGTGAACGGAATCCACGCGCAGCCCGATTCCGGTGACGCCGTCGGGAAGCTGCAACCGTTCCAGCTCGGCGCGGAGAAGTCGCAGCCACGCAGCGCGGTCAGCGGTTGCTCGCGCCCCGCGAATGCGCTTCTCCACCGCGCCACCGCCGGCGAGTGACAGACGGAGCGTCATCGTTCGCGCGGTCTCGCCCCAGCCGCGCAGTTCGTCGCAGATACGATCGATCAACCGGTTGGCCACGAAGAGCAGTCGCTCGGCATCGCGCGTCTCGAACTCGAGCCACTCGAGTGATGCGCTCGGCAATGCCCGCCGCGGCTGTGAGAAGACACGGCGCTGGTCCTCGCCGCGCGACAGCTTCCAGAGTGCCGTGCCTTCCGCGCCGAAGCGCACTTCGACTGCATCGGCCGACAGCGCGGCGAGGTCCCCGCAGCTCTCGACGCCGACGTCAGCGAGCGCGGCGGCCAGTCGTATCGACCAGGCCGGAGACGACGCCAGGGCCGAGAGGGGCTTTGCCGCGAGGTACTCCCGCTCGGCGCCGCGCCTAACGGTAACGATGCGCGCCGAGCCGTGCCGGGCGGCGACCGCGGCGACGATCGCCACCGGGGCAACGCCGACCCTCGCCTCGGCGTGGCCGAGCTCCTGCGCCACCCGGAGCACCTCGGCCGCGATGGCTCGCGCCGGCAACCCGCGAGCATCGGCCCAGACGATCCGTCCCGCCTCGCCAGTCTCCCCCAGCGCGACGTGCGGGGCGACGCGCAGGAGGCGACAGCCTAACGCTTCATCGTCAGACGATCCGTCCCGGATTTCGCCGGTCGGGGCCGGCCGCCAGAGCGCAACGAACGTCATAGGGCGCGACCGGCAGGACGATCCGGGCCACCGCGTTCCAGCCTAACGCCCGGGCCCGGACCTCGATTCGTGCCTCGGCGGGGAGGGCGGGATCGCCCCAGGGCCCGCGACGCCAACGCACACCGTGCGGGTCGAGCTTCGCCGCGACGCGGAGTGCGGCCATCGATCCGCTCGGCGTCAGCACGACGAAGGCCCCACCTCCCTCGCGCGTTGCCCGCGCCAGACGAACGGTTTCCGTGCCCATCGGCTCGGCCCGGGGCGTCATGCCGAGGACATCGAGCACGACGAGGGCGAACGCTCCCGACTTGAGCAGCAGCTCGGCGCAGCGCAGCGCGCTCACCCGGTCGATCGGATGGACGACGAGGGGCAGTCCCTCGCTCCATTCGCTCCATGGCACATCCGAGTTGCTCGTGCCCGTCCATCCTGCCATCGCGGTGCGAGGGCCATCCACCCATGCAGCCCGCTCGCCCGATGCGATCACCGACCGGCAGGCAGCACGCAGCACCGCTGCTGCGCCACCCTCCGGAGCCCATGCGGTCAGCTTGCCGCGCGGCAGTCCATGTCCCGGGAAAACCCGATCGAGTTCCGGCATCCCCGTCGAGACCGCACTGGCCAGGCGATGCGCGTCCCGCTCGGCGAGTGGCGCCGCATCGGGAAAGCGCTCGGCAATGAGCTGGCGAAGTGCACGGAGCTGAGCGGACATCAGGAAGGGCAGGGCGGCAGCAGGCCACGCGGTATTTTCTGGCGAAAGGTCGGAGCAGGCCGAGGCGAGTCGGGGAGTGACGTTATCCCGAACAAAACCCGAACACAAGACCCACGCGAGAAGACCGGTCAGGAACGGAGAGCAGGATTGTGATGTGGAGGCCGCTGCGCCGGGGACGATCGACTAGCGTCGCCGGCGGGCGACCGGCGCTCAGTGCGAGGCGAAGACTGTCGTGCGTCCGCTGCCGTCGAAGGTCACGACGTCGTAGTGGTCCTTGTACGGACCTTCCATTCCCGGCGATCCGACCGGCATGCCGGGCGTCGCAATACCGGCGATATCGGGTCGGTTGGCGAGCAGTCGGCGAATGTCCTCAGCCGGCACGTGTCCCTCGACGACATAGCCACCGATGCGCGCCGTGTGGCAGGCCTCGAGCTCCGACGGAACGCCAGCGGCATGCTTGATCGAGGCGAGGTCGGCGAGGTCATGCACCTCGACCTTGAAGCCGGCGTTCTCCATTGCCTTCACCCACCCCTTGCAGCAGCCACACGCCGGCGTCTTGTAGACGACGAGTGTCGGGTCGCCGGCAACCGCGGCCGACGAGGAGGACGCCGCCGCTGACGCAACCGCGCCGCGGGCGCCGGCACTGGAGGCCGAGGGCGCGTCAGCGCCCGCGCGCGCAGCCGAGGAGTCACACGCAGTCGACGCCGCGAGCGAGAGCGCCCCGATGGCGACACAGGTGAAGCGCAGATGCGAAATCGGGCGTGGTCTGTTCATCGACACAAGATACAACTGCGCCGCGACGTGCGCACTCCGTCCGCCGCGGCGTACTGCACTACTTGGCTCGTCCCGCTTCACGGAGTTGCGGGATCGACTGACTGGGAATGGCAATGATGTTGTCGCAGACGTTGCAGACGTCGACGAGCACGTTCGGCACGCGCAGTCGTGAGCGCTCCATGCGGATCGTGCGAAATTCAAAACGCGATTGCACGACTTGGCGGCACGTTGGGCAGTTGCAGGCGACGATATCGCCAGCGTTCCAGGCGGACTTCATGAGAAACTCCTTTGTGAGACGGGTGACTCGCGACTGTACGAGTGAGACAGTCTCCTGTTTCAGAACGGTTGCACACGCAGATGAACGATTTGTGTAAGCAGCGAATCGTTACTTCACGGCGCTTTCGGGCGTCGCCGGATGAACAAACGCCACCAGGCCCCGACCAACATCGAATAAGTCGCAAATGGTACTAACACGCTGGACGACGCGACGCCTCGCTCGGGTCGTGACCACAACCGGCTTGGCGCTCTACGGCATCGCAATTCTCCGAGATCCCGGCTTCGCGCTGATCGATAACGTGAATCTTCCGATCCACGAGACGGGACATCTCGTGTTCAGTCCATTCGGCGAGCTGGTCACCGCCCTTGGCGGCACGCTCCTCCAGCTGATCGTACCGGCGCTGTTCATCGGCTACTTCGTGAAGCAGCGCGACCAGTTTGCGGCCAGCGTGGCGTTGTGGTGGTTCGCCGAGAATCTGTGGAACATCGCCGTCTACGTCGCTGACGCGCAGGAGCAAGCACTTCCGCTCGTCGGCGGGGGCGAACACGACTGGGCGTTCATCCTCGCCGAACTCGATGTGCTGCGGTACGACGCGCGCATTGGCGCGATCGTCAGGTTCTCCGGGACGCTGCTCTTCGGCGTCGCGACGGCGTGGGGTTACGCGTCGCTCGATGCCGGGATCAATGCGGTCGGCCCCGACGCGAGCGAGTCGAGCTCGATGACCAGCGAGTCGCCAAAGTAGTAGGCCAGCTCATCGCGCGCCGCTTCGTACGCCGTCGGCCCTTCGCCGCTGCAGACGAGCGACCCGTCGTCAAGCTCGTCGGACACGACAAGCGCCCCGCTGCCAAACGTCACCGGGAAAAGCGTGCTGACCATCGGCTTGACGGTGTGGTAGTCGATCCCGCTGGTTAGCGCGTACGAGTGCAGCATGCACCCGCGCCCGCCCGGCGTATGGAAGACGCAGTATCCGTCACGCACCGAAGTTCGGCGCAGCGTTCCGCCGGGCGCCTCGACGTCGCGCACTGCCGGCGCACGGAACCATTGACTCGCCGGCACACCGGTGTGCTGCGCGATGGCATCGCTGTCCGCGAGGAGCGCTGCCTCGACACGCCCGTCGACATCGACACCATGTGCGCAGCAGGAATCCGCACAGAACCCGCAGGCCATGCAGCGCGCGAAGTAGCGCCGGGTAAAGATGCCCGGGTCGACCGCGGTTATGACCGGCGCCCCGCCGTGGGCGACGTAGTGTTGCGAGAGGGGAACGAGTGCGCTCATCGGGCGCTAGGATCGTATCGCGCGCCACAGCGCGCAAGTGCGGCCTTCGCGATCTGGATGGCACGACGCCGCAACATATTGCATCTTCGGCGCAGCCCCTCCATCACCGATTCCTGAGCATGACGACAACTGACCTTCGCTTTCCCATCGGCCGCTTTGCATACAGCGGAGCCGACGACGCGACCCGCGCCGCCGCAATCGAAACCATCGCCACACTCCCACAAACGATGCGCGCCGCGGTAGACGGAATGTCGGACACCCAGCTCGACACGCCCTACCGCCCGGATGGCTGGACGGTGAGGCAGGTCGTGCATCATGTGCCCGACAGTCACATGAACGCGCTCATTCGATTCAAGTTCGCGCTCACCGAGGATGTCCCGCGCATCAAGCCGTATCACGAAGCCCGCTGGGCGGAACTCGCCGACGGGCGGAGCGGACCGGTGGCGCCGTCACTGTCAATTCTCGACGGGTTGCATGCACGCTGGACACTGCTTCTGCACTCGATGCACGGGGCCGACTTTGGCCGGCAGCTCGAGCACCCGGAACAAGGAATTCTTCCATTGGATCGGATGCTCGCTCTCTACGCGTGGCACTCGCGACATCACGTCGCCCACATCACCGAGCTATCGCGTCGCGAGGGTTGGTAGCCGACATTCGCTGATCCCGCCGCGCGGTCGGTGGTCCGCCGCCGCACGTGGCGCAATTTCGCGCGCTCCGCCGCCCGGTTAGCTTTCGCCTGCAATGCCTTCCCACCAATTCACGATTGACTTGCTCTCGATGCCATTCGTTCTGCTCGGGGGTCCTCGTTCGACGCCGCCGGGCCGCGCCTGATGAAAGAGGCGTTGTTCACGCTGCTTGCCGAGGCCGTCGACTACGCCGGGCTGTTTCCGCCGGCCGGACTCGACATGCCGACCGCAGTGGGCGAGTACGCCGCGCATCGCGACGAGCCTAACGCGTGGATGCTCGGGCGCTTCGTGCTGCCCGCTGCCCGGCTCGAAGAATGGTCGAGCGCGGCCCCGGTCGCGATCGAGGGAAATCCGTGGCCGCTGTCCGTGCTCGCGCCCGCGTTCGATCCGGCACTCCGCGACTTGATCGGGCGATTCAATCAGCGCGAGCAGGGCCGCGCGATGGTCGATACCGTCGAGACGCGAGCAGCGACGCCGCGCGAGATGCCGAGCGCGTCGCTGACGTCGGGGGTGGCAATCTTCGTCGAGATCCCGATCGCAGACGATCCGGCAACGCTGCTCGACGCCATTCGGGGCGCCGGGGTGCGGGCGAAGGTGCGCACTGGCGGGACCACGCCCGATGCCTTTCCGTCGGCGGCGCAGGTGGCGCGCTTCATCAGGCGTTGCGTCGAGCGTGACATCATCTTCAAGGCGACCGCCGGATTGCACCACCCCCTCCGCGCCGAGTATCGCCTCAGCTACGGGGACGACGCGCCGTCAGGCACCATGTTCGGGTTCCTCAACGTCCTGCTCGCGACGATGATTGCGCGCGAAGGCGGGGGACAGAAGGACATCGCCGCAGCGCTCGAGGAGCGCGACGGAGCCGCGATGACGGCCACCGACGAAGCGGTCGTCTGGCGCGGGCGGGCGTTCCGAGTGGCGTCCCTCCGCGCCGGACGCACCCGGTCGATGACCGGCTTCGGATCCTGCTCATTCCGAGAGCCGGTCGCCGACCTCAAGACGTTAGGCCTGTTGTGATCCCCGGGATCGACCCGACGCACGATCGGACGCGGCGGTCGTGGGTCGAGTCGGCCAACACGGGCGACGCCGACTTCCCGATCCAGAATCTCCCGTATGGCGTGTTCCGGCGCGACGCGACTGGCGACCCCGCTCGGGTCGGTGTCGCGATCGGCGAGATGATTCTCGACGTCACCGCGGCCAACCGAATGGGGTATTTCAGTGGCGACGCGGCTGCGCCGGCGCGAGCCTGTGCGGCTCCAGCACTCAACGATTTGATGGGGCTGGGTCGGCCCGCCTGGCGGGCACTGCGAGTCGCGTTAGGCAGCCTGCTCGCCGCTGGTTCATCGGCGCAATCCGATCGAGAGGCGCTGCTCGTGCCGATGCGCGACGCCGATATGCTGCTCCCGGCGCGAGTCGGGGACTACACAGACTTCTACGCGTCGATCCATCACGCGACGAACGTGGGCCGGATGTTCCGTCCCGACAGTCCGCTGCTGCCCAACTACAAATATGTGCCGATCGGCTACCACGGCCGCGCCTCGTCGCTGATCGCCAGCGGGTCGGAAGTGCGGCGGCCGCTCGGCCAGCGGAAAGCGGCGGACGAGGCGGCTCCGGTGTTCGGGGCCAGCCGCTCGCTCGACTACGAATGCGAGATCGGCGCGTTTGTCGGAACGGGCAACATGCTGGGCGAGCGCCTGACGATGCGCGACGCGGCGGACCAGATCTTCGGATGTTGCCTGGTGAACGACTGGTCGGCCCGCGACATCCAGAGCTGGGAATACCAACCACTCGGCCCCTTTCTCTCGAAGAGCTTCGCGACGACGCTCTCGCCGTGGGTCGTCACGATGGAGGCGCTGGCGCCATTTCGCTCGCCGGCGGCGCCACGGCCCGACGGCGATCCGGCACCGCTTGCGTACCTTGCCGACGGCGACGACAGCGCGCGCGGGGGAATCGACGCGGTCGTCGAGGTCTGGTTGCGCACGCGGGCAATGCGCGAGCAGGGAGTTGCCCCCCAACGCGTCAGCGGCGCGCGATTCGCCGACATGTACTGGACGGTGGCGCAGATGCTGGCGCACCACGCGAGCAACGGATGCAACCTTCGTCCCGGCGACCTGCTCGCGAGTGGAACAATCTCGGGCCCGACGCGCGATTCGCTGGGCTGCCTGCTGGAGCTGACCCGCCGCGGCGCGGAGCCGCTCGCGGTGGGTAGCGAGACACGCGGTTTTCTCGATGACGGGGACGAGGTCATCATCCGAGGTGAGTGCGTCCGCGATGGTTACGTTCGCATTGGCTTCGGTGAGTGCCGGGGCCGCGTTCAGTCCGCGTCGGAGTTCTGACTCGGATTCGTCTCAAAAAACATCACACCGGAAGATTCAACGTGGCAACAGTGAAGGAGCAGCCGTTCAAGCTGCGGAATTCCGAAATACAGGGACTTGGCGCGTTTGCGACACGGCAGATTCGCCGCGGGCAGCGCATTGTCGAATACGCTGGGGAGCACATCGACAATGATGAAGCCGACCGGCGGTACGACGACGAGAAGATGAAGCGGCACCACACGTTCCTGTTCATCGTCGACGACAAGGAGATTATCGATGCAGCAGTCGGGGGGAACGACGCGCGATTCATCAACCACTCGTGCGACCCGAACGCCGAGGCGGTCGTCGAGGGAAAGCAGATCTTCATCTACGCACTGCGGACGATCCGTCCGGGCGAGGAGATCCTTTACGATTACCAGTACGAACGGACCGACGATCACACCGATGAAGACGAGCAGTTCTACAAGTGTCGGTGCGGTGCTGACAACTGCCGTGGTTCGATACTCGCGCCACCCAAGAAGAAGCGGACGCCAGCCGCGGTGAAGAAGCTCAGGAAGCCAGTTCGCGCAACGCGACGCAAGCCGCCAGAGTCGTCGCGCTCGAAGCGCCGAGTAACGCTGGCACGCTGATAAGCCGACAGCGGCGCGCCCGGCACACGGTGGCGCAGCCGCGGATTGTGTGAAGGGAGGTCCGGCGTAAGAGATGCACCAGCGCAAGTGCACGAGAACCGAGAGGTCACGATGCTATGGGGACGAGCGCTTCCGCCGGACGAGGAGCCGGACGATTTCGATGACCTCGACGGAGGGGACGACGACGCTGATCCCGAGGATGACGGGGACGGCGACGATGACGAGGAAGATGCCGACGCCGCCGAGCCGTTCGGGGCAAGCTTTGGCGTGGATGACGCCGATGACGACGAGGACGCGGACGACGCCGAGGACGGTGATGACGACGAGTTGCCCGCGACGACCGTGTTTGTGGCTACGGCGACGCCGCTCGAGGTGAGTGTGGCGCCGTTGCCCGACGACCGCGCGCCGGACGGCGTCTGTCTCGCGGCACGGATCGACGGGCGACTCGTCGCGCGGTGCGCGATGCCCGGCGAGTCAATCGAACGGCTCGTTGCGCTGAAGCTGTTCGAAGAGCCGGTTCTGGTCGGGTTGCTCGCATTCGAGGGCGAACCAGGAATCCAGGGGCGGCTTGTCGCGCTCGTTCCCGCGGCGCGTCTCACAGACAGTAGCGAACCAGATGAGCCGTGGAAAGCAAGTGTGCCGAGCTTCGAGGATGCCGAGGGCGGCGACGCTGGCGAGGACGGCGACGGGTCCGGCCTGGCCGCGATTCTTTTAGGGCACATCGTGCGATTCAGCAGCGACCGGAAGCACCCGGATGATCTGGCGCAGGAGGCGGTGGACATCCTGCAGCGCGTCGTTGCCGGCGCGCCGATGCCTGACGCTGCAACCAAGGCGATCGACGACCTCCTCGAATCACTCTGACAGCTCGCCGCAACCGCTGGTCAGACGTCGCGGCTCGTCAGTGCGAAGGACAGTCCCTCGAGCTCCATCGCCATGTTCACTGTTCGCACCGTCACGTCGTTGGGAGCCTGGAGCTGGACCGGGGCGAAGTTGAGAACCGCCTTGATTCCCGCCTTCACGATGCGATCGAGTGTGGCCTGTGCAGCGTCCGCTGGCACGGTGAGCACCGCGATGTCCGGGGGTTCCGCAGCAGTATCGCGCTCGAGCTGCCGCACGTCGCGGATGACGTGCGAATCCCAGACACGCCCGATCTTGTCGGGCGAAATGTCATAGACCGCGGCAATGTGAAAACCGCGCTGGAAGAAGCCGCGGTACTCGGCGAGCGCCGCTCCAATCTTGCCAGCGCCGACGATGATCACCCGCCACTCGCGCGCGAGTCCCATGATTTCGCGGATCCGCGTAGACAGCTCGCCGACGGAGTACCCCAAGCCGCGCTTTCCAAACGATCCGAAGAAGGAAAGATCCTTCCGGACCTGTGCGGAGGTCGTGCCGCCACGACGCGCGAGCTCCTCGCTCGAGATTGTCTCGAGGCCGCGCTGCTCGAAGTCTTCGAGGAAGCGCAGGTACAGCGAGAGCCGGCGGACGGTGGAATCGGCGATGCGTTTCAACGGCGGGGGGCTTGTGAATTGATTCACAAGTTAGTGGCGGCGGTTGCGAGCGGCTAGCGCACTAACGGCGCGCACTCGCGTCCGCACTGCGCGTGGGCTGGCCCCTTTGGTGTCCTGCCGGGTATCTTGCTGCCCAATGCCAGTTCATGTCAGCTCGGAAATCGGCCGGCTCAGAAGCGTTCTTGTCCATACGCCCGGCCCCGAACTTCTCGCCGTCACGCCGTCGACGCGCGAGGACTATCTCTACGACGACATCATCGACCATGAGGAGGCGCGCCGTGAGCATCGCCGATTCGTCGCGATCGTCGAACGGTTCGCGAACGTGCACTCGGTGCGCGATCTCCTCGCCGACGTCCTCGCCAATCGCGACGTACGCGATCTCCTGGTGAAGGAGACGATGGACATCGTGCCATCCGAACCGCTGGCGCGCGAGATCGCGGACCTTCCGGCGCAGGCGCTCGTGCAGATGCTCATCGAAGGGCGGGAGGAAGAAGCCGGTCCGCTGGCGACCGCGCTGAACGAGCACGGCTACGTGCTGCCGGCGCTGCCAAACCTGTTCTTCACACGCGACGTGGCGATGGTGCTCGAGGACCACGTGCTGATCGGCTCGATGCGCTACGGGATCCGCTGGTCGGAGGAGCTCATCATGAAAGCGCTCTTTCTTTCGCACCCGGTCCTGCAGAACAAGGGAATCCTCTACGACGGTTCGATCGAGCGGCGCTTGAACTACACGCTCGAGGGAGGCGACGTCCATCCGATCCGCCAGGACACGGTCATGATCGGGTTCAGCGAGCGATCGAGCCCGGCGGCGATCGACACGCTCACCGACCTGCTGTTCGAGAAGACGAGCGTGACGGATGTCATCGTCGTGGTCATGCCGAAGGAGAACACGGCGATCCACCTCGACATGATCTTCACCCAGGTGGACCGCGAGCTGTGCGTCCTCTTCCCGCCGCACTTCATCGGCCCGGAGCGGCTGCGGATCCTCCACCGGCGCAAGGGGCAGCATCACGTCGAAGAGCTGCCTAACGTGTTCGCGGCACTGCAGTCGGTCGGCTTGCCGATGGAGCCGATCTTCTGCGGCGGCACGCGCCGGATCATGCAGGAGCGCGAGCAGTGGGCGTCCGGCTGCAACTTCGTCGCGATGCGTCCCGGTGTCGTCCTTTCATACCACCGGTCGGAAGGGACGCTCCGGGAAATGGAGAAGATGGGATTCCGGATCGTCAGCGCCGAGAGTTTCCTCACCGGCGGGGACCGGGTCAGCGAGGACGAGCGAGCGGTGATCGTGTTCGAGGGGTCGGAGCTCGTGCGTGGCGGCGGCGGCCCTCGGTGCATGACCTGTCCCGTGTTGCGCGACGACCCGTGGGCATGAGCGGCCCGGCGGCGACGCAGTACCGGCTGCCGTTAGGCGGAATGACTTCGCGGCCGGCCGAATCGCTCCTGGCCGCGCGGGCGGCGGACTTCCTGGCGAGTGGGCCAGCGGGCGCGGCACAGTTGATCGCGTCGGTTTGCCAGCTGCCGGCGGTTCCGGGGACGATCGCCGAGCACATGGCGGCGGCGTTGTTCGCCGGTCGGGACGAGTTTTTGCGAGGCAGTGACGGGCTCTGGCGCCTCGACAGCTGCACGGTTTCTACGTCGCCGGGCCGCGTCGGCGAGCCGGCAGCCGAGGCGACGGCCTACCGGGCTGGAAACGAGACGGCGAGCGATCCGCTCGGCTCGCTGAGCTATACCGTCGTCGACGTCGAAACGACCGGCGGCAATCCTAACGCTGGTCATCGCATCACCGAGATCGCCGCCGTGCGGGTGGAACACGGACAGGTTCACGACGTGTTCCAGACGCTGGTCAACCCGGAACGATCGATTCCACCGTTCATCACGTCGCTGACGAGCATCAGCTGGGACATGGTGAAGGACGCGCCGAAGTTTCGCGATGTCTGCGCGGAGCTGCTCGCGCGGATGGAAGGAACGATCTTCGTCGCGCACAACGCGGCGTTCGACTGGCGGTTCGTCTCCGCTGAAGTGGCGCGGGCAACCGGGCGACGAATCGAAGGGCGGCGGCTGTGCACCGTGCGGCTGGCGCGGGCCGTACTTCCGCAGCTCCGCCGGAAGTCACTCGACTGGGTGGCGTCGCACTACGGCGTGGACATCGACGGGCGACATCGGGCGGGCGGCGACGCGGTGGCCACGGCGCATTGCCTGCTCCGCAT
This sequence comes from Gemmatimonadaceae bacterium, assembly GCA_031360575.1. Lineage (GTDB taxonomy): Bacteria > Gemmatimonadota > Gemmatimonadetes > Gemmatimonadales > Gemmatimonadaceae > JABFXC01. The sequence goes on from JANMBU010000017.1 coordinate 65,765, forward strand.
GTTGCGATCGGCCACGGTGGACCATGAGTGTGCGACCTGGTCGCATCTCGAGCGCCTGACGGGGAATCGCGGCGCCCGCCGGCGCGCCGCTCGTCCGCCGGCGATGCCGATGCCCGTCACCCGCGACACCACGGCTTGATCGCCGCGGCTCTGCGGCCGGCGACGATTGCCTAACGCTCACCCAATGACGCCATGCCCGCTCCAGCTCCGCTGATCCAGTCGACGACGATAGGCGCGCTCAAGGTTCATGCGATTCAGGCCGGCGGACAGCGGCTCGATGGCGGCGCGATGTTCGGTGTCGTGCCCAAACCGCTCTGGGAGCGCCGGATCGCCGCCGACGCACGCAACCGCATCGCGTTAGGCATGCGCTGTCTCGTGATCGAGCATCCCGCGGGGCTGGTCCTGATCGACACTGGCGCGGGGAACAAGGAGACAGACAAGTTCCATGACATTTACGGGATCGAGAATCGCGGAGCCGGCGGCCGGACGGCGCTCGAGGACGGTTTGGCTGCGGTCGGTGCGCGTCCCGCGGACGTGGCGATGGTGATCAACACGCACCTCCATTTCGACCACGCCGGCGGCAACACTTATCGCGACGAAGCGGGCGTCATTCGACCGAGTTTTCCGAACGCCCGGTACGTCGTGCAGCGCGGGGAGTACGAATACGCGACGCACACGAACGAACGAACGGCGGCGAGCTATTTCCCCGCGAACTTCGTTCCGATTCGTGATGCGGGAATGTTGGAGCTGATCGACGGCGAACAAGAAATAGCGAGCGGGATCCGCGCGCTCGCATCGCCGGGACACGTGCCCTTCCACCAGAGTGTGCTCCTCGAATCTGGCGGTGCCGCCGCACTTTTCCTCGGCGACGTCGTGCCGACCGCTGCGCATCTGCCCCTGCCATGGATCATGGGCTACGACGTGGAACCATTGGTCACGCTCGAGAGCAAGCGCCGGATTCTTGCGCGCGCGGTGGGTGAGGAGTGGCTGGTGGTGTTCGAGCACGATGCGACGGTCGCGTGGGGGAAGGTCGCCCACGATGGCAAGAACTACGGGCTGGCCGGCTGAGGATGCGGCTCGCGCCGACGCCTTGACTGTTCTGCTCCGTTCGCCTAACTTTCGCTCCGACAACAAGCTAAGCAGGATGCCTCGCGGCATCCTCACCCTCTGGCCCTCGCGAAATTCTGCGCGGGGTGTGCTACAGGAGTCAACGTGATCATGCGGCCTTCCCCGCTAGGGAGAGGCGTGTGCCGTACGCGGACTCCCCGGTGGGATTCCGCGTTTTTGTTTTCTCCTCTGCGAGGGTAACGGCTATTCAGGACACCACGAAGCGCGTTCGCGTCAACCGACAGATCCGCATCTCGCCAGTACGCGTGATCGGCGCGGACGGAAGTCAGCTCGGCATCCTGGAAGTGGACGCCGCGCTTCGCATGGCAGAGGAGTTGGGGCTCGACCTCGTTGAAGTCGCAGCGACGGCACGGCCTCCCGTCGTCCGGATCATGGACTACGGCAAGTACAAGTTCGAAATGGCGAAGCAGGCCCGGGTCGCCAAGAAGAAGCAGCACATCATCGAGCTGAAAGAAGTCAAGTACCGGCCAGGGATCGATGATCATGACTTCGATACGAAGACCCGCCACGCGCGGCGCTTCCTCGAGGAGAAGAACAAGGTCAAGGTGACGATGATGTTTCGCGGCCGTCAGGTCGCACACCCGGAGTTGGGGCAGCTCGTGCTCGACCGGGTCGCTACGGAGCTCGCCGATATCGGGAAGATCGAGAGCGCGGGGCGGCTGGAAGGAAAATCCATGACGATGATTCTCACACCGAAATAATCGGGTGCTGTAACATGCCGAAAATGAAGACCCACAAGGGCGCCGCCAAGCGGTTCTCGCTCACCGGCACGGGCAAGGTGAAGCGGAACAAGGCCGGCAAGAGCCATATCCTCACCAAGAAGTCGTCAAAGCGGAAGCGCAACCTCCGTCGGTCGACCACCTTCTCGACGAATGGCGAGATCAAGAACATCAAGCGCCTGATCCAGGCGTAAGGAGCACTCATGCCTCGCGCAACATCGACACCCGCGCGCCTGCGGCGCAAAAAGCAGATCATGAAGGCGGCCCGCGGCGCGTTCGGCGCCCGGAGCAAGCTGTGGAAGCCGGCGAAAGAGACCGTGGAGCGTGGCTGGCGCTACGCGTATCGCGATCGCAAGAACAAAAAGCGTGAGTTTCGCCGGCTCTGGATCGTTCGCATCAATGCGGCGGCCCATCTGCACGACATGACCTACTCGAAACTGATCAACGGGCTGCAGCTGGCTGGCATCGAGATCGACCGGAAGATCCTCGCCGACATCGCGGTGCACGATCCCGAATCGTTTGGTGTGCTGGCCGACAAGGCACGCTCGTCGCTTCCCGCGGCGTAAACAGGGCGAGCGGCGCTGCCCGCCGGGTAGTAGCCCGTTCGAGTACGCAGTAGATTGCACGGCGGCGGCGCGACCTCGGTCGTCCCGCCGCCGTCGCATTTCCCCCCACGTCGACCTCCCTCCTCGCTCCCGTGACGCTTCAGGAGTTTCTCGCCACTGCTCGCCAGGTCGAGGCGCAGGCGCTCAGCGCGATCGCCGGTGCCTCGACCGCAGACGATCTCGTCGCTGCGCGCACTGCGTGGCTCGGCCGCAAGAGCGGGCGCCTCACGGAGCTGATGAAGGCGCTTCCGTCCCTCGACGCCGCCGAGCGTCGCGACGCGGGGGCGGAGATGAATCGGGTCAAGACCGTCGCCGAGTCGGCGCTCGCCGACCGTGAGGCGGCAGTCGCGCCGGCGGCTGCGGGACCGGAGATCGACGCAACACTGCCAGCGCGTCGGCGGTGGCGTGGCGCCAAGCATCCGGTCACGCTGGTGATCGACGAGGTCGTCGAAATCTTCCGCGAGCTCGGCTTCACGATCGCGCTCGGTCCGGAAGCGGAGACGGAGTGGTACAACTTCGGTTCGCTGAACTTTCCCGCGGACCATCCGGCGATGGACATGCACGACACGCTCTACCTCGGCGACGGCACGCTGCTCCGCACGCACACCTCGCCCGTCCAGGTCCGGACGCTGCAACGTTGGGCGCCACCGGTGCGCGTTCTCGTGCCGGGCAATGCGTATCGCCGCGATTTCTTCGATCCGTCGCATGCCCCGATGTTCGCGCAGATCGAAGGGCTGGCGATCGACGAAGGCGTAAGCTTCGTCGATCTCAAGGCAACGCTCACGCACTTCGCCAAGCGATTCTTCGGAGCAGCGCGGACGCGCTTCCGTCCGAGCTACTTCCCGTTCACGGAACCGTCGGCGGAAATGGACGTCGAGTGCCGGCTCTGCGGAGGCGTCGGCTGCGCGGGCTGCAAGGGAACCGGGTGGATGGAGATCCTCGGTTCCGGGATGGTGCACCCTAACGTTCTTCGGGCAGCCGGCGTCGACGCCGAGAAGTACACGGGATGGGCTTTCGGCATGGGGCCGGCGCGCATCGCGCTGCAGCGCTACCGCATCCCTGACATCCGAATCCTCTACGATTCCGACGTCCGATTCCTCGAGCAGATCGCCCGATGAACGTTTCGCACGAGTGGCTGCGCGCGATCGTTCCACACACGCTGACGCCAGCGCAGGTCCGCGACCTGATCACCGAGCGCGTGGCGACGGTGGACGAAATCGTTGCCCTGCGAGCAGACCTTGCACCGATCGTGATCGCGCGCGTCGTCGAGGCAGCGCGCCATCCGGACTCGGATCACCTCTGGGTGACGAGGGTCGATGCCGGCGGCGAGGAACTGGTCGACGTCGTCTGCGGCGCGCCTAACGTCAAGCCCGGTGCGCTCTATCCGTTCGCGCCGAGCGGGACGACGATGCCCGGGGGATTGAAGCTCGACAAGCGAAAGATCCGCGGTGCGTGGTCGAACGGGATGCTCTGTTCGGCGCGTGAACTCGGGCTCGGTGACAATCACGACGGGATTCTCGAACTAGCCATCGATGCAGCTCCCGGCACACGGTTTCTCGACGCCGTCGCAGCGGGCGATACGAGGATCGTCATCGACGTCCTGCCGAATCGCCCCGACCTCCTCTCGCACTTTGGTGTGGGCCGAGAGGTAGCGGCCGCGTTAGGCCTGCCGTTCGCCCTGCCGACGATTCCCGGTGCCCGCCCGCTGAGCATCCCGGCGGCCCGGCGCGGCGCGACGACAGCGCGAGCCGGTACGGTAGACGTCCGTGTCGACGCCGCCGCGCTCGCGCCTCGCTACATGGCGGTGGTCATTCGCGGCCTGACGGTCGCGCCGAGCCCGGAATGGCTGGTTGCCCGGTTACAGTCGGTTGGCGTTCGCTCAATCAACAACGTCGTCGACGCGACGAACTATGTGTTGCATGAACTCGGTCAGCCCGTCCATGCGTTCGACCTCGCGAAACTCGATGGCGGCACGGTGGTCGTGCGCGCGGCACGCAAGGGCGAGGTCCTGATGACGCTCGATGGGGTAACTCGCACGCTCGACGAACGAACGACGATCATTGCCGACGCGGCGCGCGCACACGCGGTCGCCGGCGTGATGGGCGGTCGCGCGAGCGAAGTCACCGACGCGACGCGCGACCTGTTCGTGGAGGTCGCCATCTTTGATCCGCGACGGACGCGATCCGCGCGCCGCGCGCTCGGACTGTCCACCGATGCCAGCTATCGCTTCGAGCGGACAATCGACCCCGAGCTTCCGGGCGTGGCGCTGCGTCGAGTCGCCGAGATCATAACGGCGGTTGCTGGTGGCGCGATCGACGGCGCACCGGCCGACGTCGGGACCGACGCACCCGCACCGACACCGCTCACCCTGCGGGTGCCACGCGTCCGCCAGCTGATTGGCGCGCCGGTGCCCGCGCGGGAGATCGTCCGGCTGCTCGCGGCAATCGGATTCACGGTGGTGACGAGTCCGGGTACCGAGATGTTGACCGGGGAAGAGGAATTACAGGTCACCCGCCCGAGCTGGCGCGGCGATATTACCGACGAGATCGACCTCATCGAAGAGGTTGCCCGCCTCGTCGGCTATGACACCTTTCCATCCGAACTGCGGAGCGTTAGGCCATCGGCGGTGCCGACGCCGCGAGAATGGACGCTCGCCGCCGCACTGCGCGAGGAACTTGCGGCGGCGGGGCTCTATGAAGTCCGCCCGATGCCCTTCGTCCGCGGCTCCGACGATGGCGCAGGGTTCGTACGGGTGCTCAATCCGCTCGCCGAGAACGAGTCGTACCTCCGTCGCGACCTCCTCGACACGCTTGCCAGGCGCGCTGAATACAACCTGACTCGGATGCAGGGAGATGTTCGGCTGTTCGAGATTGGCAACGTCTTTTCTCCCGGGCAGTCGACGCTCCCGGTCGAGGAGACGCGCGTCGGCGCCCTGGTCATGGGAGCGCGCCGCCCGGCGCATTTCACGGAGAGCAAGCCTCCGGCATTCGACGAGTGGGACGCAAAGGCGCTCGCCGAAACGGTGGTCCATGTCGCGTTTGGCGATGCGACTGTGGAATTCACGAGTGCCGCAGGCGTCGGCGCAATCTGGGACATCCGCGTCGACGGTACAGTTCGCGGCCGCGTGACACGTGTCGCCCTCGATGCGCCGGTTTGGGCGGCGCCGGCGTTCGGGGTCGAGTTGACATTGGGCTCCGTTGCCTCGGCGCCGGTGGCGGCACCTGGCGCCAACGCGCATGCGCTGGCGGAACGGGCGAGCGCTCGTGCCACGACCGAGTATCGGCCGATCCCCACGACTCCCGCCAGCGAGTTCGACCTCGCCTTGCTCGTTCCCGATGGAATATCTGCGGGGACGGTGGAGGCTGTGCTCCGGCGCGGCGCAGGCGAACTGCTTGAAAGCCTGATGCTGTTCGACGAGTATCGAGGGAAGGGAATCGCGCCCGGACTCCGATCCCTCGCGTGGCGGTTGACCTTGCGGCATCCGGAACGCACTCTACGCGACAAGGAAGTCGAAGGGCGCCGCGAGAAACTTTTGAAGACCCTGGAGAATGAGCTCGGAATCCGTCAGCGCACGGCCTGAGGTCGCCGCGTTTCGCGATCTCGCGCAGCTGGTTCGCCACCTCGAAGACGAACTGGCGTCCTTTCGGCGTCGCGCGCTGAGTGCCGAAGCGCGTGTCAAGGAGCTGGAGTCCGCGCCGGGGGCGGGCTCCTCGGATGTGGCCGAACTGGCGACGCAGAACGCCCAGCTGACCAAGCGGCTCGACGCCGCGACCGCGCGCACCCAACAGTTGCTGGATCGTGTCCGGTTCGTGCGGCAGCAGGCAACGAAGGGGGAGAAGTGAGCGTGAAGCGATCCGTTCGAGTCACGATCGTCGGCGAGGAATACCCGATTCGCACGGAGCGGTCCGCGGAATTCACGCGCGCGGTCGCCGAGTATGTCGATCGAATGATTCGATCGGTCCTCGACGGGGGCTCCGTCGTCGAGCCGCAGAAAGCGGCGATTCTCGCGGCGATGAAAATCACGGACGAGTTGTTCCACGCTCGGGAAGAAGGCGACGAGCTGGCCGGCGAGATGCAGAGTCTCGCGGCGGAGATTCGCCGCCTGTTGCCGCCTGCCAAACGGGGGGAGTCGGTCTAGCAAAAGCAGCCCCGACGACGTAGCTTCATCGGTGGGCCGTAGCTTCAAGCGGGGGCAGTAGTTAGCCCCGCACGCCGCGCTGCTGTAGAGGGCGCGCGAGAGCTAGCGCCGCCCCCTAACAGCGACGCGTGCCCGGTTGGCGCGCTGGAGATATAGATAGAATCATGAGCGAAACGCTGCTGATCGCCGCGCTGGTCACCGTCGCAATTGTGGCCACCGCGGCTTCTTTCTTTGTCGGACGTGCGACTGGAACGAAGGCTGAAACCGCCCGCCAGTCCATGGCGAAGGCTACCGCGGAGGAGACGGCGAAGCGCATCGTCGGCGACGCCGAGCGCGAGGCGGAATCGTCGCGGAAGGGCGCGGTGCTCGCGGGCAAGGAAGAGGTCATGAAGCTCCGCGAGGTCTTCGAGCAGGATGCTCGCGGCCGGCGCGTCGAGATCGAGACGGAGGAAAAGCGGCTCCAGGAGAAGGACACGGTTCTCGATCGCAAGATGGACGTCCTCGAGCAGCGGGATCGCGATTTCAATCGCCGCGTGAGCGACGTCGCCAAGCGAGAGAAGGCGACGGCGGACCGCGAACAGGAGCTCGAGCGCCTGGTCGGCGAACAGCGTCACCGCCTCGAGCAGCTCGCCGGAATGAGCGGGCAGGAAGCAAAGGCGGAGCTGCTTCGACGGATGGAGGAAGAAGCGCAGGCTGACGCGGCCAATCGGATTCGCGAGATTCGCGAGAGTGCGCGGAAGAACGCGGACCGCGAGGCGAAGAAGATTGTCGCCCTGGCCATCCAGCGGATCGCGGCCGAGCACACGGCCGAGAGCACTGTGTCGGCAGTCTCGCTCCCGAATGACGAGATGAAGGGCCGGATCATCGGCCGTGAGGGCCGGAACATCCGCGCGTTCGAACTGGCCACGGGAGTGGATGTGATCATCGACGACACGCCGGATACGGTGGTCGTCAGCTCGTTCGATCCGATCCGCCGGGAAATTGCGCGGCTCGCCCTCGAGAAGCTGGTGACGGACGGACGCATCCATCCGGGACGCATCGAGGAAGTCGTCAAGAAGGCGCAGGGCGAGATCGCGACGAAGATCGTCGAGTTGGGAGAAAGCAGCGCCTACGAGGTGGGGGTGCACGGACTGCATCCGGAGATCATCAAGCTGATCGGACGCATGCATTGGCGGACGAGTTACGGGCAGAACATCCTCCAGCACTCGAAGGAAGTCACCTGGCTCGCCGCGACGATGGCGGCTGAGCTCAAGCTGGACGTCGCGATGGCGAAGCGCGGCGCATTGCTGCACGACATCGGCAAGGTACTGACCCACGAGCACGAGGGGACGCACGTCCAGCTCGGCGTCGAGGTCGCGACGAAGTACGGCGAACATCCGCTGGTGGTGAACGCGATCGCCGCGCATCACGACGACGTGCCGCATGAGAGCGAGATTTCCGTGCTCGTTCAGGCAGCGGATGCGATTTCCGGATCGCGTCCGGGCGCTCGGCGTGAAGCGTTCGAAACGTACGTGAAGCGGCTCGAGGGGCTCGAGAAGATCGCGTCGAGCTATCGCGGGGTCGAGAAGGTCTACGCGATCCAGGCGGGTCGCGAGATCCGCGTGGTGGTGACGCCCGAGGACATCGATGACACGCGTTCGGCGGCACTATCTGAGGAGATCGCGCGCCGTATCGAGGCGGAGTTGCAGTATCCGGGGCAGATCAAGGTTGTTGTCATCCGCGAGACGAGGGCCGTGGACTTTGCCCGCTAGCCGCGCCGAGACGCACGCACCCTGGGACGGAGAGCTCGGCCGCATTATCGACGGCTCCGCGATCGCACGAAAAATCCGCGACGCGCTGGCGGTGGAAGTTGCCGCGCTGACCTCGCGCGGAATCGTTCCCGGACTTTCCGTCGTCCTCGTCGGCGACGACCCGGCGAGCGCGGTGTACGTGCGAGCGAAAGAGCGCGCTTGCATCGAGGCGGGGATGAACGGCGCGACAATCCGCCTCCCGGCCGACACGTCGCAGCAGATGCTGCTCGCGCAGGTTCGCGCGTTGAACGAGGATCCCGCGGTTCACGGAATCCTCGTCCAGATGCCGCTACCGAAGCAGATCGATCCCGAGGTGGTCATCCGGGCGATCGATCCGGCCAAGGATGTCGACGGCTTTCACCCGGTGAACGTCGGAAAACTGCTCATCGGGGAGCCGGACGGATTCGCGCCGTGCACGCCGGCTGGCATCAAGGAGCTGCTGCTTCAGAGCGGCATTGCGACGTCAGGCAGCGAGTGCGTGATCATCGGGCGAAGCAATATCGTCGGCAAGCCGATGGCCGCCCTGCTGATGCAGGACCATCCCGGCGCCAATGCCACGGTGACGATCTGTCACCGGCACACCCGCGACCTGGTTGCGCACACGCGGCGTGCCGACATCCTGATCGCGGCCGCTGGGCGGCCGAAGCTGGTTACGGCGGACATGCTGAAGCCCGGCGTGGCGGTGATCGACGTCGGGATCAATCGGTTGACCGATCCGTCGGCCCCAAGGGGGTATCGGCTGGTCGGCGACGTGGACTTCGCGAGCGTGCGGCCGATCGCGTCGCACATCACGCCGGTGCCGGGAGGGGTCGGGCCGATGACGATCGCGATGCTTCTCAAGAACACGCTGCGCGCCGCGTCGACGCGGGCGTCGGCAGCGGCAGACAAACGCCCGCTGGCCGCGCGGGGGATTGCATGAAGCCCCGCCGACCGGTGAGGCGCGGACCGGCCGCGGCGCCTAACGCGATCGACATGTTTCTCGATCCCCTGTTCGCGCTGGCCAACGCACCGTTCGAGGAGGTCCAGCGCCAGTCGGCGATCGAAGCGTCGGCGGAGGTGCAGGTCGGTGCACCGGTCGACGCGCCCGGGGAAACGCCGGCGACGGCGATCCCGGTCTCGGTGCTCAATGAGACCGCGCGCGAGGTGCTGCAGGGGGCGTTCCCACGGCTCTGGGTGCGCGGCGAAATCAGCGATTTCAAGCGCCATCGGAATGGCCATTGGTACTTCTGCCTCGGGGACGGAGGAGCGCAGGTCCGTTGTGTCGTCTGGTCACGTGATCAGCGACGGATTCCGGCCGCGCCCGACGAGGGGATGATGGTGTCCGCGTTAGGCCAGCTCACCGTCTATCCGGCGCGCGGCGACATGCAGCTCGTCGTCACCGGGATGGAGGCGGAAGGCGACGGGTTGACGCGGAAGGCGATCGAGCTTGCGCTGCGCCGGCTCGAGAAGGATGGGCTGCTCGCGCCGGGGCGAAAGCGCGCATTACCGCGATATCCGCGGCGAATCGCAGTGGTGACGAGCCCGAACGGCGCGGCAATTCGCGACGTGATCGCGGTTGCACGGCGCCGGTCGCCGGGCATCGAGATCGTCGTCGTCCCGGCGGCGGTGCAGGGAGACAGTGCGCCGGACGAGCTCTGTGCGGCGCTCGAGTCGCTCGCGCGCTGGGGAGACGCCGACGTGGCGATCGTCGGACGCGGGGGCGGCGGGCGCGACGATCTCCGGGCGTTCAACGACGAACGCGTCGCCCGCGCGCTCGCCGCACTTCCGATGCCGGTCATTTCCGCGGTCGGCCACGAAATCGACACGACGATCTGCGACTTGGTCGCCGACCTGCGCGCAGCCACACCGTCGGCAGCGGCCGAGGCGGCGGTGCCGCTGCGGAGCGACGTGCTCGCCGAGATCGGTGCTCTACGGACGGCACTTGGCGAGGCTGTTCAGCAGCAGATCGACGCGGCGCGCGATCAGGCGGTCGGTCTCCGCGAACGCGCGGCGACCGCGATGATGCGATCAATCGAACGGCACCGGGCCCGCACGGAAACGTTAGGCGGACGGCTCCACGCACTCAGCCCGCTGGCGACCCTGGCGCGCGGGTTCGCCGTCGCGCTCAGTGCCGACGGGCGGGTCTGCGGGCGCGCCGCACAGTTCACGGCCGGGGAGAAATTCGACCTCGTGTTGCGCGACGGGCGCGTTACCGCGCGTGCCGAAGAAATTCGCATCGTGGGGGCGGGATGAGCACCGACAAACGCGCGCCCGATCCCGAAAGCGTCGAGGTTCAGCTGCGCCGCCTCGAAGCCATCGTCGGCCAGCTTGGGGGAGATGGCATCGAACTCGATGCTGCGCTCAAGCTCTTCGAAGAGGGTGTGAGCCGGCTCCGCGCGGTCACCGCTCGGTTGTCTGACGCGGAGTTGAAGGTGAAGACGCTGGTCGAGTCGAGCGATGGAGACTTCATCCTCGATGACTTCGATGAGTGATGCCGGCGCGGTGCTGCCCGCTGCGGACGCTCGCGCCGCTGCGGCAGACGCGCGGTCATCCATCGATCGCGCGCTTGAAGAGTTCTGCGCGCGATTCCTCGGCGATATGCCGACGGTGGTCGCGAACGCCATCCGCTATTCGCTGCTCGGCGAGGGCAAGCGACTGCGGCCCGTGCTGGTGCTCGCCGCGTTCGAGGCTGCCGGCGGCCGGGGAGATGCGACGCGTCTGGCGGCAGCTGTTGAAGTCGTCCACGCGTATTCACTGGTGCACGACGACCTGCCGTGCATGGACGACGACGACATGCGGCGCGGCCGTCCGACTGTGCACAAGGCGTTCGGCGTGCCGGCGGCGACTGCGGCGGGGCTGGCGATGGTGCCTCTCGCCGTGCGGTGCGCGCTGTTCGGTGCGCAATCACTAGGGCTCGACGACGGGCGTTCGCGCCGTGTGGTGCTCGAGCTGATGCGAGCGTCAGGCGCGGCGGGGATGATCGGCGGGCAGCTCCTCGACCTCGAAGGCGAGGCGCGTGCGCTGACACTCCCGGAGCTGGAGCGGATCCATAACGCAAAGACCGGCGCCCTGATCTGCGCGGCGGTGCGCATCGGCGGCATTGCCGCGGGAGCGGCCGAGGATCGCATAGAGGCGTTCGGGGTCTACGGGCGTGCGATCGGTCTCGCGTTCCAGATTGCCGACGATGTGCTCGACGTCACGGAGACGACCGACGTCCTCGGGAAGACGGCTGGGCGGGATCTCGTGCTGCAGAAGAGCACATACCCGGCGCTACTCGGGATCGAGGGAGCCAAAGCCCGGGCTCGGGCGTTGGTCGAGGAAGGGTGCTCGGCGCTTCGCGCTGAGGGTCTGCTGACCGCGCAGCTCGAGCACCTCGCGCGATACGTGGTCGCGCGGCGAAATTAGGAGGGATCGGCCGGCCCATTCCGGGCACCGATCAGGTACGCGCAATACGCTCCAACGTGGACTCGTCATGTCGCTTCTCGATGGCGTCAATTCTCCGGCTGACCTCAAGTCGCTGACTCGCGACCAGCTGCGCACGCTCGCCAGCGAGATGCGCGAACGCTTGATCGATGTCTGCTCGCGAACGGGCGGGCACATCGGCGCCGGCCTCGGTGTCGTGGAGCTGACGATCGCGCTCCACTACGTCTTCGACACGCCGACCGACCAGCTGGTGTGGGACGTCGGGCACCAGGGCTATCCGCACAAGATGCTGACCGGCCGGCGCGATCGGTTCGAGACGCTACGGACGGAGAACGGCCTCTCGGGATTTCTCAAGCGGACGGAGAGCGACTACGATGCGTTCGGCGCCGGCCACGCCGGGACCGCGATCTCGGCCGGACTGGGGATGGCGACGGCGAGCGATCTGACTGGTGTCGACTTCAAGGTCGTGTCGATCCTCGGCGACGGCGCGCTCACCTGCGGTCTGTCGTACGAGGGGCTGAACAACGCCGGGCACTCGGGACGCGACCTGATCGTCGTTCTCAACGACAACGAGATGTCGATCGCGCCTAACGTTGGCGCAATGTCAAAGTATCTCGTGTCGATCCAGCGCAACCCGCTGTACAATCGCGTGCGGACGGCGATCGGCGAGATGCTCGAGACAGCGCCAGCAAAGGTGCGGATGGTTGCAAACCTGGTGAAGCGCTGGGAGGAGAGCGTCAAGAATTTTCTGACGCCCGGGGTGCTCTTCGAGGAGCTCGGGCTCCGCTACTTCGGGCCGATCGACGGCCACGACCTCGATGCGTTGATCGACACCTTCACCGCCGTGCGCGCGATGAAGTCACCGCGGCTGGTGCACGTGATCACGCAGAAGGGGAAAGGCTTTCCTGCAGGGGAACACGTTGAGAAGTGGCACGCACTGCCGCCGGGTCACGATCCGGCGACCGGAAAGCAGCGGACGGCGTCGTCAGCGAATCCGAACTACACCGCCGTCTTCGGGAAGGGGTTGTCGGAGCTCATGGACGAGGACGAGCGGCTGGTCACGATCACCGGCGCGATGCCAAGTGGCACCGGTACGGCCGTCGTGGCAAAGGCGCATCCGGCGCGCTTCTTCGACGTCGGCATCGCTGAAGGACACGCAGTGACATTTGCCGGGGGGTTGGCGACCAAGGGGATCGTGCCGGTGTGCGCGATCTACTCGACGTTTCTCCAGCGGGCATACGACAACGTCATTCACGACGTCGCGCTGCAGAATCTGCACGTGATCTTCTGCATGGACCGCGCGGGGCTGGTCGGCGAGGACGGCGAGACGCACATGGGACTGTATGACATTCCCTACATGCTGGCCGTTCCGAACATGACCATCGCTGCCCCGAAGGACGCGACCGAGATGCTCGCGCTGCTGCGGACCGGGGCGGCACATGCGGGTCCGTTCTGCATGCGCTACCCGCGTGATGCGGCGCCCGACGTCGTGCCTCACATCCGCGACATCCCGGCGGTGCCTTACGGTACGTGGGAAGTACTGCGCCAGGGGAGCGAGGTCGCAATCCTCGCCGTCGGCACGATGGTCGGCAAGTCGCTCGAGGCGGCGGAGACGCTCGCTGCCGAGGGGCTCGACGTCACCGTCGTCAACTGCCGCTTCATCAAGCCGTATGACGAGCTGACGCTGAGCGCGCTGGTTCACGATCACAAGATCCTCATAACGGTCGAGGAAGGGGTGGTGGTCAACGGCTTCGGCGCGTACATGGCGTCGGTGGTCGAACGGATCGAGCCGTCGGTGCGCGTGATCGCGCACGGCGTCCCCGATCGCATCGTGTACGCCGCGTCGCGCGCGAAGCAGCTCGCAGAAACGGGGCTCGACGCGGCGGGGATCGCCGCGCGGGTCCGCGCGCTGCACGAGAGCGGACACGAGGCCGTCGCCCGGTGATGCGGCTCGGCGTCGTCGGACATCGTGGCTACGACGGGCTCGGCGATGTGCTCCGGCGACTCACCGAGTTGTCGCAGCGCCTCGACCTGCAGCTCGCGTTCGAGCCGGACTTGCACGAGTTGGCGGGCGAGCACGAGCTCCTCACGGATCCCGAACGTCTCGATGCGCTCCTCACGTTAGGCGGTGATGGCACGCTGCTCCGTGGCGCCCGTGCGCTCGGTGGCCGCGCCGTACCGATTCTCGGAATCAATCTTGGCCGGCTCGGGTTTCTCACGTCCTGCGGTGTCGACGACCTCGAACCGGGGGTCGAACGGTTGGCGCGCGGGGATTTTACTGCCGAACGGCGCATGACACTCGACGTGCGGGCGCTCGATGAGTCAGGGGCCGAGCGACAGCGGTGGTTCGCACTCAACGACGTGGTGCTGCACAAGGGCGGGTTCGCGCGCATGGTGTCGCTCCATGTCGCCGCGAACGGCGAGTCGATCGCCTCCTACTCGGCCGACGGGATCGTGATCGCGACGCCGACGGGATCGACCGCGTACAGTCTCTCGGCCGGCGGACCGATCGTCTACCCGACCGTTGAATCGATCCTGCTGACGCCAATCTCGCCGCACACGATGTCGGTCCGGCCGCTGGTGCTTCCGCCGAGCGCGGAAGTCACGTTGCGGGCCGATGATGGTCCGGAAGAACTTCTGGTAACGGTCGACGGCCAGGTCGGGACGAAGTTTGCGCGCGGAGAGACGCTCGTCGTCTGCCGAAGCCAACGGGCGGTGCAGATCGTCCGATTTCCGGGTACCACCTTTTTTGCGCGGATGCGACTGAAGCTGGGCTGGGGCGGGCTGGTCGACCGCGACGAGCGCCGCGACGAGCGGCTGCACCGACCGAACGAGGGCTGAGCGCGCGCCAATGCTGACCGAGCTTCGCGTCCGCAACTTCGCCATCATCGAGCAGCTGACCCTTCCGCTGGCGCGCGGCTTCAACGTGCTCACCGGCGAGACCGGGGCAGGGAAGTCGATCATCGTCGGAGCGTTAGGCCTGCTGCTCGGCGAGCGGGCGAATACCGACGTCGTCCGGACCGGGACCGACAAGGCGCTGGTCGAGGGGACCTTCGACATTGCTGATCGACCGGAATTGTCCGCGCTTCTCGATGAGCGCGGGATCGACGTCGAAGACGCCACGGTCGTGCTCAAGCGTGAGGTCGCGGTGGCTGGTCGGGCGCGAGCGTGGGTAAATGGGACGCCGGTGACCGCGGCGTCGCTGTCGGAAATTGGCCGTCTGTTGATCAATGTGCACGGCCAGCACGAGGCGCAAACGTTGCTCGATCCCGACGAACAGCGCGATATTCTCGATGCGTTCGCCGGTGGGCAGGCACAAGCCGGTGCGGTCCGCGCTGCGCATGGTGCGCTGGCGAGCGTCAGGCACGACATCACCGAACTGCGGCGCCGCAAGGCGGACGCCGAGCGGCGCGCCGATTACCTGCGGCACGTCGTCCGTGAGATCGAGGACGCGCGCCTCACCGACGGCGAAGACGTCCGTCTCGACGAAGAGGCGCGCCGGCTCGAGCATGCGGAAGAGTTGCGGACACTGGCCAGCAGCGCCGCTGGCGGCCTTGACGGCGACGAAGCCACGGTGCTCGCCCAGCTCGGCGCCGTGCAGCGCGCGCTCGCGTCGATCACGCGCATCGACCCGGCACGCGCGCGCCTCCAGGAGCTGTTCGACACCGGCTACTACGCGCTCGAGGCACTGGCCCGCGAGCTCGAGGACTACGAGGGGACGGTCGAGCTGGACCCCGACCGGCTCGATGAAGTGCGACGGCGCCGCGACCTGATCTTTCGCCTGACGAAGAAGTACGGCGGAACGTTAGGCGCTGTCGCCGACACGGGCACCAAGGCACGCGCCGAGCTCGATCTCGTCGAGTCGGCCGACCTCGACCTCCGTGCGCTCGAAAAGCGCGAAGGTGAGGCGGCGGCTCGGCTCGCCGTGGGCGCCATCGAGCTGTCGGCGTTGCGTCGCAATGCCGCGACGCGACTCGCCCGCGCGGTTGATGAAGTGCTCCCGTCGCTCGGAATGTCCGAAGGTCATTTCGACGCGACGCTCCTGCCGCTCGCGGAGATCGGTTCCGCCGGCGCGGAAGCAGTCGAGTTCCGGGTGGCGCTGAACGTCGGGCACGATGCGCGACCGCTCTCGCGGGTGGCGTCCGGGGGTGAACTGTCGCGGGTGATGCTCGCGCTGAAGACGATTCTCGCGCGGCTCGATCAGGTGCCGACGCTCATCTTCGATGAAGTCGACGCCGGCATCGGTGGCAAGGTCGGGCTGCAGGTCGGCGACACGATGCGGCGGGTCGCTGCGCACCACCAGGTGTTCGCCATCACGCACCTTCCACAGATCGCCGCCCGCGCGCACCACCACATCCTGGTCGCCAAGGGTGCGCGTGGCGGCGTGACGACCGCGGACGTCGCGGTGCTGTTGAGCGAGGCGCGGGTCGCCGAGATCGCGCGAATGCTCGGCGGCGATCCGGAGAGCGAAATCAGCCGGGCGCATGCCGCGGAGCTGCTCGAGACCGCAATCGTGCCCGAGCGCGAGGCGACTCGCGAAGTGCCGGTGAAGCGCCGCGGCGGGCGAGGCGGTACAGCGGAACAGCGACTCTGAGCCTGAAGCGCCTCGCGCCCCGGTCAGAACAGCTTCATGTAGACCCGCCCGCCGATCCGGTCGATGCGCGCGTCGGGGATGGTCGCTCCGCCGCTGTGCACGATCCGGCTGTGTTCGAACACGAGATCGACCGGCCAGGGGCCGATCGAATGGCCGTTAGGCGTCGTCGCGAAGACGAGCCCGAGTCCGACCCGCGTGGCATTGAACGCGGCGACCGGGGGAGCGACCAGTCCCCAGCCATCAGCCGGCGGTGCGCCGTCATAACGGTCGGCGGTCTTGGCCACTCGCGACGCCGAGGCGGCGAGCTGGAGGTAGCGCGTCAGGCGGTAGCGCGGCGCGACCATCAGCGCGGTGAGGTCTCCGAGGTCGCGGCCCACGCTGCCACGCACCTGGCGCGAGGGATAGACACTGTCGGCCGAGACGACCGTCTGGCGGTCGGGGCGCTGCCAGGTGCGGGAGCCGGCGAACGAAACCGACCAGCGCCTGCCTAACGCAACATCGGCAAACAGCGACGCGAGCACGTCGTTCTGGCCGTCGCTGGCGGCCGGGTCGATCATGTTGTTCGCCCGGCGCGACGGGCCAGTCCCGATCCGCATGCCGCCCTCGACAGCGAGCCGGAACCGCAGCGGCGCGT
The DNA here is from genome assembly GCA_031360575.1 of Gemmatimonadaceae bacterium. GTDB lineage: Bacteria > Gemmatimonadota > Gemmatimonadetes > Gemmatimonadales > Gemmatimonadaceae > JABFXC01. The sequence goes on from JANMBU010000017.1 coordinate 82,775, forward strand.
TGCTGCCGAAGGTGTCGAAGAGGCGGAGGCGCGCGGTCGCGTCGATGTCGCCGACGTTGGTGTGGGTGAACGATCCGAGCGCGGATGGATCGGTCAGCCGCGTCCGCGGCGGCGTCCGCACCCGCTGAAAATTGGTATCGGCCGAGACCTCGACGCGACGGCGGACGAGCGGAGCGCTCACGCCGATCGAGAGCCAGCGAGTCAGACCATATTCGAGGGTGACGGGAAGGCGCGTCATCGCGACCGTCGTCGAGGCGACGACGTTGTCGGTCGTCGAGTCGAAACCGAGCCGCCGGCCGAGTGGCGCGCGTCCGCCACCGGCGAGGCGTAGCTCGTCCACGTAGGAGAAATCCGCCGAGACGCCGACGCGGAGCACTCCGCGCGGAACGGCGGCAGCATCCGCGTCGATGCGGAAGGGCGTATCCTGCGCGCCCGCGGCACCGGCGAAAAAAACGCTCGCGAGGGCGAGCGTGAGGGCGGGCCTGCAATCGATCCGCAGTGCGGGGCGGCGCTGGCCGCCATGACGAGACATGCCGGGTAGGTTATCATTCGTCACTCTCGCATGTCAACACGATCCGCGTCATCCGCCGCGCTCCCGCTGCCCTCGGTTCCGTGGCAGATCACGGGGAATCACTGGCTCGCGCTCCCCTGCATCCACCCGGCCGACGGCGCGCTTCACGCCGTCGGTGTCGTTCACCGCGGCTCACGCGCCGCGGTTGAGCTCGCGGGCAGCAGTGACTTCGTCTCGGGTGACGGGACGCCGCTGCTTCGGCCAACCATCGTTGCCGATGGCCAGCGGATCGAGCTCGCCCAGCACGGCATCGCGTGGGAGCGGGCGCTGAACTGGCTGCCGACGTTCACCTGCTCGGCCGGTAACCTGATCATTCGAGGGACGATCTTCGCGCCGTACGGTCGTGACGCCGACATGGCGGGCGCGGTGTACGCGATCAGCCTCGAGAATCGATCGAGCCAATCGGTTGCCGTCACGCTCTCACTGGAGGGCAAGCTCGGACATCGTCAGCAGCGTGTGCGCACCGCGCGACCGTTTGACGACGCGCACCAGGTGTCGCGCACCGACGATGGCGTCGTCGTGCTCGAGGGGGCGGCACTGCCGGGCGTCGTCGCGCTCGCGCTGGGCGGGGATTCCGATGTATCGATCGATCTTGACGAAGCGGCAGCAACATTTGCGTTGCGCCGCGAGTTGCGTGTTCCCGCGGGCGGCCGATCGCAAGCGGCGTTCTATCTCGCCGCGGGACCGGAGCGCGATGGTGCGCGGGCGACGGTTGGTGTCATGCGGCGACGTGGCTGGCGCGAGCTGCTCACCGCGACGCGCGACGCCATCCAGGCGTTGGAACAGGCGACGGGCAACGATGAGATGGACCGCCTGATCAATCGCAACTTGCTGTTCGCGTATTTCTACTCGGTGGGCCGCGCGCTCGACGACGCGCATTACTACATCGTGCGCACGCGCGCTCCATGGAATGGTCGAGGGATGACCGTGCGCGACTGGGAAGCGCTGTCCTGGACGCTACCCGCAGTGCAGCTCGCCGACGCTGGTCTCGCTCGCGAGCTGCTGATTCGAGCCTGCGAGCTGCACGGTTACGCGCCCGGACAAGGGGTGCACTATCTCGACGGCACGCTCTTCGAGCCAGGCTTTTCGCTGGAAGGTGCGGCATCCTACGCCATCGCGGTCGATCGATACATCCGGAGTACGGAAGACGATCAGATTGTCGATGAGCCGGTAATCGCTGACACGCTCTACCTCTCGTCGGAAGATCTCGCGACGCGTCGCGACCGCAATGTGCCGCTGTTCAGCACCGAGGTCACGCTGTCGGGCGCGCCCACCGCGCGGCCATTCTCGCTGCACGGGAATGCCGTGGCTGCGCAGGCGCTCGACGTGTTCCGCCGTACACTCGATGAGGACACCGCGCGCGATGTCGAAGATCCGGACGCCGTCCGCGCGGCGTTGCGGCGGCACTTCGTCGTCGGTCGCGGCGACAAGACGACGTTCGCGTCGGCGGTGGACCTGGCTGGGGGATCGTCGGCCGACGACGACCCGCATGGATCGGCCCTCTGGCTCCCGCTCTACGAAGCGGTGGATCGCGAGGACTCGACATACCGCCGCACGGTCCGCGGGATGACGAATACGCCGCATCTGCTCGCGCAGCAGTGCGCGCGCCTGATGGGACCTGATTCGGCAGCGGTGCTGCAGTGGCTTCGCCGCGCACCACTCGACAACGGGCTCGCAGTGGAGGAAGTCGATGAGGCCGGCCGAGCAACGGCGAATGGGGGGGACGCTGCGTTGTCCGGCCTTCTCGCCTGGAGCGCGTGGTACGCAGTGCACGCGCTCGGCACGACCGCGTAGCTGGATCGGAGTGCGCAACAACAGCTTGCCCGCGGTGCCGCGCCACTTTATGATTCGCGCACGCGGGAATAGCTCAGTTGGTAGAGCACAACCTTGCCAAGGTTGGGGTCGCGGGTTCGAGTCCCGTTTCCCGCTCTCCGAAGTAGAAACGGAGCCGAACGCGGTGGGCGCGTTCGGCTCCGTTTCTGCTTGAGATGAGTCATCGCCCGGGTGGCGAAATGGTAGACGCGGAGGCCTTAAAAGCCTCTGGCCGTAAGGCCATGCGGGTTCGATACCCGCCCCGGGCATTCGCTCCGCAAGAAACGGGATGTCGTCGGATCGCGCCGGTGCCCTGTTCTGCCCGGCGCCGCACCCGTGGCCCGCGCTCTGCACTTCATGGCAGCACCTCTGACTGGAGATGCACATGGAGCGAGGCATGGATTTTCTGAAAAGCCAGGTCAATAACGCAGTGATGCAGCACGAGACGTTCGTGAAGAACCTCGTCGATCACGAGTCGCAGGCGGAGGATACCCGCTTCCGCGAGCTCTGCACGAAGTACATCGCGGTGATGCAGGGCCATCAGCGGATGCTTGAGGATTATCAGCGCGAGATTGGCGCGGAAACAGGAGCCGCGAAGAAGATGCTCGGCAAGGCGCTCGGCGTCGCCCGTGACCTCGCCGACGCGGCACGCGAGAGCGACTTCCTCCGTCTGGTCGGGGACATCGTGACGTCCCGCCAGAGCGAGGACACCTTCAAGACCTTCCGCGAGGCGGGTCGTCAGCTGGGCATCCAGCGCCTGGCCGACATCGGTGACAAGTGCGAGCGCGATCATGATCGTTACGCAGATGATGCCAATCGTTTGATCCAGCAGCTGTTCGTCGAGCACGCACGCGGTGCTGAAGCCGACGCTCGCGTGAAGACGGGAACCGCCGAACCGACCATCGGGCACTAGGTGGAGCGGTTGGGCGAGGGCACATTTCCTGCGCCAAGAATTCGCATGAAGCCCCCCGCGGAGAACGTCGGCAAAATCGTTGGCGATCGTCAGCCGGTTCGGGCCAGCGATGCGTCAAGGCCGATGCGCGAGGGGCAGGGCGAGCAACCCGCCTCTCAGGGTGCAGCGCGGCGGCCGGCGGCGCGGCAGATCGATTGCTCGGGTCGCGACGGGGCGCGGAGTACGCCACGATTGCCGTCGTCGCGGGCGGGAGGAAGAGGTGCTCGCGGCGGCGGACACGCAGGCTGAGCGCTCGGCAATCGAGCGTCGATGGGCGGAGAGCAATCGCTTTCCGCCCATTTTTCATTCGTCGAGCCGCGCGCTTCGCCGATAGCAATCAAAATGTCGAATTGCCGAACACGACAAGCGGCGACTAAGTTGGACGCATGACCGATGTCGTCTCGCTCGCCGCGGAGCTTCTCGCAATCGCATCAACCACCGGCGAGGAGCGCGGTGCCGTCGATTTCGTAGCGCGCTGGCTGGTCACGCGCGGATGGAATGTGCATGTACAGGAGGTCTCGAAGGGGCGCTCCAACGTCTGGGCGTCGCGCAGCGGCGGTGGTGTCACACTTTCGACGCACCTCGACACAGTTCCGCCTTACGTTGCGCCGCGGCTGGACGGAGACCTCCTCTATGGCCGCGGTGCGTGCGACGCGAAGGGAATTGCCGCCGCGATGATGGCTGCGGCCGACCGCCTCGTACAATCGGGCGAGGAGCGCGTCGACCTGCTGATGGTCGTCGGCGAGGAGAAGGGCTCGGACGGGGCGCGCGCGGCCAATCGCCTCCCGGCGACCAGCCGCTACCTCGTCAATGGCGAGCCGACCGAGAGCAAGCTGGCCAGCGGCGCAAAGGGATCGCAGCGCGTGATGGTGCGGACGCGCGGCAAGCCCGCGCACTCGGCGTATCCGCACCTCGGCGAGTCGGCGATCGAGCCGATGCTCGCCCTGCTGCCAACCGTCAAGTCGCTGCCAATGCCTAACGATCCGCTGCTCGGCGAAACCACGGTGAACATCGGTGTGATCCGCGCGGGCAGCGAAGCGAACATCATTCCCGAGCATGCCGAAGCGGAGCTGATGTTCCGCCTCGTCAGTGACGTCGCGCCGCTGCGAACCGCGCTTGCGAAGTGGGCGAAGGGGAAGGCGGAACTGGAATACGGGTCGCACATCCCGATGCAGAAATTCCACACAATTCCGGGATTCGAAATCGCGCCGGTTGCGTACACCTCGGACATCCCCCTGCTCGGCCGGTGGGGGACGCCGTTGCTGTTCGGGCCCGGCTCGATTCACGTCGCGCATACCCCCGACGAGCACATCTCGGTGACCGAGTTGCGCGCGTCGGTGGACGCCTACGAGCGAATTACACGAACACTGCTCGCGACGTGACCAGGCGAAGAAGGGTCGCCGTTCTCGGGGCGACCGGTGCCGTCGGCCAGGCGTTCATCCGATTGCTCGACGGGCATCCGTGGTTCGAGCTGGCCGAGCTTGCGGCGTCCGAGCGATCGGTCGGCAAGCGTTATGGCGAGGCTGCCCGCTGGCTCGGCGGCGAACTCCCGGACGCAGTTGCCGGGATGCCGGTGCTCGCCTGCGACCCGTCAGCGTTGTCTTCGGAGATTGTTTTCTCGGCGCTCGACTCGAGCGTCGCCGGGGAGGCCGAGGCCGCGTTCGCGCGCGCCGGCCGTACGGTCGTGAGCAATGCAAAGAATCATCGGATGGAGACCGACGTCCCGCTGGTGATTGCCGAAGTCAATCCGGACCATCTGGCGCTGATCGACGTGCAGCGCGCACGGCGCGGCTGGCCCGGCGCAATCGTCACGAACGGGAACTGCTCGACCATCACCCTCGTCTCTGCCGTCGCGCCGCTGCACCGGGCGTTCGGGATCCGGCGGATGGTCGTCGTGACGATGCAGGCGCTGTCCGGCGCCGGGTACCCTGGCGTTCCCTCACTCGACGCGTTAGGCAACGTCATCCCGTTCATCCGCGACGAGGAAGAGAAAATCGAGGAAGAGACCGGCAAGTTCCTCGGTACACTCGCCGGGAACGAAGTTCGGTCGGCGGCGACGGTGGTCGCCGCGCAGACGAACCGCGTGCCGGTCGAGAACGGTCACACCGTTTGCGTCTCGCTCGAGCTGGAACAGAAGGCGACGCCCGAGCAGGCGCGCGCTGCGCTGCGTGCATGGCGTGGCGCCGAGGAGGCGCGCGGGCTGCCGACTTCCCCCGAGCGGCCGGTCATCCTGCGCGACGAAGCCGACAGGCCGCAGCCGCGGCGCGACGTCGGCGCGGGTGGCGGAATGTCGACTGTTGTCGGTCGGGTGCGCGAGGATCCGGTGCTCGGGTTGCGTCTCGTGGCGATGGCGCACAACGTGATTCGCGGCGCGGCGGGCGCCGCGGTACAGAACGCCGAATTGCTCGTCGCAACGGGGCGACTCGGGCCCGCGTGATCATCGTCAAGTTCGGCGGAACGTCAGTCGCCGACGCAGCGGCCATCCAGCGGGCGACGGAGATCGTGCGCGGCCGGCTCGAGCGGGAGCCGATCGTTGTTGTGTCCGCGCTGTCGGGGACGACGAACACGCTGCTCGCGCTCGCCGAACAGGCGGCGCGTGGCCAACTGATCGGTGCCCTGCGCGCGGTCGAAGCGCTGCGCGAGCGCCACCTGTCGCAGGCTGTATTGGTCGCCGGCGAGGGACCCGACGCCGACGAGCTCTTCGCCGACCTCGGCGCGATGTTCGACGAGCTGGCGCATCTCGCCGAGGCTCTGTCGGTGCTTGGCGATCTCACGCCGCGGAGCAAGGACGCGATTGCGGCGATCGGCGAGCGACTCTCGTCGCAGCTCGTTGTCGCCGCGATGCGTCGCGCCGGATTGGCGGCCGACCATGTCGATGCCCGCGAGGTGATGATTACCGACGCGACATTCTGCCGCGCGGAACCGCTGACGGACATCATTGCTGATGAAGCGCGCGACCGCCTGTTGCCGCTGGTGCGCCAGGGGCGTGTACCCGTGCTCGGCGGCTTCATCGGCGCGACTCGGCTCGGCGTCACGACGACGCTCGGTCGCGGAGGCTCGGACTACAGCGCGGCGCTGTTCGGCGCAGCGTTAGGCGCGGAGTCGATCGAGATCTGGACCGATGTCGACGGGATGCTGACCGCGGACCCGCGTGTCGTCACCGGGGCCCGCCTGATCGAGCAGATCCGCTTCGACGAGGCGTCGGAGCTGGCCTCGTTCGGCGCGAAGGTGCTGCACCCGAGCACGATCGTGCCGGCCGTGGAGCGGGGCATCCCGGTCTGGATTTTCAACTCGCGCAACCCGGAAGGCCGCGGCACGCGCATCACGCACGAGGCGCCACGCCGCGCGGTCAGTGCGATCGCATCGCGTGGCGGCATCGTGCTCCTTCAGGTGCGGACGGCGCGGATGCTCCACGCGGCCGGCTTCCTGCGCCGGTTCTTCGACGTGTTCGAACGCCATGGCGTATCGGTCGACGTCGTCGCGACCTCTGAGGTGTCGGTGTCGGTGACGATCGACGAGAGCGAGGAGCTCGACGAGCTGCTCGTCGGACTGCGCGAGCTGGGCGACGTCACGATCGCCCGGGGGAAGGGCGTGCTGGCAGTGGTTGGTGCCGGGATCGGTGACGGTGGTGAAGCGATGGGCAAGGCGTTAGGCGCACTGGCGGGGATTCGTGTGCACCTGGTCTCGCTGAGTGCGGCCGGGATCAACCTGAGCGTCGTGGTCGATGAATCCGAAACGGCTGCGGCGATGTGCCGGCTGCACGATGCGTTCTTCGGCACCGAGGCGACGCTTCCATGACGACCGCAGCGACCGCTCCGCGGTTGGCGATCATCGGCGACGGCAAGATGGGCCGCACGATCGTGCAGCTCGCGCCGGAGCGCGGGTTCACGGTCTGCGCCCTGGTTGCGGCACGTCATAACGACGGCGGGCGCGGAATCACGCCGGGCGGATTGAATGGCGCACAGATCGCGATCGAGTTCACCGAGCCGGCCGCGGCGGCAGCGAACGTCGAAGCGGCGCTCCGCGCGGGCGTCCCGATCGTTTGCGGTACGACCGGATGGTACGACGAGCTGCCGCGCCTGCGGGCGCTGGCTACGGAACTCGGTGGCGCGCTGTTCGCCACGCCGAACTTCTCTGTCGGCGTTGCCGTATTTGCGCGGATCGCCGAGCGAGCGGCCGTCGCGCTCGCGCCACTCGCTGCGTTCGACGCACACGTCATCGAGACGCATCACAGCGCGAAGAAGGACGCACCGTCGGGAACCGGCGCGATGCTGCGCGACGTGATCGCGACGAAACTCGGCCGCGACGTCGCAGTGACGAGCATTCGCACCGGCAGTGTCCCGGGCACGCACGAGCTGGTGTTCGATGCACCTTTCGAGCAGATCCGGCTGACACACGAGGCGCGCGACCGGCGGGTCTTCGCTGACGGCGCGCTGCTCGCCGCCCGGTGGCTGATCGGACGCACCGGCGTCTTCGGCATGAACGACCTTCTCGACTCGCTCATCCCATGATGCCTAACGCGTGGCTCGGCTGTGGCACCGCGCTGGTCACGCCGTTCCGTACCGGAGGCGCGATCGACGAGCGCGCACTGCGCGACCTCGTCGACTGGCAGATCGACGAGGGGATCCATTTCCTCGTGCCCTGCGGATCGACGGGCGAGGCGGCGACGATGACCATCGTCGAGCATCGGCGGGTGATCGAGATCGTCGTCGAGCAGGCCGCCCATCGCGTTCCGGTCGTCGCCGGTGCCGGTTCGAACGACACGCAAAAGGCCATCGAGCTGTCCCGCGAAATGAAGGCAGCGGGCGCCGACATGCTCCTCCACGTCTCGCCGATGTACAACAAGCCGCCACAGCGCGGAATCGTCGCGCATTTCCGGGCGATCGCTGACGCAGTGGACCTGCCGGTCATCATGTACAACGTTCCAGGCCGGACCGGGAGCAACATCGAGGCAGCGACGACGCTCGCGCTCGCCGCGCATCCGCGTATCGTCGCGGTGAAGGAGGCGAGCGGAGATCTCAGGCAGATCACCGACGTGATTCACGGCGCGCCGGCGGACTTTCAGGTGTTGTCCGGGGACGACGCGCTCACGCTCGCCGTGATGTCGGCCGGAGGGACCGGCATCATCTCGGTCGTGTCGAACATGGCGCCGAAGCGGATGGCGCGCCTGACGGAGCTCTGTGCGGCGGGTGACTTCAACGCAGCGCGCGCCGAGCACCACGCACTGACGCCGTTGATGAATGCGGCGTTCGTCGAGTCAAATCCGATTCCGGCGAAGGCCGCGTTGTCGATGATGGGCAAGATGGAAAGCGTGACACGTTTGCCGCTCGTGCCTCTCGATGACAAGCATGCGCCCGCGCTGCGACGCGCGCTGCAGGCTGCGGGGTCGCTCGCTTGAGTGCCTCTCACGCGCAGCTCGAGCAGGAGATTGACCGCTGGTCTGCCACGCCCGCCGGGCAGGACATTCCGGCGAGTGCAAACGTCGTGATCGACGCGGTGCTGGATGCACTCGAGAGTGGCGAATTGCGCGCTGCCCGGCGCGATTCAGCCGGTGCCTGGAGTGCCGTGCCGTGGGTGAAGCGCGCGATTCTCCTTGCGTTCCGTACGTCGCCCGTCGTCTCGCTGCCGATGGACACCGCATTCGGCTTCACCGACAAGCGATCGATGCCGCCGCGGGCCTTTCGTCCGGAAGATGGAGTGCGGCTCGTTCCCGGCGGGTCGGCGGTCAGGCGCGGCGCGCACCTCGCGGCCGGTGTTGTCTGCATGCCCCCGATGTACGTGAACGTCGGGGCGTGGGTGGGAGCTGGTACGATGATCGATTCACACGCCCTCGTCGGATCGTGCGCGCAGGTTGGGGCGCGCGTCCACCTCTCGGCCGCTGCGCAGATCGGAGGAGTGCTCGAGCCGGTGAACGCCGCGCCGGTGGTCATCGAGGACGGAGTGATGGTAGGGGGGAATTGCGGCGTCTACGAGGGGACCGTCGTCAGGCAGGGTGCGGTGCTCGGCGCAGGCGTCATCCTCACGCGGGGAACGCCAGTCTACGATCTCGTCCGGCAGGTCGTCTACCGGGGGAGCGCCGTACATCCGCTCGAGATTCCCGAGAACGCCGTCGTCGTTCCCGGCGCTCGTCGCGTCAACGCGGAATGGGCCAGCGCCGAAGGCCTTTCACTGCAGACGCCGGTGATCGTCAAGTATCGTGACGACAAGACCGACGTCGCCACGACATTGGAGCAATGGCTGCGCTGAGCATCGCCGGTGAAGTCCGGGTACCGGGAGACAAGTCGATCTCCCATCGGGCGCTGATGCTCGCCGCGTTAGGCAGCGGACAGTCGCGTGTCCGAGGGATCCTCCGCAGCGCCGACGTCGAGTCGACGGCCGCGGTGCTCCGAGCGTTAGGGGCGAATGTCCCGGCGCTGAGCAGCGACGTCACGGTGAGCGGCCGCGGACTGCGTGGGCTGCGCGAGGCGCCGTCAGCGCTCGACTGCGGGAACAGCGGCACGACGACGCGGCTGATGGCTGGCATCTGCGCGGGCCACGCCTTCGCGTCGCACTTCATCGGTGACTCAAGCCTGTCGCGCCGCCCGATGCGGCGCGTCGCCCGGCCACTCGAAGCGATGGGCGCCAGCGTCGAACTCGCCGGCGACGGGCTGCCGATGACGATACGCGGCGGCGCGCTGCGCCCGGTCGACTGGCGCAGCGAGAAGTCGAGCGCACAGATCAAGAGCGCGATTCTGCTCGCCGCGCTGGTCGGCGGCGTGGAAGCGACGGTGCACGAACCGGAAGCGTCGCGCGACCACAGTGAGCGGATGCTCCGCGCGTTAGGCGTGCTGGTCGAGACTCGCGGCGTCGCCGTCACGATCCATCCGGCGACGGCAATCGACCCGCTCGACGTCGCTGTGCCGGGCGATCCGTCATCAGCGGCGTTCTTCGCGGCGCTCGCGGTGTTGTCCGGCCGCGGCGAGCTTCGCCTCCCCGGTGTTGGGCTCAATCCCACCCGGATCGGTTTCTTCCGCGCGCTTCAGCGAATGGGCGCGAGCGTGCGCTTCGAGGACCTGAGCGATGAAGGCGGTGAGCCCGTCGGCACGATCGTCGCGGCGGCGAGTGGCGGCGCGCTGGCGGGGGTGGCCGTCGGCGGCGTTGAGATCCCGACAATGATCGACGAACTCCCGATGCTCGCCTGCGTCGGCTGCCGCTCGGTGGGTACGACAGAGATTACCGGTGCCGCCGAGCTGCGTGTCAAGGAGAGCGACCGGATCGCCGCCGTCGTCGCCAACCTCCGCGCGTTAGGCGCGGAGGCCGAGGAGCTACCTGACGGGATGCGGGTGACCGGTAGTGACCGACCCCTCCGCGGGCGGGTGATCACCCATGGCGATCATCGGCTGGCGATGGCATTCGGCATCCTGGCCACACTGCCGGGAAATGAAATCACGATCGATGACCCCGATTGCGCGATCGTCTCGTTTCCGGGCTTCTGGAGCCAACTCGCCACGGTCACCGGTAGTGAGCGGACGCACCGCAATCGGGCGCCGGCGGCGTAGATTCGGCCTATGCACGAGTTGACTTCCGGTACGGCCGGAGCCGCGCAGGATGCTCATCGCACGATCGTGGTCGCGATCGACGGACCGGCCGCGTCGGGCAAATCATCGACCGCGCAATGGGTCGCCGAGAAACTCGGCTTCCGTCATGTGGACAGCGGCTCACTGTACCGCGCGGTGACAGCGGCCCGCCTCCGCGCGGGCGGGTCGCCGGATGAATGGTCGGAGGCGTCGGTCCTGGCGGTGGCGCGCCAGGTGTCGCTGCGGCCGACGGAGCGCGGATTCGTCTCGCTCATTCGCGGCGAGCCCGCCGACGGCGAGATCCGCGGCGGCGAAGTGACGCGCGAAGTGTCACGCACTGCCCGAATGCTCACCGTGCGCGATTGGGTCAACGGCGAGGTGCGCCGCGTAGCCGCTGGCCACGATGTGGTGGTCGACGGACGCGATATCGGAACCGTGGTGTTCCCCGACGCGCAGCTGAAGATCTTCCTGGTGGCCGATCCGTGGGAGCGCGCCACGAGGCGGCTCGTGCAGCGGCTGTCACGGAGGCCGACCGACGCTGAGATCGCCGAAGAGACGGAGCGGCTCGTCCAGCGCGATGCGCGCGACTCGATGCAGACGGTACAGGCTCGCGACGCGATCCTGATCGATACCACGTACCTGACGCAGGCGGATCAGGTAGAGCGGATCGTGGCGCTGGCGAAGGGGGTCGAAAATCGTCACCGAGACAACCAGGAGGCAGGAGACAGGGGAACGGCCCTGCCATGAGGCATGCTGCAGGGGCAGGAGGCATTAGGCACGAGCACGAGGAACAAAGAACAAGGAACGGGGCACGAGGCACGAGGCACGAGACAGGTGCAAGTGGGCCGGCTAGACGATACGCTTGGTCACGTTCAGTGCGACGCCTTTGCGCTCGTTCTGGATCATGCGCAGCAGCAGTTGGCTGGCGCGGGAGAGATAGGTCAGGCGGTCTTCGATGGCCGTCGCGTCGAAGACATCAGCTGCCGTCGTGTACCAGCGGTTTGCCTCATTCGCCGAACCGAGCGCGGACTCGTAGTACCTGACTCGGTCTCGCCGTGACTGACGGGTTTAGCCTTTGGCGATGTTGGCGGCGATCGATCCGGCAAGCGCGGACCAGTCGGGGTGCGACGTGGGTAAACCGCGCGTCCCGTTGCGCGACCAGCGCGTCGCGCGATGCGACCGATGCGATGTACGCGCCAATCTGGAATGCGCGCACCTTCCAGACTGCCTCACCGCGCGGGGCGCGGCGCCGTCGCGATCCACTCCTCGAGGTCCATGCGCCGAGTGTATTTCGGCCG
>JANMBU010000027.1:0-2522 GCA_031360575.1 Gemmatimonadaceae bacterium
AAACGATTCGCCGGCGTCCCGCACGGCGCGATCGTGGGCCAGGCCTCACGCAAGGTCCTTCGGCTTGCAGGTGCCGACGAAATCAAGCGCGAGACCGAGCTCCGAGCGGAAGACGAGGTCGCGCGCCGCAAGGCGATGGAACGCGTTCGAGCACACGGCCTTGTCATGAAGCTCACCGACGCAGAGTGGCAGTGGGACCGGAAAAAACTGACCATCTACTTCAGTGCAGAGAAGCGCGTCGACTTCCGCGCGCTCGTCCGCGAGCTCGCGACGATGTTTCGGGCGCGCATCGAACTCAAACAGATCGGTGTCCGCGACGAGGCGAAGCGGCTCGACGGCATTGGACGATGCGGCCGGCAGTACTGCTCCGCGGCATGGCTTCCCGAGCTGCGCCCGGTGAATCTCGGCGTCGCCAAGGACCAGAAGCTTTCGCTGAACCCGTCGCAGATTAGCGGTTCATGCGGTCGCCTCATGTGCTGCCTTCGCTACGAACACGAGTTCTACGTTCAGTCGCGCAAGCGCTTTCCAAAGGAAGGAAAGATCATCGTGACGCCGCGTGGTGAAGAGAAGATCGTGGCCAACGACATTTTCAACGATCGCGTGACACTTCGCTCCCCCGAAGGAGAGTCACGAATCGTCGCGCTCGCCGAACTTCGGCGCGAAATGGGTGCTGACCCCGATGCGGCGCCGACCACAGTCACCGCAGGTGGTGACCCGTTCGTAGTACCTGAGGAACACCACGAGACGTCCTCCCTCGATGCGGCAGTGAGCGGTGCGATCGTCATGCCCGAGACTGAGGGAGACGTGGCCGCCGCTACTGGTGAGAGCGTGCAGGGGGGCGAAACTCCCGTCCAGCGCGATCGCCGCCCCCATCGACGCCGTGGCCGGCGCGGGGGGCGCCGCGGGCGGGAGCCGCACGCCCCCGGCGATGAAAGCGGTGATGTCGGTGGATCCGATGTCGCCGGCCACGAGCCATCGCGAGACGACTCTGCCGACGGCTCCGAAGATTCTCGAGGGGAGTAGTGCACGTGTCACGCTTTTACATCACAACCGCGATCGACTACGCGAACGGCGACCCGCACATCGGCCATGCCTTCGAAAAAATCGGCGCCGACGCGATCGCCCGCTTCCATCGGATGAACGGCCGCGACGTCCATTTCCTGATCGGCATGGACGAACACGGGCAGAAAGTCGCCCAGACCGCCGAGGCGCGCGGGGTTTCGCCACAGCAGTTCGTCGACGACGTCGCCGCGCACTTTCTCGCGATGTGGAAACGGCTCGGCATTAGTTACGACCAGTTCATCCGGACTACCGACCCACGCCACAAAATCGGCGTTCAGGCCCTGCTCGAACGCATCTTCGCGCGCAATCCGGACGATTTCTTCGAGCGCTCCTACGAGGGCTGGTACTGCGTAGGATGCGAATCCTTCAAGCAGGACGCCGAGATCGTCGACGGAAAGTGCGTCCTGCACCCGACGAGAACGCTCGAATGGGTGCAGGAGCGCAACTGGTTCTTTCGGCTGAGCCGCTACCAGGATCTTCTCCGCACGCACATTGCGCTGCACCCCGAATTCATCCAGCCCGCGAGTCGTCGCAACGAAGTACTCGGCTGGTTGGACCAGGGGCTGGAGGACATAAGCGCAAGTCGCACGCGCTTCACTTGGGGCGTACCCTTTCCTCGACCGACGAGCGACGGAGAAAAGCAGACGACTTACGTCTGGTTCGACGCGTTGCCGAACTACCTAACGGCCACCGGCTTTCCCGACGCCGGCAGCGACCAACGCTGGCCGGCATCGCTACACGTGATCGGGAAGGACATCACACGCTTCCACGCGGTGATCTGGCCCGCGATGCTCGCCGCCGCGGAGCTCCCGCTTCCCGAGCGCGTGTGGGCACACGGTTTTGTCCTCCTCGGGGGCGATCGATTCAGCAAATCCGCCGGCGTAAAGCTTGACCTAAACGAAGCGATCGATCGATACGGCGCAGATGCGTTCAGATACTTTCTTCTCCGCGAAGTTCCGTTCGACGCTGATGGCAATTTCTCCTGGGAGCGATTCGACGAGCGGTATAACGCCGACCTCGCGAATGCGTGGGGTAACCTGCTCAGCCGGTCCATCGCGATGATCGAGAAATACCGCGGGGGGTCAACGCCAAGTGGCCCGCTCAGCGCTGCCGATCTGAGCGATTATGCCGACCTGAACGAATTCAACAGGGCGCTCGACGGAACGAACGGTTACTTGCTGCACGAGGCGCTTCGGGTGGTCATGCGAATGGTGGCCCGGTCGAACGAGTTCGTCCAAGCAGCAGCCCCCTGGACGGTGGCGAAGGACTCTTCGAAAGCAGATCAGTTAGACGGCATACTGGCGTCACTATCCAGACAGATTGCCCGTCAATGCGTCATGCTAGCCCCCTTCATGCCGGAAAAGGCGCAGGAGGCGTGGCTCCAATTAGGTGGGGCGGGACGAGTCGCGGACCAGCAGATTTCAATGCTCGCGAATCTCGATACGCGCGGTTGGTCGGTG
>JANMBU010000036.1:0-18025 GCA_031360575.1 Gemmatimonadaceae bacterium
GAGTCGGTGGCCGGCCTGCTCTCGCTGATCGTCTGGACGCTCACGATCATCGTGAGCATCAAGTACGTCGCGGTGATCATGCGCGCTGACAACGCGGGCGAAGGCGGGATCCTCGCGCTCCTCGCACTGGTCCTCCCCGCCAACGGCGCAACGGGCACGCGCGATCCGGGAGGACCGCGCCGAGCCGTGCCCTATCTGGCCGCACTGGGAATCTTTGGCGCGGCGCTCCTCTACGGCGACGGCGTCATCACGCCGGCGATCTCGGTGTTGAGCGCGGTCGAGGGCCTAACGGTTGCTACCCCGCGACTGGCAAGCATCGTCGTGCCGCTAGCCGTCGTGCTCCTCATCGCACTGTTTGCCCTGCAGCGTCGCGGGACCGCCACGATCGGGCGGCTGTTCGGCCCGGTCATGGCGCTCTGGTTCGGTGTCATCGCAATCCTCGGTGCTGTCGAGGTGATCCGCGCGCCGGAGATTCTCCGTGCGCTCGATCCACGGCACGCGGTCCGCTTTCTCTTTGCGCACGGCGTCGGTGGGTTCCTCGTGCTCGGCGCTGTCGTGCTCGCGGTCACTGGCGCCGAGGCGCTCTACGCCGACATGGGACACTTCGGCAAGCGGCCGATCCGGCGCGCCTGGTTCGCCTTTGTCTTCCCCGCTTTGCTGCTCAACTATTTCGGTCAGGGTGCGCTGCTTCTTCGCGATCCGCAAACGGTGGTGAACCCTTTCTATCACCTGGCGCCCGCTGCGCTGCTCTATCCGCTCGTCGCACTGGCAACGGCCGCGACGGTGATTGCGTCACAAGCGCTGATCTCGGGCGCCTTCTCATTAACGCAGCAGGCGATCAATCTCGGATACAGTCCGCGACTGCGCGTACTCCACACGTCGGCCGCCGAGCCGGGACAGATCTTCATTCCCGCAGTGAACACTGCGCTGGCCGTGCTCAGTCTCACGCTGGTCGTCGGCTTCCAGTCATCAAATGCGCTGAGCGCCGCCTATGGAATCGCCGTGACCGGAACAATGGCGGTGACGACGCTCCTGTTCTACATGCTCGCACGCGCGCGATGGGGATGGTCGCGCTGGTCAGCGCTCACCGTCGCCGGAGGATTCCTGCTTGTCGATGGTGTCTTCTTCGCCGCGAATGTGGTGAAGATTGCGCGCGGAGGCTGGGTGCCGGTGGTGATTGCCATCGTCGTCTTCACGATCATGATGACCTGGCATCGGGGGCGGTCGCTGCTGATCGAGTTTCGTGGCGCGGACGCGCTTCCGCTCGACCGACTGTTCGAGACCCTGACCCTTCATCCCCCGACCCGGATCCCGGGAACCGGCGTCTACCTGACCGGGCACCAGGCCGGCGTGCCGCGCGTGCTGCTGCATCACCTCGAGCACGAGCAGGTGCTGCACGAATCTGTGGTGCTATTGAGCATCGAGTACGCTCGCGTCCCCGTGGTTCCCGACCAGGAGCGGCTCGATGTTGAAGCCCGCGAACACGGTTTCGTAACGGTGATTGCCCGGTACGGTTTCCAGGAGTCGCCGTTAGTCGCCGCGGCGCTCGAGCACCCGAAACTGGCCTCGCTGGTCGCAAGGGCTGGCGGTCGCGTGACGTTTTACGTCGCCCACGAGCGGGTGCTCCCGACTGGCCACGCCGCGATGCCGGTGTGGCGGAAGCGGTTGTTCGCCTTCCTCAGCAGAAACGCGCACCCGGCGACCGATTTCTTTGGGATTCCGCCTAACGCGACGGTGGAGCTCGGAGAGCAGATCGAGCTGTGACCCGAGCTTGCTCCGGACCGGCCACTAGCTGGCCGGCGGTGCGACCACGATCGTGAGCGTGGTGAAGTTGCTCCGCCACTCGAGCCGCGGGTTGCCACGCGCCCGCCGGAGATCGGTGCCGTGGAGGAGCCAACGCCCGGCCGCCGGCAACGCAATGCGGGCCTGACCATCCGCGCCCGTCTGCACGAACTGCTCAACGCCGATCTCCCCAGTCGTCTCGTGCACGGCACCGGCGACGGTGGCGCCGACCATGAAGCCGGCGAGCGGCTTGCCGTGCAGCAGCACGCGCACCGCCAGCGTGTCACCGGCGCGCAGCGCGGTCGGGTCGCCTAACGGCACAATCTCGAGCGCCAGGCCTGACGGCGCGCGCCACGACGAGTCGCTCGGCGATGGCGCACCGACGCGGACGAACGTCGTCGCGTTCTTGACGTATTCCTCCCGCCAGCGACGCCCGGCGGGCATCGTTGCCCACTCGGAGCGGATCGATGCGGTCGCCCGGATTTCGGCGAAGTACTCCTCGATCTTCGAGGAGTCGAGCTCGAGCCGCTTCGGCGCGAGCATCACCGCAAGCGCCGCGATCCCCGCTGAGCGCGGTGTCCAGCGCAGCGCGAGCGCGTGATCTTCGCGCCGAACGACGGTCAACGGCGTGGAGCGATGAGCGAGTCGTGCGGTCTTTCGCATGATGCGTGCGGGCTCAATCGCGAACTCGGCCGTGTCGAATGCCATCCCGCTCGTCAGGTCGAGCGTCACCGTCTCGCCGACGGCGACGCGGGCGGAGCTCGGCAGCAGCCAAGTCTCATGCGCCGCGGCGATCGCGGCGAAGGCGAGGAGGAGCAGGGCAGCGAGACTAGTCGTGCCTAACGTCCGACGGGCGAGCGGTGTCATGGTCATGGCGATGGTGGAGATCGGGGTAGTGCGGGTGGCTGTGAACGAGGGGCGCGTGCTGGTGCGCGTGGCTGTGTGGCTCGCCCGGCGGATCGCCCGGACCGTGCGCATGGCGGTGATGCTCGTCGTGCCGGTGCACGTGCTCGTGGGCGAGCGCCTGGTGCGCGTGGGTGTGCGCGTGATGCTCGCTGACGTGCAGCCAGACGCCAAGCCCCATCAGCGCCGCGCCGAGCACGATGCCGGTGGTCGGCGCCTGCCGAAAGACGACGAGCGATACCACCGCGCCGACGAAGGGCGCGACCGAAAAGTAGGCGCCAGTGCGCGCCGTGCCCAGCGCTCGCAAGGCGAGGACGAACAGCACCAGGCTGACGCCGTAGCTGAAGAAGCCGAGTGCGAGGGCCCCACCGACCCGCGGAGCTGGCGGCAGTGTGGCGCCTAACGTGAAGGCGATCACCGTGTTGACAGTCCCGGCGACCAATCCCTTCAGCATGGCGATCTGCACCGGATCGCCACCCGAAACCTTCTGCGTCAGGTTGTTGTCGATCGCCCAGCCGAGGCAGGCGCCGGCGATGGCGAGCGGCCCGAGCAGCCCGCCGAGCTGCGCGCGGCCTTCCCATGAGAGGACCACCCCGCCGCCGACGATCGCCAGCATGCCTAACGCGATTCGCCGGTCGAAGTTCTCGCGGAAGACGAACCAGGCGATCAGTGCGGTGAGTACCCCCTCGAGATTGAGCAGCAGCGACCCGCTGGCTGCTGGCGTCCGGGTCAGGCCGTACATCAGGAGGAGCGGCGCAACGACCCCGCCGGCAGCGATTGCACCGGCGAGCCATCGCACGTCGCCGCGCACCAGGCTCGCCTCGTTGGTCCGCCCGCGACGAACGAGCCAGACAACCGCGAGTCCGAGACCGGAGCCGAGGTAGAGCAGGCCGGCGAGCAACTGCGGCGACGCGTCGCGCAGCAGCAGCTTGGCGAACGGTGCGCTTGACCCGAACAGCACCGCTGCAAGCAGCGCGACCGCGACGCCGCGACGGCGGTCAGCAGCAGTCATCGACCTTCGGGGCACCGCGTACGCCGCCCCATCCTTCCTTCACGATGATAGGCACCATCGCCAGCGCGGCGAGCGGGTCGGCCCACCACCAGCCGAGCGCCGCGTTGAGTGCGACACCAGCGAGCGCGATCACCGAGAGATACGCGCAGAGCGACGTCTGCTTCGCTTCGGCTTCGAGCGTGCGACTCTCAAGCGCGAGCGCGACGCGCCGCTTCGCGCGGGCGAGCAGCGGCATGATCACCGCCGAGAGCGAGAGAATCACGATGCCGAAAATGCTGCGGTCGGGGCGCTCGCCGAGCAGCAGTGAGCGTCCGCTGTCGACCGCGACATAGAGCGCCAGCGCGAGGAACGACCAGCCGATCACCCTGACGGTAATCCGCTCGACCCGCTCGCGGCGTGCATGCTCGAGGTCCGCACGCAACCGCCACTGCGCGGTGATGCTCGCGCTGACCTCGATCACGCTGTCCGCGCCAAAGCCGATCAGCGCGACGCTCCCGGCGAGCCAGCCGGCGACGACCGCCGCCACCGCCTCGATCAAGTTGTAGCCGATCGACAGGTAGTTGAGGCGCAGTCCGCGGCGCACGAGTGCTGGCCGTTCGATCACTGCCTCCACGCAATGCCTCCCCTTGACGCATCGAGAAATGTTGATACGTTCAGATCATGCCCCACGCAACCATCGACCTTTCGGCGCTCACCCTCAAGTGTCACGCGCTGTCGGACGAGACCAGGCTTCGCATCATCGACCTCCTGCGCTCCGGTGAGCGCTGCGTCTGCGAGCTGACCGACGCGCTCGATGCGGCGCAGTCGCGGTTGTCCTTTCACCTCAAGGTACTGAAGGACGCGGGGCTGGTCACCGACCGGCGCGACGGGCGATGGGCCTACTACGCGCTCGCGCCCGATGCCTTCACCCAGCTCGAGGAGTTTGTCGGAGCGCTGCCGTCAACCAAGCTGTCGGTACTCGCCTCACGGTGCTGCTAGCCTGACATCAGGTACGTGACAGTGCACGACTGTGCGCGAACGCATCAACATTCGTTGATTATCACGGAGGAACGATGAGCGAAATACTGGACGACCGCAATGCCACCGCCGCGCGCGACATCACCACCGCGGTCCGCGAGAAGTACGGCGAAGTCGCGCGTCAGGTCTCCGCTGGCGAAAACGCCGGCAGCTGTTGCGGGTCGAGCGGCTGTTGCGGCTCGACCTCCGAAGTCTGGGACCCGATCACCGCCAACCTCTACGACGCCGCGCAGACGAGTGGCATCCCCGCCGAAGCACTGCTCGCGTCGCTTGGTTGCGGCAATCCGACCGCGCTCGCCGAGCTGCACGAAGGGGAGACAGTGCTCGACCTCGGATCCGGCGGCGGGATCGACGTGCTCCTCTCGGCGAAGCGCATCGGGC
Organism: Gemmatimonadaceae bacterium; assembly: GCA_031360575.1. Taxonomy (GTDB): domain Bacteria; phylum Gemmatimonadota; class Gemmatimonadetes; order Gemmatimonadales; family Gemmatimonadaceae; genus JABFXC01. Next base: position 5,096 of record JANMBU010000036.1, read on the forward strand.
CAACCGGCAAGGCGTACGGCCTCGACATGACCGACGACATGCTCGCCCTTGCCAACAGCAACAAGGCAAAGGCCGGGCTGCCTAACGTCGAGTTCCTGCGGGGGCAGATCGAGTCGATCCCCCTGCCCTCGAACACGGTAGACGTGATCATCTCGAACTGCGTGATCAACCTTTCGGCTGACAAGCGCCAAGTGCTGCGCGAGGCGTTCCGCGTCCTCAAGCCGGGAGGACGGTTCGCGGTGTCCGATGTCGTCGTGCGCGGGCACCCGCCAGCCGACGTTCGGCGGAGCATGGAGCTCTGGGTGGGTTGCGTGGCGGGCGCGCTCGAGGAAGACGAGTTTCTCGCCCTGCTAGGTGAAGTCGGGTTCGAGGAGGCGAGCATTGAGCCGACCCGCGTCTACACCGCGGAAGATGCGGCGGCATTTCTCGCGAATACCGGGCTTGACGGTGCCGCGATCGCGAGTGAGATCGACGGGAAGTTCATGGGAGCCTTCGTTCGGGCGAGGAAGCCGGGCGGCTCGACGAGGAAAAAGCCGGCGCCGCGCGCAACCGCGGAGTCCGCGGACACGGCGAGTTGCTGTGCCCCGGGTTGTTGTTCGTGAGCGTGAACCTGGAGAACGGCTGATGCGATACGCGCTCATCTCGGACATCCACGCCAACCTGCCCGCGCTGCAGGCGGTGCTCGCGGACATCGCGCTGCGCTCCGATGTCGGTGCAGTGCTGCACCTGGGCGATCTCGTCGGCTATGCGCCATGGCCGAACGAGGTCGTCGCACTGATCGGCGAGCGGGCGATCGCCGGGGTGGCGGGCAACTACGACTCCACCGTCGCCACCGGCTACAAGCACTGCGGATGCCGCTATGAGGATGCGCGGCAGGAAGCGCTGTCGCACGAGAGTTACGCCTGGACCCGCGAGCACACCAGCGCCGAATCGCTACGCGCGCTAGGCGCCCTCCCCTTCCGGCTCGACCTCCGGCCGTTAGGCGGTCACACCGCCGGCCCGACGGTGACGCTGGTGCATGGCAACCAGGCGCTGAACACCGTCTACGTTACCGCCGACCGGCCGGATGCGTTTCTCAAGAAGATGGGCGCCGCGCTGGGTGCAGGCGTCGGCGACGTCGTCTGCTTTGGCCACACCCACATTCCATGGCATCGGACGGTCGATGGCGTTCACTTCGTGAACACCGGATCCGTCGGCCGGCCGAAGGATGGCGATTGGCGCTCGAGCTACGTGTTGCTCGACGTCGAGGTGAACAACGTCAGCGTCGAAACAGTCCGCGTCGAGTACGATGTCGATACTGCAGCGGAAGCGATTCTCGCCAGCACCCTGCCTGACGATTTCGCCGACTACCTGCGGACTGGCGGGCGTCCGCTCGGCGTCGAAGGGCCACTGCAGCGCTGATCGCGCGCGACGCTGTCGGCGGGAACGAGGCGGGTCTCCCCGTTGCCTAACGCCCAGAAGCGCGGCGCACAGTCACCGGCGGCGGCGAGCGCGGCCCGGAGCGAGTCAGGCGGCTCCGCCTCGGCATCATCGCCCTGCTGAAAGGTGCCGAAGTGCATCGCGATCGACGTCGATGCGTCGAAGAGCTGTGCCGCCCTGACCGCATCACCGGCCGACATGTGGCGCGGCGCCATCGCGCGTCGCGGGCGCGCCGGTGCGATCGGCAGGATCGCCAGCCGGAAGCGCGCGAAACGATCGCGGATTTGCGGAAAGAACTCGGCGAACCCGGTGTCGCCGGCGAAGTAGATGGCGCCAGAGCGCGCCTCGATGACGAAGCCGAGCCAGAGGGTCCGCCACTTGTCGCCAAGCCCGCGGGCCGACCAGTGCTGCGCGGGAACACCGGTCAGGCGAATGCCGTCCCGAATCGGAATCGACTGCCACCAGTCGATCTCCTCCGCGTCAGGCACGCCGTGCTCCTCGAGGTAGCGCGCGTTGCCGAGTCCAGTGACGATCCGTGGATGCGAGCGCGCCACCAACTGCTTGAGCGTCGCGACGTCCATGTGATCGTAATGATTGTGGCTGATCACGACGAGGTCGATCGGCGGCAGGTCGTCGAAGCGGATGCCCGGCGGCCGGTGCCGCTTCGGCCCATACCAGCGCACCGGGCTGATGCGATTCGACCAGACGGGATCGGTCAGGATGTTGATGCTGTCCACCTGGATCAGCACCGTCGCATGGTTGACGAAGGTGACACGCAACTGTCCGCCGCCGACGCGCTGCGGCGGGACGTCAGTCGTCACGTCCTGCCATCGCTCCCAGTGCCCGCGCTTTCCCTGGAGCGTGTGCAGCTCGAGGCGAATGGCGTCTTCGATCTGCTGATCCTTGAAGCGGGCGTAGTTGTGGAAACGGTGCCCGTCGAAGTGATCGGAGACCGAGCGTGATAACGCGACGGCGAGACTGACGCACAGCCGGACAACACAAGGAGCGATATCAGCCGGGGGGCCGTTAGGCCTGACGCGCGCCAGAACGCGCGCATGGAGCTAGCGCGAGCCGCTGCCGGGCAGCGACAGTGAGAGCGGTACCGTCCAGCTGAGGCGGGCGCCGTTGCTCGCGGCGTCGGGGCCGACCTCGATGTTGCGGAAGAACCGGTCAATCCGGTTGCCGGGATGATCGTGATTGTAGCGGACGACCTTGATCCCGCTGAACGTCCCGATGCCGGCGCCGAGCACGACATCGCTTGCCCAGTGCTTGTTATGGTACATTCGCGAGAGCCCGACCAGCGTTGCGCCGCCATACATGACCGGCGCGATGAAGATCGTCGAGCGCGGCCACCAGTGCGACGTTTCGCTGGTCACCGCGGCCGCGGCGGCGAAGGCACTCGTTGTGTGACCGGATGGAAACGAGCTGTAGTCGGTGCCCTTGTAGAACCCGCGGCCGAACTTGAACGCGCGGGGAAGTGTGTCGCCCACCACGAACGGCCGCGCGCGGCCGGCACTGCCTTTCAACAGCCCGGTGAGTACGTCGGCCATCAGCACTGCTTCGATCCCGTGCAGTCCGAGGTCGGTGGCGCGCGGGATGTGGGCGAGGCGTCCGATCGCATACATTCCGCCGCCGATGACAAAGGCACCGGGGCTGGCGATCAGCTCGATCCCGGTCGCCGCATGATGGGCGAAGCGGTTGGCCTGCGTCGTCGAATCCTGCAGGCGGATCGCGATGCGCTTGTCGGCTGGAAAGAGCGCGACTGTCGCGACCGCGAAGCCAGCCGCGATGTAGGCATCACGTGCGGTGAACAGCGGCTTTGGCGCTCTGGTTGCTGGCGGTGCGGCATGATCCGCCCCGAGAACGAACCTCGTGCTCGAACTGATCGACACGGAATCGCGCAACGGTTGCTGCGCGGCGAGAAGCGTTCCCGTCGAGACGAACAATGTGAATCCGATCAGCGCGCGGATGAGACGACTGTGCAAGGAGTTCTCCTCGTGGACGGCAACACGGATACGACAGAGTGCAGAGATAGACTCGCATTGCTAACGAGGGCGTGACAACTGCATGGCACTCTTTTCGCCCGTATCAGCAGTGAGGCACGTCACCGCGCCGGGTCGCGTACCGCAATCCTGAAGCCGCGCCATTGTTTTTACTCAGAGGAGAATACTCCGTGCGCGTCCCGCTTGTCGTCATTGCCAGTACCAGCATTGCGCTTTCACTCGGCGCGCAGCAGTCGCCGACCCCGGCGCTCGACGGCGGCCTGGCCTGGGCTGAAGTGCAAGCCGCGCTTGGCGGAAAGGGAGCGATACAGCCGGGCGGCGTCCTCAAGTTCGGCTTCCCGCGGAGCGACCTCCAGGTGATGGCGGCCGGCGTCCAGGTGACGCCACCGCTCGCGCTCGGATCATGGATCGCGTTCAAGCGGATGGGCGCGACGCCCGCGGCGAGCACAATGGTCATGGGCGATCTCGTCCTCACCGAGGACGAGATCGAGCCGGTGATGCTCGCCCTGCAGCAGGGCGGGATCGAGCAGACGGCGGTGCACAATCACCTGCTCCACGAGACGCCACGCATCATGTACATGCACATCACGGCGCACGGCGACGCCGCAAAAATCGCGTCGAGCATCCGCACTGCGCTGACGCAGAGCGCGACACCGCTGCCCGCCCTCGCCGGTAGCGCCCCGTCCACTGCCGCCGCCGCAAGCGGTGGAACGGCGCCGGTGCCGAGCCCGATCGACATCGACACCGCGGCGATCGCTCGCGCGTTAGGCGCGACGGGCAAAGTCAATGGCGAGGTGTATCAGGTGAGTGTGCCACGCCGCCAGCGGATCACCGATCATGGGATGGAAATCCCACCGTCAATGGGCGTCGCCACCGCGATCAATTTCCAGCCGACGGGAGCCGGCAAGGCCGCGATCAGCGGCGACTTCGTGATGGTCAGCAGCGAGGTGAACCCAGTCATTCGAGCGCTGCGCGAGCATGGCATCGAGGTCACCGCGCTGCACAGCCACATGCTCACTGAAAGCCCGCGGTTGTTCTTCATGCATTTCTGGGCCAACGACGACGCGGTGACACTGGCGCGCGGTCTCGCTGCGGCGCTCGACGCGATGGCGGTGAAGCGGGCCGTTGGCCACTGATTGTCCACCGTGGCTGCGTTGTCCCCCCCCCGCATTCCGCATGATGCCTAACGCCACGCTGGGAACGATCCGGTGACGCAGACCATCCTTCGATCGGTCGCCCTCTTCGCGCTGGCCGCGGTCGCCGAGATCGGCGGTGGCTTCCTGATGTGGCGCTGGCTGCGCGACAGTCGCAGCATTTTCGTCGGGATCGCCGGCGCTGCGCTGCTGGTGCTCTACGGGGTAATCCCGACGCTCCAGCCATCGACGTTCGGTCGAACCTATGCAGCCTATGGCGGGATCTTCATCGCGCTCTCGCTGCTCTGGGGTTGGTGGGCGGAGGGCAATCGTCCCGACGCCGCCGACGCGATTGGCGCGCTGATCTGCATCTGCGGCGCAGGCGTGATCATGTACTGGCCGCGGCGCGGTTGACGCGCGGCGCGGGCAACAAACGACTCACCAGGACCCTCCCATCGCTAATCTCGTCGCCCACTACGGCTACGTCCTCCTCATCGTCCTCATCAGCCTCGAGAGCTTCGGCATCCCGCTCCCCGGCGAGACTGCGCTCGTCACCGCGGCCGCCTACGCTGCACTCGGCCGGCTCAACATCTTCGGTGTGGTTGCTGCTGCGGCGACCGGTGCCATCCTCGGCGACAACGCCGGCTACTGGGTCGGACGGAAGGGCGGCATTGCCTTCGTTCGCCGCTACGGACGCCGGGTCGGCCTCAACGAGAAGAAGCTCGAACGCATCCGCGGATTCTTCGCCCGTCACGGCGCGAAGACGGTGTTCATCGGCCGGTTCATCGCGTTGCTCCGGAGCTGGGCCGCCGCGCTGGCCGGCGCCGCCGAGATGCCCTACGGAACGTTCACCTTCTGGAACGCGTCAGGGGGGATCGCCTGGGCAGCGGTGTTCGGAACGTTAGGCTACGTCTTCGGCCACAACCTTCCGCTGCTCGAGCACTACCTCGGCCGGGCGAGCATCGTGCTCGGGGCCGTCGCGGCGATCACCATCGTGGCTTTCCTCGTCATCCGCCACCGGCGCGAGGCTCGCCAAGCGGAGCCGGAGCGCGGCGTTGGCCAGTGAGGTCCGGCGGTCAGACACCTAGTGGCGGATACCCCGCCGGATCTGTCTCGCCCATCATTGCGTAGATCGCGGAGTACACCGTCTCGACGTTAGGCTTCGACCAGTAATCGCCGTCGCGCCCGTACGCCGTCCGGTGCGGCGACGCGGCCAGCGTCCGCGGCTGCGTATCGAGCCAGTGGAAGCCACCCTGCCGCTCGAGCACCTCCTGCATCATGTACGCGGTCGCCCCGCCCGGCACATCCTCGTCGAGAAAAAGCACCTTGCTCGTCTTCTTCAGCGACTCGACGATCATCCCGTTCCGGTCGAAGGGGAGCAGTGACTGGACGTCGATCACCTCGACGCTGGCCCCGGTGCTTCCCTCGAGCAGCCGCGCCGCCTCGATCGCGATCGGACAGCAGGCGCCGTAGGTCACCACCGTCAGGTCGGTTCCCTGGCGGATGACCTCGGGGATGCCTAACGGCATGGTGAAGGTGCCGATGTTCGCCGGGAGCTTTTCCTTGAGCCGGTAGCCGTTCAACACCTCGACCACGATCGCCGGATCGTCGCCGCGAAGCAGGGTGTTGTAGAAGCCGGCGGCACGCGTCATGTCGCGCGGCACGAGGATGTACATCCCGCGCAGCGCGTGCACCATCATCCCCATCGGCGAGCCGGAATGCCAGATGCCGACGAGCCGGTGCCCGCGCGTCCGCACGATGACCGGCGCCTTCTGCCCGCCCTTCGTCCGGTAGCGCAGCGTCGCGAGGTCGTCGGACATGATCTGCAGCGCGTAGAGCAGGTAGTCGAGATACTGCACCTCGGCGATCGGACGCAGCCCGCGCATTGCCATCCCGATCGCCTGGCCCATGATCGTGCATTCGCGGATGCCGGCGTCGCCGACGCGGAGCAGCCCGTAGCGCGCCTGCAGGTCGACGAACCCCTGGTTCACGTCGCCGAGCTTCCCGACATCCTCGCCGAAGGCGATAACCCGCGGATCGCGCTTGAGCGCGGCGTCGAAGCAGGCGTTGAGCAGCCGGAAGCCTTCGACTTCGATCGCATCGTCGGCGTAGACCGGCGCCTCGATCGGCACGGCGAGCGCTGCTTCGTCCGACTGCGAATGGAGATGCGAGTGATAGCGGTCGTCGTTCGCCCGCTCGTGTTCGCGCGTCCACTCGAGCAACGGCGCCGCCGCGTCAGGCACCGAGCGCACGGCGACGATTGCCAGATGCACCGCGGCGGCGATGTCGCGCCGCAGCACATCGCGCCGCTTCGCCAGGTCGCGACGGATGCCGTCCACCCGATCCGACGCGCCCGCGTTCATCGAACGGAGGATCTCGTCCACCTCGGCGCGTTCGGCCGCGATCGGTGCCTGGTACGCCGCCCAGGCCGCGTCGCGCGCCGCGCGCACGGCGTCGCTCTCCTCCTCCTGCGCGTGGTCGAGCTGCTCGCTGGTTGCGATCCCCTGGTCGATGATCCACGCACGGAAGCGACTGAGACCGTCGCGCTCCTTCTCCCACGTCAGGCGGTCGGTCGACTTGTAGCGCTCGTGGCTGCCTGACGTCGAGTGACCGTGCGGCTGGGTGAGCTCGGTGACGTGGACGACCGCCGGTGCGTGCTGCGCACGGACGGTGGCCGCGGTGCGCTGGTAGACCTCGAGCAGCGCCGGGTAATCCCAGCCGCGGACGACCTCGAGCTCGAGCCCGCCGCCCGCCTTCGCGTCAGGCAGGCGCCGGAATCCCTCGAGCAACTCGGAGATGCTTCCCTTCGCAACCTGCATCTCGTTAGGCACCGAGATGCCGTAGCCGTCATCCCAGACCGAGAGCAGCATCGGCACCTGCAGTACCGACGCGGCGTTGATCGCTTCCCAGAACACACCCTCGGCGCACGACGCATTGCCGATCGTCCCGAAGGCGATCTCGTTACCACCGCGCGAGAACTTCGTGAGCTGGCGCAATTCCTTCAGCTCGCGATAGAGCTTCGATGCGTAGGCGAGGCCAAGGAGGCGCGGCATCTGCGAGCCGGTCGGCGAGATGTCGGAGGACGACTGCACGCCGCTGGTGAGGTCCTTCCAATGGCCGGCATCATCGAGCATCCGCGTCGCGAAGTGCGCGTTCATTCCGCGACCCGCCGACGCCGGGTCGGCATCGACGTCGGCATGCGCGTAGAGCTGCGCGAAAAATTCCTGCGGCGTGAGCAGCCCGAGCGCGAACATCAGCGTCTGGTCGCGGTAGTACCCCGACCGGATGTCGCCCGGCCTCACGGCGCGCGCGAGGGCGACCTGCGGCACCTCCTTCCCGTCGCCGAAGATGCCGAACATCGCCCGGCCGAGCATCACCTCGCCGCGGGCGAGTGTGCTGACGATCCGGCTACGGTAGGCGACCCGATAATCGCTGAGGATCTCAGCGGGCGTCAGCGTAGTCGCGGCGACAGGGCGGCGTTTGGCGGCAACGGTCATTCGGAATGTTAACTGATGCGGTACGGCAGCAGTAAGCGGTAAACGACAAGCGCTGAGCGAACGCTGTCACCCCCCCGCCGTCCCCTGCCTGCTAACGGCTTATGGCTTATGGCGTATGGCTTTCCACCGTGTACACCGTCACGCTCGTCTCCTCGAAGGTGAGTCTCGCCGCGCCGCGCGGCAGCTCGTGGTCGCGCGCGTGCTCGACCGCGAGCACCCGCGAGAACCGGCTCGCCTGCCAGCTCTCGATCACTCGGTCGAGCATCCGCGAGCCATAGGGCGGATCGACGAAGGTGATGTCGTACGAGGCCGGTCCGAGCGCGCCGGCGAAGGGCAGTGCATCGCGCTTGAAGATGCGTACCCGGTCGCGGAGCCGGAGCGTGGCGACGTTGGCCCGCAGCGCGTGGAGGCTCGACGGCCGCGTCTCGACGAAGTCGGCGCTGCGCGCGCCCCGCGAGATCGCTTCGAGTCCGAGCGCACCGGTGCCGGCGAAGAGATCGAGGACGCGCGCGTCCGGGAGGTCGGGCCGCAGCAGGTCGAGCAGCTCGGCGCGCACGTGCTCGGCGGTCGGGCGAATCCGGAAATCGTTAGGCGAGAGCAGGTCGCGGCCGGCGAATTTCCCGGAGACGATCCTCATCGCCGGGCCGTGGTACGGGAGAATAGTGGGTCCACGCCGAACGATAGCCGCCCGCGGGCTTGTTCGCGCGCAGTCGGGCAAGCAGCTTCCTGCCGAGTGACAGTGTCTCCCCTTGCTCGCCGTGATGCATGAACGTGGTGCGTGTGGCGTTTCTCGGTTTCGGCAACGTCGGCCGCGCGCTGCACGCGCTGCTCGCGCGCCGGCGCGAATCGCTGGCTCGCGACTATGACATCGAGTGTGTCGTCACTGGCGTCGCATCACGCAGGATCGGCTGGCGCGCCGACGCGACCGGGGTCAACCCGCTGCCCGGCACCGGTGCGGCCTGCGCCGACATCCACGAATGGCTCGCGGTCGGTCGGGCCGACGTCGTCTTCGAGGCGATCGCACTCGACCCGCACAGCGGCCAGCCCGCACTAGACTACCTCCGGATCGTGCTCGAGCATGGCGCCCATGTGGTCTCCGCGAACAAGGGTCCGCTGGTGTACGGGTATCGCGCGCTGACGACGCTCGCCGCCGCGCGCGGCCGGCAGTATCGCTTCGAGTCGGCGGTAATGGACGGCGCCCCGGTATTCTCCCTCGTCCGCAACTGCCTCCCCGCCGCCGGCATTCACGCGGTGCGCGGTGTCTTCACCTCGACCGCGACGGTGGTGCTCGAGGCGGTCGAGCGCGGGCTCAGCATCGGCGATGGCATCGCCGAGGCGCAACGGTCAGGCATCGCCGAAGCCGACCCGGCCTACGACGTGGACGGCTGGGATAGCGCGCTGAAGCTGTGCGCGGTGGGCAACGTGATGCTTGGCGGCGACCTCCGTCCCGGCGACATCGCCCGCGAAGGGATCTGCGCGTTAGGCGCCGACGCGGTCCGCCGGGCCGCCGCCGAGCGCAGTCCGTACCGCCTGGTCGGCGAGGTGCGCCGCGGCGACGACGGTGCGGTCGTCGGGCGGGTTGCGCCGGAGCGGTGCGCGGTGGACGGCGTCCTCGGCATCGTGCGCGGTGCAACGCTCGTGATGCACTACGAAGCGGACGTGTTCCCCGGCGGGCTGACCGTCACCTCGCACGATCCCGACGCGACAACGACGGCGTATGGCATGCTCGCCGACCTGCTCGCTGCGGTCGGGACGCCTGCCTAACGCTCCACGCGGCGGGACGCGGTGCTACGACTTCGGCTTCTTCTGCCGCGCGCGTTCGGCATCACGGAATTTCTTCTCGGCCTCGAACACTTGCGGGACCTGCTCCGCCAGGCTGCCGAAGTCCTCCGCCTCGAACACCTGGCGGATCTCGATCTCGGAGTCGGTGCCCGGCATCGGGTTCGGGGCGCGCTTCACCCACTCGATCGCCTCGGCCAGCGACTTCACCTGGAAGAGCCAGTAGCCGGCGATCAGTTCCTTCGTCTCGGCGAACGGCCCGTCGATCACCGTGCGCTTCGCCCCGGAGAAGCGCACCCGCGCGCCCTTCGAGCTGTCCTGGAGCCCCTCGCCGGCAAGGAGAACCCCAGCCTTCACCAGCTGCTCGTTGTAGTTGCCCATCGCGGTGAGCAGCTCGGCGCTCGGCAGGATGCCCGCCTCGGAGTCCTTGCTCGCCTTGACCAGGATCATGAATCGCATGGTGAACACCTCATTTGTGTGAAGATTCCAGCCGGAATCGGGCGTCAGGTCGTTGATCTGAACATCGACGCTGTACCTGTACGTCGAACGAGTCTACGGGAAATCGACATGACGCGGCCGTCACCGGATCGACAGCAGGTGAATGAGCGAGACGCCGAGCACGATCAGCACCGCGAGCGAGGCCGTCACCGTCATGATCACCGGACGCCCGACTCGCGCGATTGCCTTGAGGTCGACACCCAGCCCGAGCGCCGCCATCGCGCCGACAGTGAACCAGCTCGACAGGGCGCGTGTCGGCGCCACCCACGCTGCGGGAATGAGGCCGGCCGACCGCAAGCCGGCGAGTGCGAGAAAGCCGATGATGAACCAGGGCACGAAGCGCGTGATCCGGAATCGCGCGCCCGCGCCCGCGAGCGGCGCGTCGGCGTCGTTGCGATGCTTGAGCGCAAAGAAGAGCACCACCGGGCCGAGCATCAGCACGCGCACCAGCTTGACGAGGGTGCCAACCTGGCCGGAGAGGATGCTCACCGGAAAGGCCGCGGCCAGCACCTGCGGCACCGCGTAGACCGTTAGGCCGGCCAGCACCCCGTACTGATAGTAGCTGAGGCCGAGCGGATGAATGAGGAAGGGCAGCCCGATCACGACGACCACGCCAAGGATCGCGGTGAACGCGATCGACGACGCAACGTGGTCCTTGTCGGCGTGAATCACCGGTGCCACCGCGGCGATCGCCGAGTTCCCGCAGATCGCGTTGCCGCAGGCTACCAGCACCGCCAGCTTGTGCGGAAGCCCGAGTGTGCGGCCGATTGCGTAGCTCGCCGCGAGGCCGATCACGACGAGCAGCACGATACCGACGGCAAGCGACGGTCCGGCCTTGAGCAGCAACGGGAGGTCGACCGATACGCCGAGCAGCAGCACCGCGACCTCCAGCACCTGCTTCGCGGTGAACCCGACGCCGGCTGCGACCTGCGGGGGTAGCGACCAGGCGGTGCGGATGATCATGCCGAGCAGGATCGCGACGACCAGTCCCTCGATGATCGGGTGCCCGAACACGCGCTGCTCGATGCCGGCAACGCCCAGTGCCGCCACACCCACGACCGCGGCCAGCGCGATCCCTGGAAGCAGGCGGACTGCATCATGCGAGCGCGGCACTCCTGACCCGTCCACCTTTCGCGATCGGTCGAGCATTCGATGTTCTCGTTGTCGTTCAGGCAACTGCGCGCGGTCTCTTGTCACTGAACAATATGCAGGGCAGCTTGATGCAGCCGCGAACCTGCTTCCCTCAGATCCCTCGATGCGCATTGCTGAAAAGGCCGACTGGCCATCGCTGTTGACCCGCACCCGCCAGGCGGTGCCCGAGGCGTTCGGCGCCGACGGACATCCGCTGAACCTGATCGACCGCGCCTGGTCGTCGCCTGGCCGGCCGCGGCTTGCCACCTCGCCGGTGGATGGCCGCGAGCTCAGCGCCCTGCCGATGCTCGGCCTCGACGACGCGACCGCTGCGGTGCGCGCCGCCAAGCGCGAGGCCAGCGAGTGGGCGCGTGTTCCGCTCGACGTTAGGCAGGTGCGGGTGAATGCCTGTCTCGCCGCGCTGCGCACGCACCGCGACCTGCTCGCCCTGCTGCTGGTCTGGGAGATCGGCAAGCCGCTCAAGCAGGCGCAGACCGACGTTGACCGCTGCATCGACGGCGTCGAGTGGTACATCGCCGGGATCGAGCGGATGGTCGCGGCGCGCACTCCGATCGGCGTCGTCTCGAACATCGCGTCGTGGAATTATCCGTATTCGGTGCTGATGCACTCGGTGCTGGTGCAGGCGCTCGCCGGCAACGCAGTGGTCGCCAAGACGCCGACCGACGGCGGACTGCTGGCGCTCACCGTCGGCTTCGCGCTCGCGCGGCGCGAGGGATTGCCGGTCACCCTGCTCAGCGGACCGGGTGGTGAGCTCGGGCCGGCGCTCGTTCGCGGTGAGGACGTCGACTGTCTCGCCTTCGTCGGCGGCCGGGCGAGCGGGCGCTCGGTCGCCGCCTCGCTGCTCGACGTCCGCAAGCGGCACATGCTCGAGATGGAGGGTGTCAACGCCTACGGCGTTTGGGACTACTCGCAGTGGGACAAGCTCGGCGACCAGATCAGGAAAGGCTACGACTACGGTAAGCAGCGCTGTACTGCCTACGCGCGGTTCGTCGTCGAGCGGCGGCTCTTTCCACGATTCCTCGATGCGTATCTCGCCGCGGCCAACGCGCTCACCGTCGGCAACCCGGTCGCCGTGCCTAACGCTGGCGATCCGCTGCCGGTGCTCGACTTCGGGCCGCTGATCAACCGCGGCACCGCCGACGGCCTGCGCAAGGCGATCGCGATCGCGATCGGCACCGGCGCGATCCCGCTGTTCGAGTCGAGCCTCGAGCCGTCGCGCTTCATCGACGGCCAGGACATGGGCGCCTACGTCGCGCCGGTCGCACTGCTCAACGTCCCGCGCAACAGCTCCCTCTACCACAAGGAGCCCTTCGGCCCGGTCGATACCTTCGTGCTCGTCGATTCGGTGGACGAGCTGGTCGCCGAGATGAACGTCTCGAACGGATGCCTCGTCTCGTCGGTCGCCTGCGACGACGCCGAGATCGCCGGCGACATCGGCGCGCAGCTGCG
>JANMBU010000090.1:0-2679 GCA_031360575.1 Gemmatimonadaceae bacterium
CGCCCTCGCCGGCACGGTCTCGCTCTATCTCATCCAGCGGCCGCTCAGCATGCAGCCGGAGCAGTGGCTGCTCGATGCCGTCGGGCTACCCCTCGCGCTGCTCGCCGCCGCGCTGCTCGCCAATGGCGGGGTCGTCGCGCCTAACGGTGTGGCGATCGCGCTCATCTGGGGCGTCGCCGCGGCCAGTGCGGCGCTGATGAACGACCAGGAGCGGCGCGGGCCGCACTACCTCGTCTTCGGTTTCGCGACGCTCGTCTCTGTTGCCTATCTCCTTCGCCACGAGACACTGCTCCTCGGCCTCGGCTTCGTGACGCATGCGGTCGCGATGGTCCTGCTCATCCGGAAGGAGCGGGTCCGGCTGGTCGGACTGCCGGTCGTCGTCGGCCTCGTGCTCGCGATGTCAGCGGGCCGCGACCTGCTCGCGGCGCGGCCGGACTTCATCAACAATCCCTTCGTGAATCCGGGCGCGCTCGTGGTGCTCGCCGTGATCATCGCCGCCTGGCTGTTCTTCGATGCGATGGCGAAGGTGGACGACGATGCGGGTGTGACGAATTCGGGCTGGGCACCGGTTCAGCGAGTCTTCCTCCCGATCGCGCTGTTCGCCTGGGGATGGATGGAGCTCGACAGCACTGTGGCGCGCGACGTCGCGACGTCGCTGGTCACCCTCTACTTCGCGCTCGTCGGGGTCGGGGCCATTCACTATGGGCGCGTGCGGAGCGTGCCGATCTCGCGGCACATCGGACTCGGTCTCTGCGTGATCGCCGCGGGGATGGCGATCTCGCGCGTCTGGGGACTCGACACGATCGGCATCAAGGCCGGGACCTTCGTGCTCGTCAGCCTGTTCATGCTTGCCGTCGCCTACTGGTACCGGCGCGCGGGCGAGGAGCAGACGGTCTAGCGAGCGCGGCACGGCTGGTGCACGACGGGTGGCCCGGACAAATCCAACCCGGACGCAAACACCCGTGCTTCCAGCCCTTCGCACCATCCGCGCTCGCGTCGCGATGCTGGTGCCCGCCCTCACGATCGTCGTCAATGTCGCGCTGCCGCTCTGCGCAGCCGCGCAGACCGATACCACCGGCGTCCGCCCCTCGACGCAGCCGCTGTTCACCGGGCGCGACGCGATCTATGCCGGCGCATTCACCCTCGCGACGGTTGCGCTCTTTCCGCTCGACCGGAAGATCGCCGAGAACCTCCAGGACAAACGCAACCAGTCGAATCGGTTCTTTCGTCATCAGGCGACAAACTTTCGCCTGATCGCGCAGCCCGGCGCCTTCGCGATCGGCGGCGCCCTCTACGCCGGCGGCCGTCTGTGGCACAATCAGCGGATGGCCGACCTCGGACTTCACGGGACCGAGGCGATCGTCGTCGGATTGACGGCGACTGGGCTGATCAAGGGGCTGGCCGGCCGCGCGCGCCCCTATGTCGACACCGACAATCCGCGCGATTTCAAGCTGTTTCGCGGATTTACCTCAGGAACGGACTATTCCTCCTTCCCGAGCGGCCACACACTGACCGGTTTTGCCGTCGCGTCAGCGGTTACCGCGGAAACACGCCGGTGGTGGCCCCACTCGACGTGGTATATTGCACCTGTGATGTATGGTGGTGCGTCGCTGATCGGGTTGTCGCGAATGTACAACAACAAGCACTGGGCGAGCGATGTGATGCTCGGCGCCGCGATCGGCACTCTGGCCGGGTCGAAGGTCGTTCAGTACAGCCACTCACATCCGAAGAACCGCATCGACCGATGGCTGCTTGGTGCGTCGATCACCCCGAATTCCGGCGGTGGTCGCTCGTTCGCGTTGACCGCGACACCACGATTTGATAAACAGGCAGGCGCAGTACCATGAGCCCGAAAACGAAGACCACTCCCCGCAACGCCAGCGAGACGCCGGCGCGCGAGCAGGATACGACCGCCACGTCGAGCGCTGAAGCGACGACTGGCGACAACACCACCACAACCGAGCGCGACTCCAACTCCGGCCCCAACTACAGCTCCGAGTCCGACTCTGATTCCGAGTCTGACTCCGAGTCCGCCGGCGACCAGCCGGTCGCCACCGAGCCCGATGGCGCCGGCTTCGCCGCGTTAGGCCTGAGCCCCGAGCTGGTCGCGACGCTGTCAGCGTTAGGCTACGAAGAGCCGACGCCGATCCAGCAGCAGGCGATCCCCGCCATCCTCGACGGCCGCGACGTCCTCGGCCAGGCGGCCACCGGCACCGGCAAGACGGCGGCGTTTGCGCTGCCGATGATCCAGCGGCTCTCGGCCAAGGACCGCCCGCGCGGCAGCATCAGCGCGCTGGTGCTCGTCCCGACGCGCGAGCTGGCGATGCAAGTCGCCGAAGCGGCGCACAAGTACGGCCGCTCACGCGGCGTGTCGGTACTGCCGATCTACGGCGGGCAGTCGATGGAGCAGCAGCTCCGCGCGTTGAAGCGTGGCGTCGACGTCGTCGTCGCGACGCCGGGCCGCGCGACCGATCACATCCGCCGCCGCACCCTCAAGCTCGACGCGGTGCAGATCGTCGTCCTCGACGAAGCCGACGAGATGCTCGACATGGGCTTCGCCGAGGATCTCGAGGCAGTGCTCAGCGCGACGCCGGCCAACCGCCAGACCGCGCTCTTTTCGGCGACGCTGCCCCCGCGCATCGCCAAGCTGGCCGAGGCGCATTTGCGTGATCCGCTCCG
>JANMBU010000097.1:0-34929 GCA_031360575.1 Gemmatimonadaceae bacterium
GCCTCGTCCTCGCCGATGTCCTCGCCTATGCCTCGCGCTACAAGCCCGCCGCGGTGATCGACGCGGCAACGCTGACCGGCGCCTGTGTCATCGCGTTAGGCCACACGGCGACCGGTGTCTTCGGCGTCGATGAGGCACTGGTCGACGAGGTGCTGACGGCCAGCCGCCGCGCCGGCGAGCCGGGTTGGCCGCTGCCGATGTGGGATGAATTCAAGGACCTGATCAAGTCCGATGTTGCGGACGTCAAGAATTCCGGCGGGCGTCCGGCAGGCTCGATCAGCGCGGCGCTGTTTCTCCGCGAGTTCATCGGCGATTACCCGTGGGTCCACCTCGACATCGCTGGCACCGCCTATTCGGAGAGCGACCTTGTCGTCCTCCCGAAAGGACCGACCGGCATCCCCGTCGGGACCTTCCTCGAGTTCGTCCGGGGGAGGGCCGGCTGACGCTCGGCCTTCGCATCGCTCGGTGGTGCGCCGGCCTCGGCCTCATCGCCGGGGCCGTTTTTCCGAGTGTCCTCGCCGCGCAGGGAACACCAGCTGACACCGCGCGGCCGCGGACGCCGGCTGGCCCGCCGGTAATCACGGCGCCGATCCCCTTGCCGGCCGACTCCGAGGCGGTGCTCGATACCGCCGCCGTTAGGCAACGCGCGGATTCGGTTCGCCTTGACTCGCTGAAGGCCGACACACTCCGCGCGCCGACGGCGCGCGCTGAAGGTCCGATGCTGCCGGAAACCGGAACGGGCTGGCGCTGGGACCGCGACGCGATGTTCGCGACGGGAGCGCTGACGCTCGCCGAGCTGCTCGAGCGACTTCCTGGTGCGGTCATGTTCCGGCCGAGCTGGATTCACTCGCCGCAGACCGTCGCCTTCCTCGGCGATCCCGGCGCAGTCCGCGTCTTCCTCGACGGCGTTGAGATCGATGCGCTGGATCCGCGGACCGGCAATGTCCTCGACCTGACGGAAATTCCCCTCTGGACGCTCGAGGAAGTCCGGGTCGAGCGCGGTGCGCGCGAGCTCCGCGTGCACCTCCGGTCGTGGCGCTATGATCGGACGATCGCCAACACGCGCGTCGACGTCGGAACCGGCGATCTCGGGACCAACTTGTACCGTGGGTTCTTCGGCAAACGCTACGCGCACGGAGAGGTGCTGCAAGTCGGAATGCAGCAGTTCTCCACGTCCGATCCGCGCACCGGTTTTCTCGGCCAGGGCGCGGGCGGCCGCGCCCTGTCGCTGATGCTTCGCACCGGATGGGCACGCGGACCCTGGAGCGTCGATGGATTCGTCGTACGCGACGGGCGCACCCGCAACACCGAGGTCGCCTACACGACACGAGCGCTGAACGGAGCGCAGCTCCTCGGCACACAGGTGGCGGATTCGATTCCCGCGCTCCGGGCGACGCGCACCGATGCGTACTTGCGCGGCGCGTACGGCGACCCTGAGAGCGGGCCTTGGCTGCAGGCACTCGCCGCGACCGCATCCTTCAAGGAAGCGACGGGACAGACCGGCACTCGGCTCGCGCCTCCCGTCACGCACGCCGACAGTCTCCGCGGATTCGGTACAGTCGCCGATACCCAGCCCTCGCGCGCGCAGTACGTGTTCGCCGGAGGACTCACTCGGTGGGGAGCGCGCATCAGCGCGACCACGCGCATCCGGATCTTTCAAGGACTCGCGGTAACCTCGCCGTCGGCGCGTGCATCGTGGGACACACGATTCGGTGCCGTGTCGGCACGCGCCGAGCGCGATGGCTTCAACCACGCCAATGCGCTCGAGGCGGGCATTACCGCTCGTCCGCTTCCGTGGGTGTCACTCTCCGCAGTCGCCGAGCGCCGCCAAGGTGCGAATGACGGCAGCCCCTCGGGGAACGCGCTGCGCGCCGAGGCGGGAGTGCATTACCACGACGCGTGGCTCGCGGGTGGAGTGCTGCTGCGCGACTCCACGAAGGTCGACGTACCAACGGTTTATTACAGCGATTTCACCGCGACGAGCGTCAGGCATCCTCCGCTGCGGCTTGCGGTCGGGCAGGCGCGCGGAACGTTTGGCAGCGTGCGAGGAAAACTTTACCGCGACGTGGGTCTCGACGCGGTGGCGACGCGGTGGACGTCTCCAGACCTCTTCCAACCGCAGTTCGAGGCGCGGTCCGAGCTGTTTTTTCGGACCAGGTGGATCGGTCGATTCCCTGATGGCCAGTTCGGATTCAATGCCACCGCGATTCATCAGTATCGCTCGACCACCAGCTTTCCGGCGCCGGACGCGACGCGAACAACCAAGGTCCGTGGATCGCACGTCCTCTCGACGTTGATCGAGGTCCGCATCCGGAGTGCGTACATCGGCTGGCAGTACCGGAACATCCCGGGCACGATTTACGGACTCGTGCCGGGATACCTGATGCCGCGGCAAACGAACTTCTACGGGGTGCGTTGGGAGTTCTACAATTGAACCATCAAATTGACAATGTCGTTGTCGCTCCGTAACTTGACTGATTGCCGATGATACGGAGCATGACCGGCTTCGGGGCGGCGGAAGGTCACGTCGGAAGCTCGCGGGTAACCGTCGAGCTTCGGTCGGTGAATCACCGCTTTTTCAACCCGACGATAAAGCTGCCCAGCGCATTTGCGCGTTGGGAATCCGAGGTTCGTGAGGCGCTGCGCAAGCAGGTTGCCCGCGGACATGTAACGTTGGTGGCGCGCGCGGAACGAGATGAAACGCGCGGGTCGGCGATTGATGAGGCAAAGTTCGCGCAGCACGTCGGACAGTTGCGGGAACTGCAGCAACGATTCGCGCTGGGTGGTGAGCTTGACATCGGCACGGTGTTGCGGATGCCGGAGGTTTTCGCGGCGGGCGAGCGCGAAGAGGAGTCGGGCACGGCGCAGGAGCTAGTCGCGATTGTCGACCAGGCGGCATCCGTGCTGGCGACGATGCGGGAGCAGGAAGGAAGCAGGCTTGCCGCGTTTCTCGACGAGCGGATTGCGGTGATCGAGCGGGCGGTTGCGCGGCTGGGATTGCGGGCGCCGGCACGGTTGGTCGAACAGCGCGACCGGCTGCGGGCTGCCGTACAGGAATTGGCCGGCGGTATCGCGCTCGATGATGCACGAATGGCGCAGGAGATCGCGGTGCTGGCGGACCGGCTCGACGTGAGCGAAGAGCTCGATCGGTTCGAGTCGCACATCGTCGCCTTTCGCAGCGCACTGCGGGATGCGTCGCCGGACGGCGTAGGGAAACGGTTAGGGTTTCTGCTGCAGGAGCTGTTGCGCGAGGCGAATACGACCGGGAGCAAGGCCGCGGATGCGGCGATGCTGCAGGACGTGGTCGCGATCAAGGAGGAGCTGGAGCGGATCCGCGAACAGGTCGAGAACCTCGAGTGAATCCGTTTCCGGTCATTCTCTCGTCGCCATCCGGCGGCGGCAAGACGACGATTGCCAAGCGGTTGCTCGTGGTTCGTCGCGACGTCGGGTATTCCGTCTCGTGCACGACGCGGCTTCCGCGCTCGGGCGAGGTTGATGGAAAGGATTACTACTTCCTCTCCACTGGCGAAATGCTCGGCGCCCGAGAGCGCGGCGAGTTCGCCGAGTCGGCGGAAGTACACGGCAAGATGTACGGAACGCTTCGCCGCGAGGTGGAACGGGTACTGGGATCGGGCAAGCATGTGCTGATGGACATCGACGTCCAGGGTGCGCAGCAGTTCGTGAAGGCGTTTCCCCGATCGGTATTGGTGTTCGTGCTGCCGCCGTCGGCGAACGTCCTGATGACGAGGCTGATGGCGCGGAAGACCGAGAGCGATCAGGCGCTACGCGTCAGGCTGGCGTCAGCGTTGAAGGAGTTGCAGGCGGTCGGGTCGTACGAATACGTCGTGGTAAACGACGACCTCGAGCGCGCGGTGGCGGCGGTGTCGAGCATCATCGACGCGGAGACCTTTCGCCGCGATCGGGTGATTGACATCGACGGGAAGGTGAAGGAACTGGTGGACGAGCTTACGCGAGAGATCGACAAACGTTCGGAGGGTTAAATGCAGGTTTTCACACCGGTAGAAGTGGCGAAGCATGCCACGAACAAGTACCTCGCAGTGGTCGTCGCGGCGAAGTTCGCCCGCGTAATCAACGAATTCCCGCGCGATCGTTCGTCGTCGCGTGAGAAGAAGCTGACGACCCGTGCGCTCGAGGAGCTGTCGGGCGGCAAAGTCACGTACCGCGTCCTGCCGAAGCGCCGCCCCGGCGCCGAGTAACCAGAGCAGGCGAGGCGGGCGCTGTTGCAGCCCGCCTCGCGCCTAACGGTGAGCGGAGCTCCAGCCCCCCAGCGCCCGTACGCCGGCGCCCGCGTCCTCCTTGGCGTCAGCGGGGGGATCGCCAGCTACAAATCGGCATGGCTCGCCCGCCTGCTCACACTTGCCGGCGCCGACGTCGACGTCGTGATGACGCCCGCCGCGCTGGAATTCGTCGGCGCGATCACCTTTGAAGCGCTCACCGGGCGCCCGGTGCACAGCGCGATCTTCGCCGCTGGCAATGCGCTCGATCACGTGAAGCTGGCCCGCGCTGCCGACGCGATCGTCATCGCGCCGGCAACCGCTGACCTCTGTGCGCGCGCCGCCTCAGGGCAGGCGAACGATCTGCTGACGGCGATTCTGCTCGCGGCGAGTGCGCCCGTCCTCGTCATCCCGGCGATGAATGATCACATGTGGGCCCATCCGCAGACGCGGCAGAACATCGCGCACCTGCAGAGCATCGGGTATCACGTGGTGCCCCCCGACGACGGCCCGCTGGCCGCCGGGGAGGGTAGCGGGCCGGGACGGATGCCCGAGCCGGAGACGATCTTCGCCCACGTCGGCTGGCTGCTCGAGGATCGCCGAGCGTTAGGCGGGAGGCGGATCATCGTGACGTCGGGCCCGACACGAGAGGCGATCGATCCGGTACGCTTCATTTCCAATCACAGCAGCGGGAAGATGGGCGCTGCGCTTGCCGCGGCTGCATGGCGGCGGGGGGCTGAAGTCGTCCTGATCACCGGGCCCGGCACCGTCACGCCTCCGCCGGGCGCCTGCGTCGTTCGCGTGGAGACGACCGAACAGATGCGCGACGCCGTCGCCCGCGAGCTCCCTGACGCGGATGCGCTGATCATGGCCGCGGCGCCGGCCGACTTCCGCGCCACCGAGGTCGAGGCGCAGAAGATCAAGAAATCGTCGGCACCGTCATCGTTGCAGCTGTCGCCGACGACCGACATCCTGGCGAGCACTGTCGACGCACGCCGTGCCGGCAGCGTGATCGTCGGCTTTGCGCTCGAGACCAACGACGTGATGACCCACGCGCGGGAGAAGCTCGTGCGCAAGCAGCTCGACCTCGTCGTGGTCAACGATGCCACCGAGCCGGGCGCCGGCTTCGGCGTCGATACCAATCGCGTGACGCTGATTGGCCGCGATGGTGCCGAACAGCGTGTCGCGCTGATGGCCAAGCGCGAACTGGCCGACGTCATCCTCGATCGCGTGGTGGCGCTTCTCGATGGACGCTAGGGACAGGCTCCGCCGGTATCTCGAGCAGAGGCGCGAGATGGGCGAATCGGAGTTCGCGCTCGACTCGATGTCGATCGAGGACGCGATGAAGGTGATGGGCGGACCTGCCAAAGCACCCTCGTCGCCCGCAGCGCGGGTCCCGGGCGGTCCATCGCCAATGCCTAACGTCGCGCCGGCGGACGGCGTCCCGCAGGACGGGATGGCGGGAGAAGCGCTTCCCGCGACTGACGACTGGCGTTCCGCACTCCGCGCTACCGGTGCGACGCCAGGCGCAACACCCGCCCGTCCTGCTGCGTCGTCGGCGGCGTCCGCGTCATCGGCCACGCCCGTGGCGCCTGCTCAGGCGGGGGCCAGCTCCGCGGCGAAAACCGGCGGTAGCACCGCGCCCGCTCCGGGAGGTGGCCATCCGATCGACCTGCCCCCCGGCCTTGTCGTTGCCAAGCCAGCGTCGCCCGGAACATCGGACATCGAGGCATTGCCGTCACTCGACGCGATCGCCGAAACGGTTCGCCGGTGTACACGCTGTCCGCTGCACGAGACCGCGATCAACGGCGTGCCTGGCGAGGGGAATCCGAACGCGCGTTTCGTTGTCGTCGGTGAAGCGCCGGGCGCGACGGAAGACGAGACCGGCCGCCCCTTCGTCGGCGCCGCGGGGCAGTTGCTGACAAAAATCCTTGCGGCGATCCAGCTTCCGCGCGAAGATGTCTTCATCTGTAACGTGATCAAGCACCGGCCGCCGGGAAACCGGAATCCGCTGCCCAATGAGATCGCCGCCTGCAGCCCGTACCTGATCCGTCAGCTCGAGCTGATCCGCCCCGGAGTGATCCTCGCGCTCGGAACCTTCGCTGCGCAGACGCTCCTCGAAACCAAAGAATCGATCGGGAAACTCCGTGGCCGCATGCATCGCTACCACGGCATCCCGCTCATCGTGACCTACCATCCCGCAGCGTTGCTCCGCAATCCCGCGTGGAAACGACCAGCCTGGGACGATGTCCAGCTCGCCCGCCGAATACTCGATAGCAGCCCAGACGCTCGGGCGTGATCCGTACCGCGATCGGCGTCCTCCGTATTCGGAAGACGCCGAGCAGGCGGTACTCGCGGCCATGCTCATGGACGCGGACGCCGTCGCGCGCGTGGTCGAAACCGTCGATGACGGCATGTTCTATCGCGAGGGCCATCGCCGCATCTATCGCGCGATGACCGCGCTCACCGAGCGCGGGGAGATCGTCGATCCCCTCACGCTCGCCAATGAGCTCGAGCGCCGTGGTGAACTCGACGCGTCGGGGGGGAAGGACTACATCGGCTTCCTCGTCGATGCGGTGCCGACGTCGGCGAACGTCGAATATCACGCGCGCATCGTCCGCGAGAAGGCGCTCTTCCGCCGGCTGATCGAAGTCTCGACGTCGATCGTCGCCGAGGCGTTCGAAGGCCGCCTGACCGCCGCCGATCTGCTCGATGACGCCGAGAACAAGATCTTTCAGGTCAGCCAGCAGCGCGGGCAGAAAGGATTCACGCGGATCAAGGAATTACTCTGGCCGACGATGGAGCGCATCGAAGCGCTGCAGCGCGGCGGCAAGACCGTCACCGGTGTGCCGAGTGGGTTCAAGGATGTCGACGAGCTCACCTCGGGCTTCCAGTCATCGGATCTCGTCATCGTCGCGGCGCGGCCATCGATGGGAAAGACAGCCTTTGTCCTCAACATCGCGCAACACGCCGCCATCGAGCACAATGTTCCGGTTGCGTTCTTCTCGCTCGAAATGAGTAAGGAATCACTCGTGCAACGCATGCTGACGAGCGAAGCGCGCATCGACGCGCAGCGGTTGCGGAAGGGAATGCTCCGTGACGACGACTTCCCGCGCCTTGCGCGGGCGGCCGGCATCCTCAGCTCGGCGCCGGTCTACATCGACGATACGCCTGGATTGAGCCTGCTCGAGATGCGTTCGAAGGCACGCCGGCTCAAGGCGGACAGCGGCATCGGGTTGGTCGTCGTCGACTATCTGCAACTGATGCAGGGGCCACCGGGGATCGAAAGCCGCCAGCAGGAAGTCAGTCAGATCTCGCGCGGGCTCAAGGCGCTCGCCAAGGAGCTGGGTGTTCCTGTCGTCGCGCTGTCGCAGCTGTCGCGCGCGCCCGACCAGCGCGCCGGCGACCACCGCCCGCAACTCTCCGATCTTCGCGAGTCGGGCGCGATCGAGCAGGACGCCGACGTCATCATGTTCATCTTCCGCCAGGAAGTGTACGACGGCCCGACCGACAAGGACGGCAACTCGCTGGAAGGGCGGGCCGAGATCATAGTCGGCAAGCAGCGCAACGGACCAATCGGGATCGTCAACGTCTTCTTCCACAAGGCGTACACACGCTTCGAGAACTACACGCAGCGCGCCGAAGCGTGAGCCCGAAGGCGAAGACGGTTTATCGCTGCACGGAGTGCGGCGCGACACATCCGAAGTGGTCGGGCCGCTGCGACGTGTGCGGTGAGTGGAACACGCTGGTCGAGGAGATGGCGCCGGCGAAGACCGCGGCCGGCTCGGCGTCGGCCCGCCGGGCCGGCGGCGCGAAAACGTTAGGCGCCGGCGGCAGCGTCGCGCCGACCCCGCCGCTCCGCGACGTGAAGGGCGGGGAAGCCCAGCGCTGGCGCACCGGCATCGACGAGCTGGACTTCGTCCTCGGTGGCGGCCTCGTGCCGGGCTCGATGGTTCTCGTCGGCGGCGAACCTGGCATCGGCAAGTCGACGCTGCTCCTGCAGACCGCGGCGCGGTTGCAGGCGCGCGGGCACTCGGCGCTCTATGTCTCCGGCGAGGAATCCCCGCTCCAGGTCAAGCTGCGCGCTGACCGCCTCGACCTGCCTGACGGTCCCACCGGCGCCGGGGACGTCGCAT
Source organism: Gemmatimonadaceae bacterium (assembly GCA_031360575.1). GTDB lineage: Bacteria > Gemmatimonadota > Gemmatimonadetes > Gemmatimonadales > Gemmatimonadaceae > JABFXC01. The sequence continues at coordinate 8,372 of JANMBU010000097.1, forward strand.
TCCTCGGCGAGACGAATCTCGAGACGATCCTTGCAACGGCCGATGCGATGCGGCCGCAGTTGATGATCGTCGACTCGATCCAGACCGTCTACACCGCGGATCTCGAAGGCGCGCCGGGGAATGTCGGACAGGTCCGCGAAGGCGCGGCGCGGCTGATGCGGTTCGCGAAGGAGAGCGGCACTGCGGTGTTCGTCGTCGGCCACGTCACCAAGGGTGGCGGCATTGCCGGGCCGAAGACGCTCGAGCACATCGTCGATACGGTGCTCTACTTCGAGGGCGAAGCATCGCTCGATCATCGCGTGCTTCGCGCGACGAAAAATCGGTTCGGCAGTGTCGACGAGATCGGCGTTTTCCGGATGACGCAGGCTGGCCTGGTCGCGGTCGAGAACCCGAGCGAATTGTTCATGGGAGAGCGCGGCAGCATGGTCTCGGGAAGCGCGGTCACCGCGCTGCTCGAGGGAACGCGGCCGGTCCTCGTCGAACTGCAGGGACTCGCGGCGAAAGCGGGCTTCGGCACGCCGCAGCGCGTGTCCACCGGGATGGATGGGCGGCGGCTCGCGCTGCTGCTCGCGGTGCTCGACAAGCGCGCCGGACTGTCGTTCGCCCAGCTCGACGTCTTCGTCAACGTCGTCGGTGGGCTGCGTCTGCAGGAACCGACCGGGGACCTGGCGGTCGCTGCAGCCCTCGCCTCGAGCGTGTACGACCGGTCCCTGCCTAACGATGCGATCTTCCTCGGCGAAGTCGGCCTCGGTGGCGAGGTGCGACCGGTGTCGCAGACCGAACGACGGCTGGCTGAGGCGGCAAAGATGGGGTTCACGGCCGCGTACGTCGCCGAGCGTAGCGTGCCCGCGCGCGGTGCGACGCGAGGAATCCGTGCGATCGGCGTTCGTGGCATCGGCGAGATGTTCGAGACACTGTTCCGATGACGGTCGTGCGCGACGTCGGGGTGATCATCGTTGCGGCGGGCAGCGGATCTCGAGTCGGCGGACCGGAGCTCAAGCAATTTCGCTGGATCGCCGGGAAGCCGATGTTGCTGCACAGCCTGCAGCGCTTCCAATCGCGGCCGGACGTCGCGATGGTTGTCTGCGTGCTGCCGCGGCAGTATGCGGGTGATCCGCCGCCGTGGATATTCCAGAGCGATCTCGATCGCCTGCTGGTCGCATCGGGTGGCAAGGAGCGAGGTGACTCGGTGTTCAACGGGCTCGATGATCTTCCCGAGGAGTGCGCGGTGACGCTGGTGCATGACGCTGCGCGACCGTTCGTCGACGATGCAACTATCGACCGCGTCATCGCCGCAGCCCGTGTCGGCAACGGCGCCGTCCCCGCGCTGCCAGTGGTTGACACGTTGAAGCAGGCGGGCGCAGGTGGTCGCATCGAGCGCACCGTCTCGCGCGACGGCCTCTGGCGCGCCCAGACGCCGCAGGGCTTCCCCCGACAAATGCTCGAGGAGGTCTACGTGCGTGCACGGCGTGAACAGGTGACCGCCACGGACGACGCAGCGCTCTGCGAGCATTTCGGACTGCCGGTCGTCGTCGTCGCTGGAAACGAGCGGTTGATGAAGATCACTGACGAGTCGGACTTCGCGCGTGCGGAAGCACTGTTCGCGACTGAGCGCGCGTCATGATCGAGCCGAAAGCGCTGCCCTTCTGGTCCCCGGTCGAGATCGAATCGGCGCTCCGCCAGGTGATCACGCACATCGAACAGGGCGGGGTGCTGGCCTATCCGACCGAAACCGTTTACGGCTTCGGCGGTGCCGCCGACGAAGCCGGAGTCGAGGCGCTGGTTGCGCTGAAGGGACGGCCGCCGGGAAAGCCCTTCCTCCTCCTCGTCGCCGGCAGCACGATGATCGAACGGTTAGGCCTGACGCTGCCGGCTTACGCCGCGCGGCTCGCGGCGCGCCACTGGCCAGGTCCGCTGACCCTCGTCCTCGCCGGGGGAGAACGCCGCGTGCCCGCTCGGCTGCGCGGTCCCGAGGGCGGTGTCGCCGTCCGCTGGACGCCGCACGTCGGCCTGACGAGGCTGCTCCGCGCGTACGGACAGCCGCTGACCTCAACCAGCGCGAACCGGCCAGGGGTACCGCCGGCAACGTCCGTTGGGGAGATTGTTAGTCAGTGGCAGACGGCGATCGCGCGTGGCAACCTGCTGGCGCTCGACGGTGGCCGTCTGGCGCCCTCTGAACCGTCGACGGTCGTCGACTGCACTGGGAGACGGCCACGCGTCATCCGTCCCGGCGCGATCAGCTCGGAAACCCTGCGCGAAAGTGTTCCCGATATCGTCGGCGATGCATGATGATTCACCTCGCTCGCGCATGACCTGTTGATCACTGCCATGAAGATTCTCTTCGTCTGCACCGGCAACACCTGCCGAAGTCCGCTCGCCGAGGCGATCGCCCGCAAGATCGCGATCGAGCGAGGGCTGACCGACCTCGACGTGGCAAGCGCCGGCACGAGCGCGTGGGAAGGTGCCTCGGCGTCGGACGGCGCGCTCCTCGTCGGGATGGAGCATGGGCTCGACCTCAGCATGCACCGGGCGCAGCTGCTGTCGCGCGAACTGGTCGCCGCGTCCGACGTCGTGCTGGCCATGGGCCCGCACCATCTCGAGCGCGTCGAGGCGTTAGGCGGCAACAATGCGTTCACGCTGATCAATTATGCATCGCACGGCCACAGCGACCGCGCAATCAGTGATCCGGTCGGCGCCGAGCTGTCTGTCTACCGCGCGACCTACGACGAGCTGGAACGTGAGATCCGCCGCAGCCTCGACCGCCTGACGGCGGACCGTCCGGCCACGGGCCAGTGAACGGTGCTGCATTGCGCCCCGCAGCGATGTCGCGCCCGACTCGGCTCGTGCTCCTCGGGACGCCGGTTGCACACTCGCTTTCACCCATCTTCCAGCAGGCGGCGCTCGTCGCTGCCGGCATCCCGATCAGGTACGACGCACTCGACGTCGCGGCGTCCGACCTCGATGCGGTGCTCGCCCAGCTCTCGCTCGACGGCGCGGCCGGAAACGTCACTGTCCCGCACAAGATTGCAGTTCACGATCGCTGCGTGGTGCTGACGCCGATCGCTCAGCGTGCCGGCGCCGTGAACACCTTCTGGTTTGCCGACGGCACGTTGCACGGCGACAATACCGACGTCGGTGGCTTCACGGCCGCCGTGGACGCGCTCCGTGGTGATTCGCCGCCGCCAACGCACATCGTGCTCCTCGGCGCCGGTGGCGCGGCGGCCGCGGCGTGCACCGCGGCCGAGCGGTGGGGCGCGACCTCGATCCAGGTGGTCGCCCGTTCGCGCGGGGCAGCGCACCGGCTGGCGGCCCGCTTTCCGGAGCTCGTCTCCATCATCGAGAGCGTCGATGCCGTTCAACACGACCGCCAGCGCCCGCGGCGCGCCGCGCCACCGCCGACGTTGTTCGTCAATGCCACGCCGATCGGGCTCGACGACACCAATGGGGCGCCGATCGACATCGCATTGCTCCCACCGGACGCGATCGTGCTCGATCTCGCCTATCGCCGCGGCGAAACGCAGTTCGTGCGCGACGCGCGGGCCGCGGGGCACCGCGCCGCCGACGGCCTCGGCATGCTGCTCGAGCAGGGCGCGCTCGCGTTCGAGCGATGGTTCGGTGTCGCCCCCGATCGCGACTCCATGCGCCGCTCGCTCGCGTGATCGCGGCCTCCGAGCTCCGCGCGAGAGGACGCGACGCGGCGCGCGCGGCGCTCGATTTCATTCTGCCGCCCGTGTGCGCGTCGTGCGACCATCTGGTGTCGGATGAGATGGACGCGCTGGTCTGCCGCGTCTGCTGGTCGCGGCTGCGCACGCTTCCCCCGCCGCGCTGCGAACGCTGCGGACATCCGGCCGACCAGTACGAGTGCCGCTGGTGCGCGCTCCTCCCGCCCTTCGTCCGCGCCGCGCGGTCGTTCTGCTGGGTGAGATCGGGCACCGCGCTCGGGATCGTGTATGCGCTCAAGTACGGCGGATGGACGCGCGTCGCCGAGGGGATGGGTACACGGATGGCGCGGCTCTCGTTCCCCGACGACGTTACGAGCGAGCGGACGGCGCTGGTTCCAGTTCCGCTCGCCCGTGCACGGCAGCGCGAACGTGGCTACAATCAGAGTGGTTTGCTGGCGCATGTTCTCGCCACGAAGTGGCAAGTGCCAGTGTGGGAAGACGTCGTCGCCCGTGGCCGCGCGACGGAGAGCCAGACGCGGTTGACACCCGAACAGAGACGGCACAACGTTTCGAGCGCATTCACAGTGGCGCCACGCCTCGGCGCTCGGCTTCGCGGCGCGCATATCTTGCTCGTGGATGACGTCGTGACGACGGCAGCGACACTCAACGCCTGCGCAGCCGCCCTCTTCGAGGGCGGGGCGCGCATCATCAGCTACGTAACCTTTGGGCGGGCGCCGGCGATCGGCGACCGCGTTGAGACTACAGGAGACCTACTCGATGGCAATTCGCGTCGGCATTAACGGCTTCGGCCGCATTGGACGGCAGGTGCTTCGCGCGGCGACGCTGCAGGGTGTCGCCGATCTCGACTTCGTTGCGGTGAACGACCTCACCGACACGAAGACGCTTGCGCACCTGTTCAAGTATGACTCGGTGCACCGCACCTATCCCGGCGAAATCAGCCACGGCGAGAGCAGCATCACCGTCGACGGCGACGAGATCAAGATTTTCGCCGAGAAGGATCCGGGAAAGCTTCCCTGGAAAGAGCTCGGCGTCGATGTCGTTCTCGAATCGACCGGACGCTTCACCGACGCGAGCGGCGCGCGCAAGCACATCGAGGGTGGTGCGAAGAAGGTGATCATCTCCGCACCGGCAAAGGGTGAGGACATCACCATCGTGATGGGCGTGAACAGCAACAAGTACGACCCGGCAAAGCACGACATCATCTCCAACGCATCGTGCACGACGAACTGCCTCGTGCCGATGGTCAAGGTGATCCGCGACAACTTCGGATTCGTCCGCGGCTCGATGGTGACGATCCACAGCTACACCAACGACCAGCAGATTCTCGACCTTCCGCACAAGGATCTGCGCCGCGCGCGCGCCGCCGCAATCTCGATGATCCCGACGACCACCGGCGCGGCGAAGGCCACCGCGCTCGTCATCCCGGAGTTAAAGGGAAAGATCGACGGGATCGCGATACGCGTCCCGACGCCTGACGTTTCGCTCACCGATCTCGCCGTCGTGGTCGAGAAGCCGGTGACCGTGCAGCAGCTCAACGCCGCGTTCAAGAAGGCTGCTGATGGCGAGCTGGCCGGCATTCTCCAGTACACCGAAGAAGAGCTGGTTTCGGCCGACTACATCGGCAACCCGCACTCCTGCATCCTCGATGCGATGAGCACCAACGTCGTCGACGGCCTGCTGCTCAAGGTCTCGGGATGGTACGACAACGAGTGGGGCTACGCCTCGCGCTGCGTTGATCTGCTGCGCTTCGTCGGCGCCCGTCTTTGAGCGCGTTAGGCAAGATACCGGGTCACCGGTGACCAACCGACCGAGTGCCGCCGCGAGATTGTGGGACGCGGCGGCGCTCGCGCTCGTCGCTGGCGGGGCAGCGCTCTATCTCTCGGCCCACACCGGCATGAAGGGTATTCTCGTCAGCCAAGTTCACCTGGCCACCGTCGAGGCTCCGAACATCACTCGCTGGGTGCACTATCGGACGATGTCCAACCTTGGCCTCGCGCTGATCCTCGCCGGCGTCGGCGTCGGGATCGCGGCGTATTATCGTTCGCAAAGGTCTCGTGCTCAAGGCGCAGCAGCTGTGCCGGCGGGCGGCGGCCTGCCTGACGGTCCATCCCACGACACACCTAACGCTCCGCAGTGATGAACAAGAAGACAGTTCGCGACCTCTCGGCCGCCGAGCTCCAGGGCAAGCGCGCCCTCGTGCGCGTCGACTTCAACGTCCCGCTCGATGAGCAGGGCGCGATCACCGATGACACCCGCATCCGCGCGGCGCTGCCGACACTGAAGCTGCTGCTCGAGCGCGGCGCCCGCGTCGTCGTCCTCTCGCACCTTGGCCGCCCGAAGGCGAAACCCGAGCCGAAGTACTCGCTCGCTCCGGTCGCCGCGCGACTCGGCGAGCTCCTCGGCAGCCCGGTTTGCTTTGTCGAGAGCACCGACTCCGACGAAGCGTTGAAGGCATCCTACGACGCCAAGCCGGGCGAGGTCGTACTCCTGGAGAACACCCGATTCCTCGGCGGCGAAGAGACCAACGATGAGCGGCTCAGCCGGGCGCTCGCGATGCTCGGCGACGTCTACGTGAACGACGCGTTCGGCTCGGCCCATCGCGCCCATGCATCCACCGAGGGCGTCGCTCGGGTGCTCCACCCGGCGGTTGCCGGACTGCTGATGGAGAAGGAGCTCGATTACCTCGGGAAGTCGCTCGACGCACCGGTGAGGCCATTCGTCGCGATCATGGGTGGTTCGAAGATCAGCGGGAAGATCGACGTCATCGAGAGCCTGCTGCCGAAAGTCGACAAGATGATCATCGGCGGTGCGATGGCCTGCACCTTCTTCAAGGCGATGGGCATCGAGACTGGCAAGTCACTGGTCGAGCCGGACAAGGTCGATCTTGCTGAGACGCTGCTCAAGCGGGGGAGCGACAAGCTGGTGCTCCCGGTCGACGCGCTCGTCGCCGCCTCGGTGGACGAACCGGCGAAAGCGCACACCGTTAGGCGGGACGCGGTACCGAAAGGCGAGGCGATGTTCGACATCGGGGCGGATAGCATTCAGCTTTTCCGTGCCGAGATCGCGAAGGCGAAGACGGTGCTCTGGAACGGGCCGATGGGCGTCTTCGAAAAGCCGCCGTTCGACGCGGGCACCAATGCGATCGCGCTCGCGCTCGCCGCCGCAACGAAGCGCGGTGCGACCACCATCGTCGGCGGTGGCGACTCGGCGGCCGCCGTTGCCGAAGCCGGGCTCGAAGCGCAGATGAGCCACGTCTCCACCGGCGGCGGCGCCTCGCTCGAGTTCCTTGAAGGGCGGATGCTCCCCGGCGTCGCAGCGCTGGACGATCGATGAGCAATACGAACGCCGCACCTCGCGCGCCGATCTTCGCGGCGAATTGGAAGATGAACTCCGGCCCGAGCGACGCGCGCACTTTCATGCGCGTCTTCCTCACGCGTTATGCGCGACGCCCCGATCGCACAGTGATGTTCTTTCCGCCCGCACTCTCGCTCGCCGCGGTGCGTGACGCCCTGCGCGAGCGCACCGACATCCTGACCGGCGTCCAGAACATCCACTGGGAATCGAAGGGTGCATTCACCGGCGAGAATTCGGCGCTCATCGCCGCCGATTCCGGAGCAACGCACGTCCTCGTCGGTCACAGCGAGCGGCGGTATGTCTTCGGTGAGACCGATGCCGACACCGCCAGGAAATGCGCGGCGGCGTTCGCGGCGGGACTCATCCCGATGCTCTGCGTCGGCGAGAAGCTCGAAGAGCGCGAGCGCGGCGAGACGGAGCGCGTCGTCGTCAGGCAGCTGCGCGCCGGGCTCTCCGCGTTGTCCAATGCGCAGATCAGCACCGCGCTCATCGCCTACGAGCCGGTGTGGGCAATCGGCACTGGGCGGACGGCGACACCGGCCGATGCAGCTGCCGTTCACGTCGCGATCCGTGCGGAATTGAAGAGCATCGCTGGCGAGCACGGCATCGCGGTGCCGATCCTCTACGGCGGAAGCGTCAACATGCAGAACGTTCGCGCTCTCCTCGACGCAGACGGAGTGGACGGAGTGCTCGTCGGCGGCGCGAGCCTCGACGCCGAAGGCTGGGCATCGATCGTTCGCAGTTGAGCGCGCGCAATGCCTTGACGCGACTCCTTCGAATCCTGTAAGTTTGTGAGCTGAGCGCACTTCGCGCCGCATCGGTTCGATCCATTCACGTCCAGACGCCCATTTCGCCGCGATGATCTACGGCATTCTGTTTACCCTGCTCGTCATCGACTGCGTGGTTCTCGGCGCGGCGATCCTTCTCCAGGCCGGAAAGGGCGGCGGCATGGCTGCGAGCTTCGGGGGCGCGAGCAGCTCGGCGGACCAGGTGCTCGGTGCGCGTCAGGCAGGAAACTTCCTCACCGCCGCGAGCTGGTGGGCCGGCGGGATTTTTCTCTTCCTCAGCTTCGTCCTCGCGATGATGTCGTCGCGGAATCGCGTCCCGCAATCGGTGCTCGATCAGCCGTCGACCGTTCCGGTTCCTGCTGCGACGTCGCCAGCGGCCGGTGCCACAGCGCCGGTGCTGCCGCTCGAAAAGGCTCCCGTGTCGCCGACGACGACAACGGCGCCCGCTCCGCGCCCCTGAGGACAGTGGACGGTGTGCGCGGAACCGAAGGGTTCCTCCTCCTCGAGGACGGAACCCTTTTTCACGGCCGGCTTCGACACCCCGTCGAGCCCGCAGTCGCCGAGGTCGTGTTCACCACCAGCATGACCGGCTATCAGGAGACATTCACCGATCCTTCCTATCGAGGACAGATCGTCGTGATGACCGCTCCGATGATCGGGAACTACGGGATCAATGCCGAAGACCCGGAGTCCGAACGCCCGCAAGTCGCTGGAATCATCGTCCGCGAGATCTCCGAGACGTTCTCCAACTGGCGTGCGAGCGGCGATCTCGTGAGCTGGCTGCAGTCGGCGCAAGTGCCGGTGCTCGAAGGCGTTGATACGCGTCGCCTCACCAAGCACCTGCGCACCGACGGGGTGATGCGCGGAGTAATCGCCGGCGGCAGCGCCGCAACCGACGATCTCTCGGCACTGCTGCGTAATGCACCCGAAATGGAGGGACTTGACCTGGCCTCGGTGGTGTCGACGCGTGCGTCGTATGAGTGGGGAGTCGGGGAGTGCGAGATCGTGGCGTACGACTACGGGATCAAGCGCAACATCCTGCGGCTGTTCGAGGATCAAGGATGCCGCGTGACCGTCGTGCCGGCCGATACTCCGGCGGCCGCAGTGCTCGAACGTGACCCGAGCGGCGTTTTCCTTTCGAATGGACCCGGCGACCCGGCAGCTGTCGCATACGCGCAGAAGGTCGTCCGGGATATCGGTCAAGCCGGGGTACCCGTCTTTGGCATCTGCCTGGGGCATCAGATCCTGGGGCTTGCCTACGGCGCCGACACGGTGAAGATGCCTTACGGTCATCGCGGCGGAAATCACCCGGTTCGTGACCTCGCGACGGGCCGCGTCCTGATCACGTCGCAGAATCATGGGTTCGCCGTGGCCGGTTCGGAGAAGGGAATCCCGGGTGCGCCTGCGCTGGAGGTCACCCACGTCAACCTGAACGACGGCACCGTCGAGGGGCTCGCGCATCGCGAGCTTCCGATCTTCGCCGTGCAATACCACCCGGAAGCCGCGCCTGGGCCGCACGACGCCCGCGGCCTCTTCCCACGCTTCATGGAGCGTGTCGCCGAGCGTAGACGCCCCCGCTAATCGGCGACTCAAGTGCAAGCAAGACAACTGCTTGACACGATCCGAGCGGACTCCTAACTTCGGACCACAGCAGAGCCGCAGCGGCGTCAACTTCCACGGCGATTCCATGACCAAGGCCGACCTGGTCGAGCGGGTGACCGCTCAGATCTCGCGCACCGCGGGTCCGATGATTTCGAAAAAGGACTGCGCACGCGTCGTGGATACGTTCCTCGATGCGATCAAGGAAGCTCTTCAGGAGCAGAAGAACATCGAGGTACGCGGTTTCGGGACATTCAAGATTCGACAGCGCAAGACGCGCATGGCGAGGAATCCCCGAACCGGTTCTCCCGTAGAGGTTTCCGCTCGACCAGTGCCTGTCTTCAAGCCCTCCAAGGAGCTCCGCGCGATGGTTGCCGGGATGGAGGTCGAGGATGACGAGGAGGATGAGGAGTATTCAGAGGCATGAGCTGATCGCCTCCCACTTTCGCCCCGGCGCCATTGCGCACCGGGGCGTCGTTGTCTGTGCCACCCGGTGACGGTCCGCGTGCTGCTCTTCGCCTCCTGGGCCGACGCGCTTGGAGCCCGGTCCGTGGATCTCGACCTTGCCGCGGACGCGACGGCCGCCGACGTACTCGCTGCACTGAGCGAACGAGCAGGCGGCGCCGCGCTTCCGCGTCCTGCGCTTGCGGTGAATCGCGCGATTGTCCCGGGAAGCACACGCATCGCGAGCGGCGACGAGATTGCGCTCATCCCCCCTGTCGCTGGCGGCTGATGCGGGCGGCGATCGTCGTGCGCCCGATCGATTGCTCGGCGCTGCTCGCAGAAGTCGCGGCAACTTCCAACGGTGCGACTGTATTGTTCACCGGGAGCGTGCGCGCATCGAGCGACGGTCGCGCGGTGAGCGGGATCGATTATGATGCATACGAAGCGATGGCGCGCGAAGAGCTCACGCGGATAGTGCGCGAAGCGGTCGAGCGGTTCGCTACTTCCCACGTGGTCGCCGAGCATCGAACGGGCGCGCTCTCACTTGGCGAAATCAGCGTAGCCATCGCGGTGGGCCATCCGCATCGTGGGCTCGCATTCGAAGCGGCGCGGTACGTCATCGAGGAGATCAAACTGCGACTCCCCGTTTGGAAGCAGGAACTGTTCACCGACGGCACGCGAACGTGGGTCGACGCGCGTCTCGATACACGTACTCCGGTACGATGAACGCCCCGGCGGAACGCGATCAGTTCGGGCGGGCGATCGAGTATCTCCGGATATCGGTGACCGATCGCTGCAACTTCCGCTGCCTGTATTGCATGCCGGCCGAGGGACTGCCTTGGCTTCCGCGCGCCGAGATTCTGAGCTACGAGGAGATTGCGGCGGTGGTCGGTCAACTCGCACCGATCGGGCTGCGTCGCCTGCGGCTGACGGGTGGCGAGCCGACGATCCGCCCGAACCTCGACCGGCTGATCACGATGCTGCGCGCGATCGACGGTGTCGAGGATATTGCCCTCTCCACGAACGGTGTGCGGCTCGACGAATTCGCACCGGCATTTCGCGCAGCTGGTCTGGATCGCGTCAACATCTCGGCCGACAGTCTCCGCCCCGATCGCATCGCAAAGATCTCGCGGCGCAACCTCGGTCTCGACCCGGTTCGTTCTGCGGCAGCGGCCACTCGCGCCGGGCTCGGGCCGGTGAAGCTCAACGTCGTCGTGATGCGCGGTATCAACGACGACGAGATTGCCGATTTTGCGCGCCTGACGCTCGACAACCCCTGGCACGTTCGCTTCATCGAGTTGATGCCGGTGGGCGAGATGCGCGAGCTCACCTGGCAGCACGTCGTACCAAGCGATGAAGTGCTCGCGCGCGTCAGTGAAATCGGTGCGCTGAGCGCGAGCACGGGCCCGCGTGGCAACGGGCCCGCGGCGTATCACGCGTTCGCCGGTGCGCCCGGTACCATCGGCGTCATCACGCCGATGTCTCACACGTATTGCGCGACGTGCAACCGCGTGCGGCTCACCGCGGACGGCCGCCTCCGGACGTGTCTCTTCGGCGACCACGAAGTCGGCTTGCGTGAGCCGCTTCGCGCCGGACAGCCTCTGGTGCCGCTCTTCCGCGAAGCGCTCGCCGGCAAGCCGCGCGAACATGCGCTGCTGCAAATGCAGGTCGGCGGGTTGCGCGCACTGTCGCAGGTCGGCGGATGACGCGCGCGCCGACTGTGCCTCCGTCGGAACCTTGTTTAGCTTTCACCCGTTCGCCGTGTACAGCGTTCGCTCCTCAACCGCCGCTCATCTCACATGCTCAATAAGATCACCGTCGTCGGAGCCGGAAATGTCGGTGCGACCACGGCGCAGCGTCTCGCCGAGAAATCGCTCGCCCGCACCGTTGTCATGGTCGACGTCGCCGAGGGGATTCCGCAGGGGAAGGGGCTCGACCAATGGGAGTCGGCGCCAATCGAGGGCTTCGACACCCGCATCATCGGCTCGAACGGTTATGACGAGTCAGCGGATTCTGATGTGGTCGTCATAACGGCGGGCATCGCCCGCAAGCCGGGGATGTCGCGTGACGACCTGCTGAACACCAACGCCGGCATCGTGAAAGCCGTCTGCGAGCAGGTCAAGCGCACGTCGCCAAAGGCGATCATCGTGATGGTGTCGAACCCGCTGGACGTGATGTGCTACGTCGCCAAGCAGGTGACCGGCTTCCCGCGCGAACGGATCCTCGGCATGGCCGGTGTGCTCGACACGGCGCGTTATCGCTCGTTCCTCGCAGAAGCGCTCGACGTCAGCGTCGAGGACATTCACGCGATGGTGCTCGGCGGTCACGGCGACACGATGGTCCCGCTGATCAGCTATACCACGGTGAGTGGCATCCCGGTGTCCCAGTTGCTCGACCGGAAGGCCCTCGACGCAATCGTCGATCGGGCGCGCAACGGCGGCGCCGAGATCGTGAAGTTCCTGAAGACCGGATCGGCCTATTATGCGCCGTCGTCAGCGGCGGTGCAGATGTGCGAGGCAATCGCGCTCGACAAGAAGCGCGTGTTGCCGTGCGCGGCCTGGCTCGAGGGGGAATACGGGATGAAGGACCTCTTCCTCGGCGTGCCGTGCAAGATCGGGCGGAAGGGGCTCGAGAAGATCCTCGAGATCGAGTTGACCAGCGCCGAGCGCGTAGCGTTAGGCAAGAGCGCGGACGCCGTGCGGGAGCCGATGGCCGCAGTGAAGCTGTAGGCCGATGCGCTCCTTCTTCCGGTCGAATATCGGCCTGAAAGCGGTGATGGCGGCGAGTGGCCTGCTGATGGTGGGCTACCTGCTCACCCACGTCGCGGCGAACCTTTTGGTGTTCCGCGGGCCGACGCTGATCAACGGGTACAGCGCGATCCTCCATGCGCAGCCAGCCTTTCTCTGGTCAGCGCGGGTCGTGCTGATCGCCGCGCTGATTGCGCACGTCTGGTCCGCGGTCGTGCTGACGCGGCGTGAATGGGCGGCGCGTCCGATCGCCTACGGCGCGCGCCGTCCGCAAGTCTCGACGTTCGCGGGGCGGACGATCCGCTGGGGAGGACTGGTCGTCCTCTTCTTCATCGTGTTCCACATCCTGCAGTTCACCACCGGAACCGTCCATCCGTCGGTGTGGCTGGCCGGCGATCCGCATGGCAACGTGGTCCGCGCATTCCAGGTGCCGTGGGTCGTCGCCCTCTACGTGGTCTCGATGGCGGCCGTCGGGCTCCACCTCTTCCATGGCACGTGGAGTTCGTTCCGATCGCTCGGGCTGGTGAAGCCATCGGAGCACGCACTCCGGCACAAGACCTCGCTCCTCGTCGCCGGCCTCGTCTGGCTGGGCTTCACGATCATTCCGCTGGCGATCTTCGCCGGCGTCGGCCGTTAGGCGACCGCGTCCATGGAATTGAACGCACGACTTCCCGGCGGCCCGATCCAGGAGAAGTGGGATCGGCATCGCTTCGAGATGAAGCTGGTCGGCCCGGCGAACCGACGGCGGCACAAGGTCATCATCGTCGGCTCGGGGCTGGCCGGCGGGTCCGCGGCCGCCACGTTAGGCGAGCAGGGGTACGACGTCCACAACTTCTGCTACCATGACTCGCCGCGCCGCGCCCACAGCATCGCGGCGCAGGGCGGCATCAACGCGGCGAAGAATTACCAGAACGACGGCGACAGCATCTACCGACTGTTCTACGATACGGTGAAGGGCGGTGACTACCGGTCGCGCGAGGCCAACGTCTACCGGCTCGCCGAGTTGAGCGTGAACATCATCGATCAGTGCGTGGCGCAGGGAGTGCCGTTCGCCCGCGAATACGGCGGCCTGCTGGCCAACCGGTCGTTCGGCGGTGCGCAGGTCTCGCGCACCTTCTACGCGCGTGGGCAGACCGGGCAGCAGCTGCTGCTCGGCGCCTACCAGGCGCTGGAACGCCAGATCGGCCGCGGGCAGGTGAAGATGTATCCGCAGCACGAGATGGTCGACGTCGTGGTGATCGATGGACGGGCGCGCGGAATCGTGACGCGGAACCTGGTGACGGGGGCGATCGAGGCGCACACCGCCGATGCGGTGGTGCTTGCGACCGGTGGGTACGGAAACGTCTTCTACCTCTCGACCAACGCCCGCAAGAGCAACGCGACCGCCATTTGGCGCGCGTACAAGAAGGGCGCGGCATTCGCGAATCCCTGCTACACCCAGATTCACCCGACGTGCATCCCGCAAAGCGGCGAGCACCAGTCAAAGTTGACGCTGATGTCGGAGTCACTGCGAAACGATGGACGCGTCTGGGTGCCGATGGCGAGCGGCGACAAGCGGGCACCCGAGCAGATTCCGGAAGGCGAGCGCGATTACTATCTCGAGCGCCGCTACCCGAGCTACGGTAACCTCTCACCGCGCGACATCGCGTCGCGCGCCGCGAAGACTGTGTGCGACGAGGGCCGGGGCGTCGGCCCGGGTGGACTCGGAGTGTACCTCGACTTCCGCGACGCCATCCAGCGCTTCGGTGAGAATACCATCCGCGAGCGCTACGGCAACCTGTTCGAGATGTACGAGCGGATCACCGACGAGGATCCGTACAAGACCCCGATGCGGATCTATCCCGCCGTGCATTACACGATGGGCGGGCTCTGGGTCGACTACAACCTGCAGACGACCATTCCCGGCCTGTTCGCGGCGGGCGAGGCCAACTTCTCCGACCACGGCGCCAACCGGCTCGGCGCCAGCGCGCTGATGCAGGGCCTCGCCGACGGATACTTCGTGCTGCCGTACACGTTAGGCAACTACATCGGCGAGACGAAGCTGGACACGGTCGACGCGTCGCACCCGGCGATGCAGCAGGCCGTTGCCGACGCCAACGCCATGACGCGCAAGCTGCTTGGCATCAAGGGAAAGCGCACGGTCGACTCGATCCATCGCGAGCTGGGCAAGATCATGTGGGATCTCTGCGGCATGGCGCGGACCGCCGCCGGGCTGCGCACTGCGCTCGAGCGGATTCCGAAGCTTCGCGAGGAGTTCTGGCATGACGTCAACGTGCCGGGAAGTGACGTCGAGCTGAATCAGGCTTTGGAGAAGGCGGGTCGTGTCGCGGACTTTCTCGAGCTCGGCGAGCTGCTATGCCGGGATGCGCTGCATCGCGAGGAAAGCTGCGGCGGCCATTTCCGCGAGGAATATCAGACGCCTGACGGCGAGGCGCTACGCAATGACGAGCAGTTCGCCTACGTCGCGGCCTGGGCGTACGCCGGACCAGGGAAGGATCCGGTACTGAACAAGGAGCCGCTCGTGTTCGAGAACGTGAAGCTTTCGCAGCGGAGCTACAAGTAATGCGACTCAACCTCGTCGTCTGGCGCCAGGCGGGACCGGCGACACCCGGGCGATTCGTTACGTACACGGCAAACGACGTCAGTCCTGACATGAGCTTCCTCGAGATGCTCGATGTGCTGAACGAGGAGCTGACGCTCAAGGGCGACGCGCCGATCGCCTTCGATCATGATTGCCGCGAAGGGATCTGCGGCTCGTGTGGCGTCATGATCAACGGCGTCGCACACGGGCCGATGAAAGGCACGACAACGTGCCAACTGCACATGCGCAGCTTCAAGGATGGCGACACGATCCAGGTCGAACCGTGGCGGGCACGCTCGTTCGCGGTTATCAAGGACCTCGTCGTCGATCGCAGCGCGTTCGACCGCATCATCGCCTCCGGCGGCTACATCAGCGCGAACACCGGCGGCGCTCAGGATGCGAACAACATCCTGGTCGGAAAGGAACTCGTCGACCAGTCGATGGACGCGGCGGCTTGCATCGGCTGCGGCGCCTGCGTCGCCGCCTGCCCAAACGCGTCAGCCTCGCTGTTCACCGCCGCAAAGCTGACGCACCTTGGCCTGCTTCCGCAGGGGCAGCCAGAGCGCTTTCGCCGCACACTGAGCATGGTCAGCCAGATGGACGCCGAGGAATTCGGCGGCTGCACCCTTCACGGCGAATGCCAGGAAGCCTGCCCGAAGGAGATCTCGATCGACAGCATCGTGCGGATGAATCGCGACTTCATCCGGGCGAGCGTGATGAAGCGGGAGGAGAAGGCGTTCGCCGGCGACGCCTGAGTCGGTGGCCTACAGTCGCGGCAGGGTGATGCCTGTCTGCGCCTGGTACTTTCCCTTTTTGTCCTTGTAGCTCACCTCGGGGCCTTCTTCTCCACGGAAGAAGAGCACCTGCGCGATCCCCTCGTTCGCATAGATCTTCGCCGGCAGCGGCGTCGTGTTCGAGATCTCGAGGGTGACATGTCCCTCCCACTCCGGCTCGAAGGGCGTCACGTTGGTGATGATACCGCAGCGGGCGTAGGTGGACTTGCCGACGGTGATCGTCAAGACGTCGCGCGGGATACGGAAGTACTCGATCGACCGCGCGAGCGCGAAGGAGTTCGGCGGCACGATGCAAACGTCACCCTCGAACTCGACGAAGGTCTTCGAGTCAAAGTGCTTCGGATCGACGATCGTGCTCATCACGTTCGTGAAGATCTTGAACTCGGCGGCGACGCGCATGTCGTAGCCGTAGGAGCTCACGCCGTAGGAGATGACGCCGGCGCGCACCTGGCGCCCCTCGAAGGGCTCGATCATCCCGTGCTCTTTCGCCATCCGGGTGATCCAGCGGTCTGACATGATCGACATAGCGGCGGTCTGGGGTGAGAATCCGGCCAAATTATTGGGCGGAAGCTACGTCGGAAGCGCTTGATTCTCTACACCTTTGCTCCCCATTGAATTGCGGTTGACACTCGATCGGCGCACCCGATAGCTTTCCGGCTGCGCAACAAGTGAAATATTTCACGAAGTCGGTTTTCGGGCATCTTTGGGAGCCATGCAAGCCTACGTTCCGGTGTTGTTGCTCATTGGGTTTGTCGCGCTCAACGCGGTGGCGATCATCGTCGCGTCCAGCCTCATCACGCGCGCCCGGCCGACCCCCGTCAAGCAGGAGGCGTACGAGTCGGGCATGCCGCCGCTCGGCGACGCGCGTGAACGCTTCTCGGTGAAGTTCTACATGGTCGCGATGTTGTTCATCATCTTCGACATCGAGACCGTCTTCATGATTCCGTGGGGCGTCGCCTTTCAGAAGCTCTCGTGTGCGGTTCCGCTTGCGACATCGGGGATGTGTCCCGCCGGTTCGACGTCATTCTTCGGATTCGGCGAGATGCTCGTGTTCATGCTGATCCTCGCCGTCGGCTTCATCTACGTGTGGAAGAAGGGTGCACTGCAATGGGATTGATCAGCCGGCCGCAACCCGACGTTGTTTCGTACGATCCGAAAGGTGGCGACGGCTGGGTGACCACCCGCCTCGATTTTCTCGTGAACTGGGGACGCGCGAACAGCTTGTGGCCGATGCCATTCGGCACCGCGTGTTGTGCGATCGAGTTCATGGCGAGTGCGGCCAGTCAATTCGATCTCGCGCGGTTCGGGATGGAACGGATGTCGTTTTCGCCGCGGCAGGCCGACGTGCTGATCTGCGCGGGACGCGTCCCCTTCAAGCTCGCGCCGGTGATCCGCCGCATCTGGCAGCAGATGCTGCAACCGAAGTGGTGCATCTCCATGGGCGCCTGCGCCTCGACTGGCGGGATGTTCGACAACTACGCCGTGGTGCAGGGCATCGACACGATCATCCCGGTAGATGTCTACGTCCCCGGGTGCCCGCCGCGCCCCGAGGGATTGATCTACGGCATCATGATGCTGCAGGAGAAGGTGAAGCGTGAGCGCGGCGCTGATACCTCGATCCGCAACGAGATGGATCCCGATCCGACCAGCCAACTCTACATCCCACCGTCGGCGATCAACGAGCTCTCGGAGCCATTCGGCAACTCCGTCAACCAGACGCGCTCCGGTTTGTGACCACCCCCTTCACGCCGATGGTGTCGGGCAGCGCGCTTCCCATCGACGCGCCCGCTCCAGCGACATCGCGCAACGTCGCACACCGCGGCGGAGCAGTGAATCCGAGCGCCGACGCACTACGCGAAAAGTTCGGGTCCGCCGTTAGGCGCGTCGACGTCGTCTGGGGCGAGACCAGCGTCGTCGTCGATGGTACGCGTCTGCAGGAGATTGTGCGCTGGCTGCACGACGACGCAGCGCAGCGCTACGAGTACCTCTCCGACCTGACGGCCGTTGAGTTCCGCGATACGGAGCAGCCGATCGAAGTTGTCTGGCACCTCCGTTCGCTCGCCTACCGCCGTTTCCTGCGGCTGAAGGTGTTGCTGGTCAAGGGCGCGCCGCTCGAAGTCGCCAGCGTGTGGCCGATCTACAAGGGCGCCGATTGGTTCGAGCGCGAGTGCTATGACATGTTCGGCATCCGCTTCGCGGGCCATCCCGACCTTCGTCGAATCCTGATGTGGGAGCAGTACAAGGAGGGATTCCCGCTGCGCAAGGATTTCCCCCTCCGCGGCCGATTCAGCCGCGCCGAACAGCTGCGTCAGGCACTCGCCGCGAATCCGGAAGCGCGCTACTCGATGGAAGAACTGTCGATCGCCGACGCGTTCGAAGATTTGCCGCAGGAAATGCTCGCCCGGCTTCGCTCCGGCGAGAAGACGGGAGAATAGACGATGGCGACGATCAAGCGAACAGTCGAAGTCGAGCTCTCGACGAGCGGGATGGACGCGCAGGGCAGGCCGGTACGCACGCCACTCGCTGTGGCCGCCGATGGCAGCACCGTCACCGTCGCCGCACCGCCCTCGATGGAGCCGGAGCTCGAAGGTGAGCACATGCTCATCAACCTCGGGCCCCAGCATCCGGCGACGCACGGCGTATTACGCCTCGTGCTCGAGCTGGACGGCGAAACGGTAGTGCGCTGCATTCCGCACATCGGCTACCTGCACTGCGGCTTCGAGAAGATCGGCGAGTACCGCCAATACAACCAGATCGTGCCGTGGACCGATCGCGAGGATTACCTCAACTCGATCGGCAACAACGTCTCGTTCATCCTCGGCGCCGAGCGGCTGTTCGGCATCGACTGTACGCCGCGGGCGACGGTGCTGCGCGTCATCGCGATGGAGCTGTCGCGCATCGCGTCGCACCTCGTCTGGCTCGGCACGACCTGCATCGACATCGGCGCGTTCACCCCGTTCCTCTGGGCGTTCCAGGAGCGGGAGAACATCTACTCGCTGCTCGAGCGCTGGGTCGGTGCGCGCCTGACGACGAGCGCGACGCGCGTTGGCGGGATGGCCGCCGACATTCCATCGGGATGGACGGAACAGCTGCAGACGTTCGTGACGCTGTTCCCGAAGACGATCGACGAAGTCGAGCGGATGCTGACCAAGAATGGGATCTGGGTCGGTCGCACGATCGGGCTCGGTGCGATGACCGCCGACGAAGCGCTCAACTATGGCTTGTCGGGACCGATGCTGCGCGCGTCAGGCGTCGCCTACGATGTGCGGAAGGATTTTCCCTACCTCGATTACGAGACCTACGACTTCGACGTGCCGGTCGGAACGAACGGCGATGTCTACGATCGCTACCTCGTCCGCGTCGAGGAGCTGCGCCAGTCGACGCGCATCCTCGAGCAGGCGCTGCGCCGGCTGCCTGACGGTCCGGTGAACATCGACGACCATCGTGTCATCCTCCCGCCGAAGAGCAAGGCGACGAGCGAGATGGAGTCGATGATCCATCACTTCAAGCAGGTGATGGAAGGTCCGCGTCCGCCGATCGGCGAGTGTTACGTCGCAACGGAGAGCCCAAAAGGCGAGAAGGGTTACTACATGGTGTCCGATGGAACCGCGAAACCGGTCCGCTGGCGCATCCGTCCGCCGTCGTATGTGAACCTCAGCGCGATCCCGAAGATGGTCGAGGGTCACCTGCTCTCCGACGTGATCGCGATCAACGCCTCGATCGACATCGTGATGGGAGAGATCGACCGATGAGCGGAGCCGCACCGAAGGAAGAGGGCGGACTGCAGGCGCCAGCGCACGCCTCGCACGGCGATGCGGGCCACGGCCACGGCAACAATCATACGCCGGTCTTTACCGGCGAGCGGCGTAAGCAGCTCGACGAACTGCTCACGCGGTATCCGAACAAGATGGCCGCGCTGCTGCCGGCGCTCTGGATGGCGCAGGAAGCGCAGGGCTGGGTGAGCGACGCGGCGATGGAGGAGATCGCCGGCTTGCTCGAGGTGACGCCCGCCTACGTGAAGGGCGTGGTCACGTTCTACACGATGTATCATCAGCATCCGGTCGGTCGGCACTTCGTCCAGGTCTGCACCACCTCGCCGTGCGGGGTCTGCGGGGCGGAGGACGTGGCGAAGGCATTCCTCAAGCACACCGGGTGCGGCGAGCTCGGAGTTACCTCGCCTGACGGCAAGTACACGGTGATCGAGGTCGAGTGCCTCGGCGCCTGCGGATTCGCTACGCCAGTGATGATCAACGAAGACTTCATCGAGTCGGTGACGCCGGAGCGCGTTCCCGAGATCCTCGCAAAGCTCAGGTAATGGGATACCCGCATAAGTCGCATCCGCGCGAAACGCCGGTCCTCTCCAGGCACTTCGGCGACCCCGAGGCGCGGACGCTCGCCGGCTGGCGGCAGCGTGGCGGATACCGCGCGCTCGAGCAGGCGTTAGGCATGGCACCGGCCGACATCGTCAACGTCGTGAAGGAGTCGGGGCTGCGCGGGCGCGGCGGTGCCGGCTTCCCGACCGGCCTCAAGTGGTCGTTCATGAAGCCGGGCGACGGCAAGCCGCACTACCTCTGCTGCAACGCCGACGAATCGGAACCGGGCACCTTCAAGGATCGCGAGATCATGCGCTGGACGCCGCACGCGCTGATCGAGGGGTGCGCGTTAGGCGCGCACGCGATTGGCGCCGAGACGGCGTACATCTACATACGGGGCGAGTTCACCGAACCGCTGCGCGTGATGGAGGCGGCCGTCCGTGAGGCCTATCGCGACGGCCTGCTCGGCAAGAACGCGATGAGCAGCGGCAAGCGCGTCGATGTCCACGTCCACAAGGGCGCGGGAGCGTACATCTGCGGCGAGGAAACCGCGCTGATGAACTCCCTCGAGGGACGCCGCGGCAACCCGCGGATCAAGCCCCCCTTCCCGGCGGTGTCCGGTCTCTTCGGCCAGCCAACGACGATCAACAACGTCGAGACGCTCGCCGCGGTGCCGCACATCCTGACGAACGGCGCGCAGTGGTACAAGGAGATGTCGCTCTCCAGCCCGAAAAGCACCGGCAGCAAGCTGTTCTCGGTCTGCGGCAACATCCGGAAGCCGGGCAACTATGAGGTCACCATGGGATTCCCGTTCAAGGAATTCCTCTATGACTTGTGTGGCGGTCCGCTTCCTGGCCGGAAGTTCAAGGCAATCATTCCGGGCGGCTCGTCGGTTCCGATCCAGACGGTCGAGGAAGCGGAAGCCACGCTAATGGATTACGAGGGCTTTGTCGCCGGCGGGACGATGCTCGGCTCCGGCGGCGTGATCGTGTTCGACGACTCGCAGTGCATGGTCAAGCAGATCGCCCGGCTGGCGCGATTCTATGCGCACGAGAGCTGCGCCCAGTGCACGCAGTGCCGCGAAGGCACGGCGTGGACAACGCGCATTCTCGAGCGGATCGAGAACGGCGAAGGTGTGATGGACGATCTCGATACGCTGATGGAGATCGGTGAGAACATGACGGGCAAGACGATCTGCGTGCTCAGCGACTCATGTGCGACGCCAGTCTTCTCCGGCCTCCAGAAATGGCGGCACGAGTTCGAGGCGCACATCAAGCAGAAGCGCTGCCCGATGCGCAGCGCGGTGGCCGCCTGATGACGGCGCCAGCGACGGTCGCTCCGACGACGAAGATGGTCAACCTGACGATCGAGGGACGCCAGGTCAGCGTGCCTGAGGGCACGTCGATCCTCGAAGCGGCGAAGTACGCGGGGATTCTCGTCCCACACTACTGCTATCATCCCGGCCTGCCCGTTGCGGGCGTCTGCCGGATGTGCCT
Organism: Gemmatimonadaceae bacterium; assembly: GCA_031360575.1. Taxonomy (GTDB): domain Bacteria; phylum Gemmatimonadota; class Gemmatimonadetes; order Gemmatimonadales; family Gemmatimonadaceae; genus JABFXC01. The sequence goes on from JANMBU010000097.1 coordinate 30,171, forward strand.
CGTCGAGGTCGAGAAGGCGCCGAAGCTCGCCCCGTCATGCGCGACGTCGGTAGCCGAAGGTCAGGTCGTCCACGTGCACTCGGACAAGGCGCTTGAGGCGCGGAAGGGGGTGCTCGAGCTGCTGCTGATCAATCATCCGCTCGACTGTCCGATCTGCGACCAGTCCGGCGAGTGCGAGCTGCAGGACTACACCTACATGGAAGGGCGACCGGACTCGCGGCTCCGCGATCCCAAGCGCTTCAATCCAGTCGAGGATTTCGGCGGCGACGTCATGTACGTCGCCAACCGCTGCATCCTCTGCACGCGCTGCGTTCGATTCATGGACACGATGGCCGAGGATCCTGTCCTCAACGTCAGCGAGCGTGGCGATCGCGCGGTAATCGGGAAGTTCGATGGGCACGACCTCACGCATCCGTGGGCGGGAAACGTGATCGATCTCTGCCCGGTCGGCGCGTTGCTCTCGAAGGATTCGCTGAACAAGGTTCGCGCCTGGGAAGTCGACCGCACGGCGTCGGTCTGCCCGAACTGCACGCAGGGCTGCAACATGATCATCGAGACGCGCGACAACACCGTCGTCCGCCTCCGGCCGCGCTCGAATGAGGCGGTAAACCAGTTCTTCATGTGCGACTACGGGCGTCTCAACTACCGGTGGATGAACCGGCAGGATCGCCTGGACACGCCGCTCGTCCGCCGCGGGAACGACCTGGTGCTGGCCGAGTGGGAGGTCGCCCTCGCTGCGGCCGCGCAGCTGCTCACTGGCGCGAAGGCGCGCGTGATCGCCTCGCCGATGCTGTCGAACGAAGCGTTAGGCCTCCTTGCCCGCCTCTACCGGAAAACGGGCGGCAGTGGGTCGTACCGCGTGGCGAAGGGCGATCGGGCGCCGCTGCCCGGCGTCAAGAATCTCGCCCGGCGCGAGGAGCTCGGCGCGAACGTGCGCGGCCTCGAGCTGTTCGGTTTCAAGCGGAGCGAGAGCCCGGCGTGGAACCTCGGCAGCGAGGACATACTCGTTCTCGCCGATGAGGAGTTGGCCGGGATAGATGCCGGCGCAGTCGGACAGCCACGCGCGATCATCGTCATCGGCACCACGCTGCCGTCGTGGGCGCGGGGCGCCGCGGTCGTGCTGCCGATCGGCAACTTCACCGAGGAAGAGGGCACGTTCACCAACGTCGATGGCCGCGTCCAGCGGTTCATGCAGGCGAAGGCGGCGCCCGGCTACGCGCGACCCAGCTTCGCCGTGATCGGCGACCTGCTCGCCCTGCTCGGCGAGAAGACGGGCTACATGCTGGCATCCGATGCCTTCGCCGCGGTCGCCGCGAGCGAGGCGGCGTTCAGCGGCCTGTCGTATGAAACGTTAGGCTTGCGCGGCGTCGCTGTCGCCGGGGGAGCCGCGCGATGATGCAGCCGACGTTCGCGCTGCTTCAGGCCGCCGATCCGCAGCTCCCCCCGGTCAGCTTCTTTCCCTGGCTGATCTTTGCGCTGATCAAGCTGGTCCTCGTCTTCACACTTTACATGCTCGGCGCGGCGATCCTCACGTTGGCCGAGCGCAAGCTCAGCGCCTGGATCCAGGATCGCCACGGCCCGAACCGGGTGGGCCCGAGCGGATTGTTCCAGCCACTGGCCGACGGTCTGAAGAATCTCGTCAAGGAAGAAGCCGCGCCGTCGTTCGCCAGCGGGGCGCTCTACAACCTGGCGCCGATCATCTCGTTCATTCCCGCACTGATCACCTGGGCGGTGATCCCTTTCGGCGCGGCCTTCCCGACGCGGTGGGGACGTTTTGACATGGTGCTGGCCGACCTTCCGATCGGCTTCCTCTACGTGCTGGCGATCGGGTCGTTAGGCGTATACGGGATCGTGCTCGCCGGCTGGTCATCGAACAACAAGTACGCGCTGCTCGGCGGCCTCCGTTCGAGCGCGCAGATGATCTCCTACGAGATCGCGATGGGCATGTCGACGATTCCGGTGGTCATGCTCGCCGGCAACGTGACGCTTTCGGCCATCGTTATCCGGCAGTCGCAGATGGGATGGAACGCCGTCAACCTGACGTTCGCATTCTTCGTCTTCGTGATCGCCGCGTTCGCCGAGACCAACCGCTTGCCCTTCGACTTGCCGGAAGCGGAGTCGGAACTCATCACGGGCTATCACACCGAATACTCGTCGATGAAGTTCAGCTTCTTCTTCATCGCCGAATACGCGAACATGATCACCGCCAGCGCGATGATGACCACCCTGTTCCTCGGCGGCTGGGACATCCCGTTCTGGCATGGCGACAACATCGGCCAGATCACCAAGCTCACGTCGCTGCTGACGATCGCATCGTTTCTCGTCAAGCTGACGTTCTTCCTGTTCTTCTTCATGTGGATCCGCTGGACGCTGCCGCGGTTCCGCTACGACCAGCTGATGTCCCTCGGCTGGAAGATCCTGCTGCCGATGACGCTCGCCTACATCATGATTGTGGCCGGTGCGGTCATCGGGCTCGATGCAGCGCAGGTTCCGCGCGACTGGCACTTCGCGATGTCGATGCTCGTGCTCAACGTCGTGATCATGGGACTCGTCTTCTGGGTGCTCGACCGCGGCCGCATTGTCAGCCCGGCGACTTCGCGCATTGCAACGACAGAGTTGGACAAGCTCCGCACGCTCTCGAAGCGTTCGGCGCTGACCCCGCGGGAGGCGGGAGACTAGCATGGCAATCGGCGTCAAGGTGATGGAGCGCCCGATCGAGCAGACGAGTTATGTCCGCGCGACCCTCAAGGGAATGGCGCTCACGCTCAAGCACCTGCTCAACACGCACAAGGTGACAGTGCAGTACCCGGAGCAGAAGTGGCCGCTCTCGCCGCGCTGGCGCGGAACGCACCGCATGCTCACCACCGAGGATGGCAAGGCGAAGTGTGTCGCCTGCGGATTGTGCCCGACGGTGTGCCCGGCGAACTGCATCAAGCTCGTGCCGGGCGAGGACGAGCAGGGCAATCGCTATCCGCTGGTGTTCGAGATCGACGAGTTCCGCTGCATCTTCTGCGGCTACTGTCAGGAGGTCTGCCCCGAGGAAGCGATCCATCTCGGCCGTCATTACGAGAACTCCGAGTACAGCCGCGAGGGGTTCGTCTATGACCTCGAGCGGTTGATGGCGCAGACGCATCCGGTGAGCGAGCTGTGGGACCCGGCCGATCCCAAGGGTCAGTAATGCAGAACACGCCGCTGTTCTACACCTTCAACTTCTACCTCTTCGGGATCATCGCGATCGCGTCGGCGGTCTGCTTCGTCACGCGGAAGAGTCCAGTGGCGGCGGCACTGTGGCTCGTCAACACGATGTTCTCGCTGGCGGCGATGTACATCATGCTCGACGCCCCGTTCATCGGCGCGATCCAGGTGCTCGTCTACGCCGGCGCGATCATGGTCGTGTTCCTGTTCGTGATCATGCTGCTCAACCTCGGTCAGCCGAGCGAGATCGCCGACGTCCGGAATCAGAAGTGGCGGCTCATCGCCGGCTTCGTCGGGTTGGCAATGCTCGCGGAGATCTTCGTGCTGACGCGGTCGGGCAGCGTCGCCGCGCTCACGCTGCCAGGCGACGCGGCCGCCAACGCCGTGATCCAATCGGGCGCGGTCGGCGCGATCGCGACGCCGCTGTTCACGACCTACCTGCTTCCATTCGAGATTACCAGCGTGCTGCTGCTCGCGGCGATCGTCGGCGCGGTGATGATCGGCAAGCAACGGAGCACCCATGCTCGCTGAAGCGCTCTTTTTTTCGGCAGTGCTGTTCACGATCGGCGTCGTCGGTGTGCTCACTCGTCGCAATGCGATCATCATCTTCATGTGCGTCGAGTTGATGCTCAACGCCGTGAACCTCACCTTCGTCGCGTTCTCGCGGGCATACGGCGCGGCCGGTCAGATCTTCGTGTTCTTTACTCTGACGGTGGCAGCGGCTGAAGCGGCGGTCGGATTGGCGATCATCATCTCGTTGTTCCGTCACAAGCAGACGGTCAACCTTCAGCATATCAACATCCTCAAGGGATGATGCTCCTTCAGCACGAGGTCTCGTCGGTACACCCGCTTGCCGGGACCGCCGCGGCGTGGATGTGGCTCCTGCCACTGCTGCCACTCCTTGGTTTCGTCATCAACGGGCTGCTGTCCCTCATCCCGGCCACGGTGCTCGGTCCGAGCGATCCGGATATGGCGCACGGGGCCGACGGCGCACACGGCGACGCGGGCCACAGCGCGCAGGTACGCGCGCACGAAAGCGCCGATGCGCACGGCGCGCACGGCGATGATCACCACCCCGTCGTCAGGCACCGCTTCGCCGGAGTGACAAGCTTCGTCGGGCCCGCAGTGCTCGCGCTCTCGTTTGCGCTCGCCGTGGCGATGTTCGTCGCGATGCGCGGATTGGCCGAGTTCCACGAGCCATTCGTCCAGACGTACTTTTCGTGGATGCCAGCCGGGAGCCTCGCGGTCAACGCGGCGTTCCAGCTCGACCAGTTGTCGATGGTCATGGTCCTCGTCATCACCGGCGTCGGCACGCTGATTCACATCTTCAGCGTCGGCTACATGCAGGACGATCCGGGGTACCCGCGCTACTTCGCGTACCTCAATCTGTTCGTCGCCTTCATGCTCGTCCTCGTGCTCGGCGCCAGCTACCCGGTCTTGTTCGTCGGCTGGGAGGGCGTCGGGTTGTGCTCGTATCTCCTCATCGGCTTCTGGTTCAAGGACAAGGCGAACGCGGACGCGGGCAAGAAGGCATTCATCGTCAACCGCATCGGCGACTTCGGAC
>JANMBU010000031.1:0-15280 GCA_031360575.1 Gemmatimonadaceae bacterium
ATTCGCTGGCGACTAGAGCGTAGGGGCCACACCCGTTCCCATTCCGAACACGGTCGTTAAGCCCTACAGCGCCGATGGTACTCCGATCGCGAGATCGCGGGAGAGTAGGCCGTCGCCGGCACCTCGCTGCACACGCCGTCCGCAACAATGGGACGTCGTCGCACGAAACTCGAGGGGTGCGCGTCCAAATCGGATGCGCACCCCTCGCTGCGTTTCCCCCTTCGGACTGCACCCCTTCCGAGCGGACATCCCCAGCGCTTACCCGGCTTATACTTGTTCCCAATGACTCGCGCTGGAATCGTCACGGTCGTTGGTAAGCCGAACGCGGGGAAATCGACCTTCCTCAATCTCGTCGTCGGCCAGAAGCTGAGTATCGTCAGCCCAAAGCCCCAGTCCACACGCGATCGCATCGTCGGGATTGTCACAGACGAGGACAATCAAATGATCCTCTTCGACACGCCGGGGCTCCTTAATCCAAAATACGCTCTGCATCGCGCCATGCGGAGCACTGCGCTCGACGCACTCGCCGACGCGGATGTCGTCATATATCTCGCGGACGCCGGCGAGGGGCCCGCGCCGGCCCTGACCGTTGCCGCGGACTTGGCATCTCCGCCGAGCGCGCCGGTATTCACGGTGTACAACAAGCTCGATACGATCACGCCAGATGAGAAACTCCGATTAGCAACGGCAACTCCGTCTGCTCGCTTCATCTCGGCGCTGACCGGTGAGGGCGTTGCGGAACTGGTCGCTGAGGCCCGATCCGGACTTCCGGTGAGCCCCTTTCTCTATGACGCCGAGGACGTCAGTACCCAAACGGTCAGGTTTTTCACGGCCGAACTGGTGCGGGAGTCGGCGCTCGAGCAGCTCGACGAGGAAGTACCGTATAGCATCGCGTGCGAGATTGAGGAGTTTCGCGAAACCCGCACTCCGGTATACATTCGTGCCGTTCTATACGTCGAACGCGAAACGCAGAAGCAGATCCTGATCGGCGCCAAGGGTGCGCGAATCAAGGAGATCGGTCGGTCGGCGCGGGTAAAAATTGAAGCTTTGATCGAGCAGAAGGTCTACCTTGACCTCTGGGTCAAAGTGCTCGCGAACTGGCGCAAGAACACGGGCGCGTTAGCGCGATTCGGCTACCGGATTCCGGAGGACAAAAAGTCGCGATGACTCTCGCTCCACAGCTGCTGGCGATTTTGGTCTGCCCGAAGTGCAAGGGGCCACTCGAGAACCGTGAATCAGAATCCACGCTGGTCTGCCCGGCGTGTCGCCTTGCGTACCCTGTCCGCGACGATATCCCCATCATGCTGATCGATGAGGCTTCGCCGCGCTAGACGGCACGTTCGAGCGGCCGGCGTCGCGGCCGTTTTTGCGCTTGGCGCGCCCGGGTTAGCCGACGCGCAGCGCCCAGCCACCGAGGGAGCGCTGTTTCTGCTCCTGCCGATCGGCGCGCGTGCGGTCGGCGAAGGGCAGGCTGTCGTCGCCGACGAGCCGGGAAGCGAAGCGGTCTGGTGGAATCCCGCCGCTATCGCGCGTGGCGACAAGCGAGAGCTGGCGATTCACCATTCCCAGACGATCATCGCGAAGGGTGATGCCGTCACGCTCGTGATCCCGTCTGCGTTGCTCGGCGTCCTGGCCATCGGAGCCAATGTCGTCAACTACGGTCGGCAGGAGATTACGGACACAGTTGGCTCGCGCGGGATCCTCATCCCGCAGAACCTGGTGTACGTCGCAACCTATGCGACCCCGATTGCCAAGCGGTTTGCCGCGGGCATCAGCTACAAGATCGTTCAGCTCCGGCTCGACTGCAGCGGGGGTTGCTCCGGCGTTCCAACTGTGTCTGCATCGTCGAGCGCACTCGATGCGGGCGTGCAGGCGCGCCTGACTGGCATTTTGCCGGTGACGCTCGGAATGGCCGTTCGAAACGTCGGTCCGCGTCTGCAGGTAAACGACCGCGACCAATCTGATCCGCTCCCGACGAGGACGCAGGCCGGAGTGAGCGTAGACGTGCCTAACGTTGATGGTGTGCCCCCCGAAGTCAAGATTCGCGTCCTCGCAGACGTGCTGAGCGACCTGCACTTCAACGCGCCGTCGCCTCGGTTTGGCCTCAGCGTCGGGTACCGCGAACTCGCGTTCTTTCGGACGGGCTATCTGTTCGATCGAGGAGACGGCGAGGGAGACGGACCGTCGCTCGGCTTCGGCGTGACCAGTGGAACGCTTGTGATCGACATCGGGCGGGTAGTCCGCGGTCTTTCTGCAGATGCGGACAAGCCGCCAACGTACATCTCCTTGCGGTACCTGTTCTGATGCGGCTCGCATCGTCAGCAAAGCGGGCGCTGATCATCGCCTGCGTGGCGTCTGCGCCCGTGGGAGCGCAAGCGGGCGTGTCCGACGGAACGTTAGGCGAAGCACTCCCGCCCGGACCACGGTACGTTCCCTCGGGCGTGCTGAGCCGGAGCCGGGATGACACGGGGCGGTTGCGCCTGTCGGCGCCGCTGCTCTGTCAGCAATCGTCAGTCTGCAGGCCCGGCCCCAGCGAGCGAATCGCGCGTCACGACTGGTGGGCACCGCTCGCGTCGGCGGGGCTCCCTGGCGCTGGTCAGGCACGACTCGGCCAGGATCGATTCGTGGGCTACATGGCGGTCGAAGGGTTTCTCTGGATTCGGTATCTGGCCGACCGTCGCGCGGGCATCGATGCGAGAAACGCCTACCGCGACCTCGCCGTCCGCGTCTCGCGTGCCGGGTTTGCCGGTCCGAAACCGCGGGGAAACTTCGAGTACTACGAGCGGATGGAGCACTGGATCGCCAGCGGCGTTTACAACAGCGACCCGACCGGCGGCTTCGCTCCGGAAACGGACACCACAACGTTCAACGGCAAAATGTGGAGCATCGCACGCACCACATTCTGGGCGGATCCGCGAACACCGCCGCCGATTGGTTCACCCGCGTATGACGCGGCCCTGCGATTCTATAACCAGAATGCCGTGCGACCAGAGTTTCAGTGGTCATGGCGCTCATCGCCGCTTCACCAGGACGTCTACCGGCGGAGCGTTCGGTCGAGCAATGATGGCTTTCGCCATGCGGCACAGGACATCGGCGCCGTGATCGCAAATCACGTCCTCAGCACGGTGGACGCATACATATCGCTCCGGCTTCAGCTGGGACAGTCCGACGAGAACAGATCGTCGAACGTCGGATTGGGAGCCACGGTTTCCTTCGCGACGATGAGCCGACTGGTACATCATTCGCCGACGGTCGCGGGTTCGCGATGAAGATCCTCTACTGGTTCCTGCTGCTGGCACCGATCGCGGTAGCAGCAGACCACATGCACGCGTCGCCGCTCGTCGTGTTCACGCTGTCAGCGCTGGCGATCATCCCGCTTTCCGGAGTACTCGGATCAGCGACTGAGGAGCTCGCCGGCCACACCGGGCCGGCGATCGGGGGCCTGCTCAACGCGACGTTAGGCAACCTCGCCGAGTTGATCATCGCGGGCCTGGCGCTGCGCGCCGGGCTGATCGACTTGGTAAAGGCGTCGATCACCGGATCGATCCTCGGCAATCTGCTGCTCGTGCTCGGTGCCGCGCAGCTCGCCGGCGGGTTGAAGCACCGCGAGCAGAAATTCAGCGCACACTTCGCCGGCATGAGCGTTTCGCTGTTAACCATCGCAGTCACGGGGCTCGCGATTCCGTCTATTTTCCGGTGGCTCCACCCGGAGCCGGCTCGCAATGTCGCCGTCCAGATGTCCTCGTGGATCGCGGGTCTTTTGATCGTCGGATATGTGTTGTCACTCGTCTACTCGATGGGGTCGCATCGAGCGGTGCTCGGGGAGGGAGGCGACGTTGCGGCGGGCGAGGAGACTCCGCACTGGTCCCTTCGCAAGTCGATTCTCGTACTGGCCGGAACAGCTGCGGCGCTGGGCTGGTTATCGGAGTTGCTCGTGGGGAGTACAGTCGACGCAGTGGCGCGACTGGGGTTGTCGGAGACGTTCGTCGGCTTGATCCTCGTGCCGATCATCGGCAATGCGGCCGAGCACAGTTCGGCGGTGATGATGGCGCTGAAGAACCGAATGGATCTGTCGGTGAGCATCGCACTCGGCTCAAGCATACAGGTCGCGCTCCTGATCGCACCGTTGCTCGTTTTCGCCGGGGTGATCTTCGGGCAGCCGATGGACCTTGCGTTTCATACCCTCGAGCTAGCCAGCCTCGCGCTTGCCGTCGGCGTTGCTTCCGCGGTGATTCGTGATGCAGAATCGAATTGGCTCGAGGGCGCTTTCCTTCTGATCGCGTACGCGATGATCGCGGTCGCGTTCTGGTTTTTCTGATCGCAAACATCACGGTCGAATCGCGCAAGTTACGCTACGATGCGCGTTTGACTTCGCTCCGCTCGAATCGTATCTTGCCGGACCCGACCTTCAGTGCGCCGTAACCCCGCCTGGCCACGCCGACCGCCGTCCTCTTCTCCCCCGCCGACGAACCGACTCCAGCCGCGCTCGACTCGTGGTTGGAGCGACAGTCGCTTTCGGTGGTTCGCGTAGCCAGCGAAGACGCGCTGATGTCGCTCGCACTCCGCGGGCGGCCACGGCTGGTCATCTTCGACGGCCGTCGCCAGCTGGACGTCTGTGATCACGCGTGCCGCCGGCTGAAAGCGGATTCGTATACTGGTGTCGTCCCGGCCGTGCTCTGGATCGATGGCGACGAGTCGCTCGGGCGGGCCTTCGACGCCGATGCGGATGAGGTCCTGCGTGATGACAACAGCGGGGCTGAGGTCGACCAGCGACTAGGGGTGCTCCTCCGCCGATCGGATCGGGACGTCCGCGTCCATCCGTCGACGCGGTTGCCGGGTACGATGGAGATCGAGTCGGAGATCGGGCGGCGAATGACGCGCGGCGAAAAGTTTGCCGTCTGTTACGCCGATCTGGATCACTTCACGGAATTCAACGACCGGTACAGTTACTACGACGGCGATCGCGTTATTCGAATCCTCGCGAAGATCCTGCACGACGTCGTGAAGGGTGTGGCCGGCGAGCGTGGCTTTGTCGGCCACATCGGCGGCGATGATTTTATCTTCATCATCCCGCTGCCGCTGATCGCGGAAGTGTGCGGTGAGATCATTGAGGTCTTCGACGCACTGGCACCGTTTCAATATTCGGAGCAGGACCGGCGCGCGGGTTATTACTTCGGGAAGGATCGGCGCGGGCAACTGCATCGCGTCCCACTGATGACTGTGTCCATCGGAGTGGTTACGAACGAGCGGCGTCATTTCACGCACGCTGCGCAGGTGAGCGAACTCGCAACAGAAATGAAGAGCTACGCGAAGACGTTGCCCGGATCGGTGTACACGATCGACCGGCGACACGACGCGCCTGACGACGACAGCGGTGGCGCGCGCCGGAATGTTGCGGGCGCCGTGGAGGAGAAATGAACGTCGCGTGTCCTGAGTGCCGGTCTGTGTTTCGAGTGGATCCGGCCAAGATCCCCGCCGGCGGGGTTCGAGCGCGCTGCTCGGTGTGCGGCGGCGTCATCACGGTGGCGTCCGAGAATGCGTCGCAGGGCGTCGCGCCTGCACTCAGCGCGGCTGCCGTGCCAGGGAACTTCTCGCCGGCTCCGCGGCCCGCCCCAACTGCAGGCGGCCTCGCGCAGTTCGGCGCGTCGAGCGCGACGTCGATGCCGGGGCAACGCCCACCGGCCGCGGGTGGATCGATCGCGCCCGCGCCTTCTTCACGTCCTCCGTTGGCGGCGCCACCACAGGCTCCAGCGGTACCTCAGCCCCCGCGGCCGGCTCCGATTTCTGCACCACCACCGCCGCGCCTAACGCCAAGCGGTGCGCGGCCTCCCGCACCGCCTCGCCCGCAGACGTTGCCAGGCCTTCCGCCTATCCCACCACCGCCAGGCGCCCGCCCGGCGGCGGCAGTGCCGGCACCGCCGCCGCCGCAGCCCATGCGGCCGATGGTGCGACCATTGACGCCACCTATCGGCCAACCAGCGGCGCCTGCAGTGCCACCGCGGCCGCCGGCGTTCGGCGCTGCCGCGGGTGCAGCCCCGTCATCGCCACGCCCCCCGGCGGCACAACCACCCGCCGCGGTGCCAGCGCAGCGGCCACCCTCGTTTGGGGGTGCGCCTAATCCGATCGCTGCGCCTCGGCCTACAGGGACGGGCGCGCCACTGGCACCTCGCCCCGCCGCGCCCGCGCCGTCAGGTGGTGCTCCACCAGCTCGGGCTCCGATCAATCCCTTCCTGGCGAACGACCCCAACGCAAAGGCAAAGCGATTGGCTCGCGCACTGGTTTCCGACATCGTCGCGTATCATCCACAAAAGCGCGACGAGGGGGTGCGGAACAACACGCTCGCGCAACTCTTCAAGGAAGAGATCAAGAAGAGTTACGAGGAATATGTCGACCAGGTCGGTCGGGAGTTCGCGGACGGGACGACGCATTTCCAGGACGCGTTGAACGACGTGCTCGCCGGCGGGAAGAAGATCTTCCCACCGGCGTGAGGATCGAGGGTAGAGGCTGAGGTCCACCAGGCGTATACTTATTCCGGCGAGACATTTGTCATCTCGGGCCGCCCTGCTGCGTCGGGCGGCCCGCTGCTTAGGAGGTTGGCGCAATGGCCGAGAGCGAGCGAGAAAAGCGACTGCGACACTACAGCGGGCGCCTCGCCGAGCTGGGGAGGTATCTTTGACGTCGATGCCAAACGGGCGGAACTGACGCGCCTCGAAGCGAAGATGGGAGAAGGTGATTTCTGGAACGACCAGCAGCGCGCGCAAGGGGTGGTGCAGGAGGTGAAGGCGCTGCGCAATTGGGTCGAGCCGTACGACGCGCTCCAATCCAAGGTCACTGGAGCAGGGGAGTTGGATCAGCTCCTCCAGATGGAGGCTGACGACGAGATGTCGGGCGAGGTGGACCGCGACGTCGAGGCGATCAGCGAGGAGCTCGAGACGTTCCGGCTGCGCACTTTACTGCAGCATCCTGATGACTTCCGTGACGCGCAGATCGAGATCAGCGCGGGTGCCGGAGGCACCGAGGCACAGGACTGGGCGCAGATGCTGATGCGCATGTACGAGCGATGGGCGCAGCGAAAGGGATACGGACTGGAAGTTCTCGATGTCAGTGAGGGAGAAGAAGCGGGGATCAAGGGCGCCGTGCTCGAGATCCAAGGCATGTACGCGTTCGGGTTCCTGAAGGCGGAATCGGGGGTGCATCGCCTCGTTCGCATTTCTCCGTTCGACGCGCAGGCCCGCCGCCACACGAGCTTCGCCTCGGTATTCGTCTATCCGGTCGTCGACGACACGATCAACATCGAGATACGCGACGAGGACCTTCGCATTGATGTGTACCGGGCATCCGGAGCCGGCGGCCAGCACGTGAACAAGACGAGTTCGGCGGTCCGCATCACCCACATGCCGACCGGAGTCGTGGCGGCGTCGCAGGCGGAGCGGTCGCAACACAAGAACAAGGCGACGGCGATGAAGATGCTGAAAAACCGCCTGTACAACATCGAACTGCAAAAGCAGCTGGAAAAGAAGGCGGAACTCGATTCGACGAAATCGGATGTCAGCTTCGGGAGCCAGATCCGCAGTTACGTGTTCCAGCCATATACCATGGTGAACGATCACCGCACAGAGCTGAAGATTCCGGACGTCCAGAAGGTGATGGACGGGGCGATCGATCCGTTCATCGAGGCGTGGCTGACACGCGGCACGGACGGTAGCGCAGCGTGAGCGACGACCTGAATTTCGTTCAGCGCGCGCGGCGTGAAAAACTGGCGGCGATCGAAGCGTTAGGCGTGCCGCCGTTCGCCTATTCGTTCGAGCGGACGCATACCGCGTCCGACGTGCTGTCACTCGCGCCGGTGGGGAGTGAGGAGGGCACCGTGGTCAGCGTTGCCGGCCGACTGGTCGCGTGGCGGGGGCACGGGAAGACGGTGTTCGCGCACCTCGCCGATCTGTCCGGCCGTGTCCAGCTGTACTTCCGCCGCGACCGTCTCGGTGACGCAACGTTCGCGCTGCTCGAGCAGCTGGACATCGGCGATCTCGTCGGCGTGCGGGGGCCCGTCTTCCGGACGCGCACTGGTGAGACGACAGTAAAGGCCGACGCGGTGAGCCTGCTCGCCAAGTCACTGCGCGCGCTGCCGTTAGGCAAGGAGGAAGTAATCAATGGTGAGACCGTTCGCCACGCCGCGCTGACCGACTCGGAGCAGCGGTCGCGCCAGCGCTACGCCGACCTGGCGGTTCATCCCGAAGCCCGGGCGCTGTTCATCGCCCGGACGCGGCTGGTCTCGGCGATCCGTGGCTACCTCGACGGACTGGGCTACCTCGAAGTGGAGACGCCGTCGCTGCAGCCGCTCTACGGCGGGGCGGCGGCGAAGCCGTTCACGACGACCCATAACGCGCTCGACCTGCAGCTGTACCTGCGGATCGCCGATGAACTGTACTTGAAGCGGCTGATTGTCGGCGGGTTGGAACGCGTCTACGAGATTGGCCACGACTTTCGAAATGAAGGGATCGATCGCACGCACAATCCCGAGTTCACGATGCTCGAGTTCTACGAGGCATATGCGGACTATACGGTGATGATGTCGCGAGTCGAGCAGCTGCTCGTGCGGGCGGCCGACGCCGTGCGAGCGACTCCGGAGCTGGCACCTAACGTCCCCATGTTCGAGCCGCCGTTCGCGCGGATCTCGTGGACCGAGTCGCTGAATTCGGCGATCGGCGGGGATGCGATGTCGATGACCGACGGCGCGCTGGCCGACGCCGCGCAACGCGCCGGCATCGAGCGCGTCGACGCAATGAGCCGTCCGAAACTGCTCGACGAGCTGTTTGGTGTGCATGTCGAGGCGAAGATCGTCGTGCCGACGTTCGTCATCGATTATCCGATGGAGCTGTCGCCGCTGGCCAAGCCGAAGCGCGGCAATCCGGCGCTGACCGAGCGGTTCGAGCTGTTCGCCAATGGCAAGGAGCTGGCAAACGCGTTCAGCGAGCTCAATGACCCGATCGACCAGCGCGCCCGGTTCGAGGCACAAGCGCGACTGCGCGCTGCCGGCGACGAGGAGGCGAGCGGCGTCGACGAGGATTACCTGCGCGCGATGGAGTACGGAATGCCGCCGACCGGAGGCGTCGGGATCGGGATCGACCGCCTGGTGATGTACCTGACGGGGACGGCAAATATTCGCGATGTGATACTATTTCCAACGCTGCGGCCGGAATGAGGCAACCGTGATCCGCCTCGAGTGGTCGATCGCATGGCGCTACCTGCGTAGCAGGCGCGGGTCGCGCCTGCTCTCGCTGATCAGCGTGATCGCGATCGGAGGGATCACCGTCGGCGTCAGCGCGCTCGTGGTGATCATTGCGGTGATGAACGGATTACAGAACGACCTGCGCGAAAAAATCCTCGTCGCCAGCCCGGATGTTCGCGTCCTGACGTTTGGCGACGACATGCGGATGGACAATTGGCAATCCGCCCTGCGCAAGGTGCAGGCGCAACCCGGCGTCGTGGCCGCCGCGCCGTTCGTCCTGACACAGGCCGTGATGAGCGCCGGCCACGACTACGCCGAAGGAGTGCAGATCGAGGGGATTGAACCGGAGGGGCCGGGTGCGGTCGATGTCACATCGATCCGCCAGCATGCCTTGCGCGGCAACAACTTCAAATTCCAGTCGGCGACAGGGGAGATCCGCGGTGCCGTCCTCGGCAAGCTACTCGCCGAGCGAATGAACGCGTTTCCCGGCGATCACGTGACGCTGTTGTCCGCTGCGGGGTCGAAGCTGAATCCGGTGACCGGCACGCCAGTGCCGCACGTGACCCAACTCGAGGTGACCGGATTGTTCGAGACCGGCATGTACGAGTACGACAACAGCTTTGTCTTCGTCCCGATCGACGTTGCGCGCGAGGTCGCCGGCATCGGGCAGTCGGTCACGGGTATCGAGGTGCGCACGCTCGATCGATGGAAAGCGACCGACGTGGCCAGCGCACTCTCCGATTCGCTCGGCTTTCCGTATCGGACGCTGGATTGGCAGGCGCAGAACCAGAATCTCTTTCAGGCCCTCAAGCTCGAAAAACTTGGAATGAGCGTGATCCTGCTGTTGATCATGATGGTCGCCGCCTTCAACATCGTGAGCACGTTGACGATGGTCGTCGCCGACAAGACGCGCGAGATCGGGATTCTCCGCGCGATGGGGCTGCGATCGAGTGCGATTCGACGAATCTTCCTGGTGCAGGGAATGGTCATCGGAATTGTCGGGACCAGTCTTGGGCTGATTCTCGGCGTCGGCTTGGCGATGGTACAAGCGCGCTTCGAACTCATCAAGCTCGATCAAAGCGTATATTTCATCGATCATCTCCCGGTGTCGCTGCAGGTCGGCGACGTCGCGCTCATCATTCTGATGAGTTTGTCGATCCCAGTTCTCGCCACCTGGTATCCAGCGCGGCAGGCGTCGCGTCTGTTTCCGGTGGAAGCGATCCGTCACGAATGATGGTGCTCGAGGCGACGGATCTGGCGAAGACTTACCGCGGAGGCGACGGAGGAATAGTTCCGGTGCTCGACGGAGCGAACCTGACGGTGGTGCGCGGCGAGATGGTCGCCATCGTCGGAGCGAGCGGTGCCGGAAAGAGCACGCTGTTGCACATCCTCGGTGCGCTCGACATGCCTGATCGAGGTTCGGTGAGCATCGGTGGGCAGCGCGTCGACAAGCTTGCTGACGACGCACTCGCCGAATTACGGAACAGGAAGGTCGGATTCGTGTTTCAATTTCATCACCTGTTGCGCGAGTTTTCCGCGCTCGAGAACGTGATGATGCCGCTGCGCATCGGAGGCATCGACGATGCCTCGGCGTCGCAGCGGGCGGCCGAGCAGCTCGAACGCGTAGGGCTTGGCGGACGAATGCACCACCGGCCGTCCGAGTTGTCAGGGGGGGAGCAGCAGCGTACAGCCGTTGCCCGAGCACTGGTCGTCGCGCCAGCGGTCTTGCTCGCCGATGAGCCGTCAGGAAACCTGGATCACTTCAACAGCGAGCGGCTGCACGACCTGTTCGCCACGCTCGCTCGAGATGCTTCGGTAGGAATCGTGGTAGTGACACACAACCGGTCGCTGGCGGGCCGAGCGAATCGTGTGCTCGCGCTGGAAGATGGACGGCTGGGAGCAGCCGATCTAACGGAGGTCGTTGCAGGATGATCTGCGATAGCTGCAAGGAGCGGGATGCGGTGGTGCATCTCACTCAAATCGTCGAAAACGCCGTCACCAAGCTCGATCTCTGCGAGAAATGCGCAGCGGAGAAGGGCGTGGAGACGAGTGGGGGGCTGCCCCAGCATCCGCTCGGACAGTTTCTCGCCGATGCCCAGCAGCAGACGAGTGTTCCGGCAGCGGAGAGCGGGCGCTGCACATTCTGCGGCGCGTCGATGAAGGATTTTCGTTCGTCCGGCCGCCTCGGCTGTCCGCGATGCTATACGACGTTCGAGGGAAGCCTCCGCGAGCTGCTGCGTCGCGTGCATGGCCACTCGCGGCACGTCGGACGCGGATACGATGCACCAGAGCCCGAGCGTCGTGAGCAGGACTCCATCCGCGGAGAACTTCGCGAGCGCCTGCGCCGTGCCGTGGAGACCGAGCAGTTCGAGTTGGCGGCGGAGTTGCGCGACAAGATTCGCGTGCTCGACGGATGACGATCGACTTGTCGCTGCTTCCCGATGGCGGGGTGAGCTGGCTCGATGCGTCGGGGTCGAATTCGGATATCGTGCTCTCGACACGTATCCGCCTGGCGCGAAATGTCGACGGGTTCGCGTTCACGTCGCGGGCGCGCGAGGGGGAGCGGCTACGCGTGCTCGCGCAGGTCCGTGAGGCGGCGGCAGTGTCTGCCTCGCTGGCCGGGGCGTTCCTCTTTCGTCTGGACGAGATACAGGCGCAGGACCGAATGCTCCTCCACGAGCGGCACTTGGTGAGCAAGGAGCTGGCGGGGCTCGACGCGAATCATCCGGTCAAGGTCGGGTCCGCTGTGTTTCTTGGAGACGGGTTGGGCGTCATGATCAATGAAGAGGATCATTTGCGCCTGCAGTCGATTCGTTCGGGGTTTGCGCTGTCGGAGGCATACGAGCGAGCTGCGGTGCTCGACCGGGAGCTGGGAAGCCGGGTGCCGTACGCGTATCATCCGGAATTCGGGTACCTGACCGCCTGCCCGACGAATACGGGCACTGGAATGCGTGCTTCGGTGTTGATCCATCTACCGGGGCTCGTGCTGACGAAAGAGATTCAGCGGGTGCTCACGGGTTTGCAGCAGATGGGACTGACGTATCGCGGTCTGTACGGCGAAGGTTCGGAGGTAGTTGGAAACTTCTTCCAGATCTCGAATCAGACAACGTTAGGGCGATCGGAAGACGAGTTGATCGATCAACTCGTGCACGTCGTTCGACGGGTCATCGAGAAGGAAGAGGAAGCGCGGCGGGTGCTTCAGCGCGACGCGGGCTATATTATCGAAGACAAGCTCTGGCGCGCGTATGGGACGCTTCGCTTCGCACGCAGCCTCACGTTCGACGAGGCGATGAACTATCTGAGCGGCGTACGCCTGGCTGTTGGTCTGAAACTGATTACCAGCCTGAGTGTATACACTCTCAACAAGCTCCTGGTTTTTTCTCAGCCCGCGCACCTGTCGTACGTCGAAGGCCGCATGCTCAACGAAAGCGAAGCGGCTCAAGCCCGTGCCCGATATGTGCGTGATGCGCTGGCGAGCGAGGCGAGTTCCAACGGGTGACACTGGTCATCCGCGCGTGAGGCGACCATGAACGGATACAACTTCACCGAGCGGGTTCGTAAAGTACTCGCGATGGCGCGCGAAGAAGCAGCGCGCCTCCATCACGAGTACGTCGGCACGGAGCATATCCTGCTCGGTCTCATCCGCGAGGGTGAGGGCGTTGCGGCGGCCGTGCTCCAGAATCTCAGCGTCGACCTCGACGACATCCAGCAGAAGATCGAGGAGACGGTCAAGAAGGGGAAAGCCGCGCAAGCGGCCGGTCCCGATCTCCCGTACACATCGCGCGCCAAGAAGGTGCTCGAACTCGCGATGAGCGAGGCGCGGGAACTGAATCACAGCTACGTCGGCACCGAACACTTGCTGCTCGGTCTTCTCCGTGAGGAGAAGGGCATCGCTGCGCAGGTGTTGACCGACGCGGGCGTCAATCTCGACGCGGCCCGCGCTGAGACGCTGCGCCTGCTCGGCACCGAGATGCCGCAGTCCGGAAGCGCGACTGCGTCTGCTTCGCCGCAGAGCGGCGGGCCTGCACCGGCTCCCGCTCCGAAGGGCGAGAAGAAGTCGAAGACACCGGCGCTCGATCACTTCTGCCGCGATCTCACGCAGCTCGCCGCTGAAGGCCAGCTCGATCCGACGATCGGGCGGGCGAAGGAGATCCAGCGCGTGATGGAGGTGCTGACGCGCCGGAAGAAGAACAACCCGGTGCTCATCGGCGAGCCCGGCGTCGGCAAGACGGCGATCGTCGAAGGGCTGGCGCAGCTCATCGCGAATGGCGAGTGCCCGGAGTCGCTTCGCGACAACCGCGTGCTCTCGCTCGACATGGCCGCAGTCATCGCGGGCACCAAGTATCGCGGGCAATTCGAAGAGCGGCTCAAGGCGGTCATGAACGAGATCGCGCAGAACAAGAACGTCATCCTGTTCATCGATGAGCTGCACACGCTCGTCGGCGCAGGGGCTGCCGAAGGCGCGATCGACGCGAGCAACATGCTCAAGCCAGCGCTCGCGCGCGGCGAGCTGCAGTGCGTCGGTGCGTCGACGCTCAACGAATATCGCAAGTACATCGAGAAGGACGGCGCGCTCGAGCGTCGCTTCCAGACGGTGATCGTCGATCCGCCGTCGATCGACGAGACCGTCGAGATCCTGAAGGGTCTCCGGAAGAAGTACGAAGACCATCACAAGGTCACGATTCCGGATACCACGCTCGTTGCGGCGTCGAAGCTGTCGGAGCGTTACATCACCGACCGCTTCCTGCCAGACAAGGCGATCGACGTGATCGACGAAGCCGGCGCACGAGCGCGGCTCGCTGCGCAGGCGCCGCCGCCGGAAGTGGCCGAGCTGAAAGGGCAACTCGAGAAAGTCACGCTCGACAAGGAAGCTGCGGTTCGCGACCAGAATTTTGAAAAGGCTGCGTCGCTTCGTGATAATGAGCGCGAGATCCAGGGTGAAATCCGGAAGAAACAGGAAGAGTGGGAGAAGCGGCGCCAGTCACATCGCCCGGTGCTCGGCGAGGAGGAGATCTCCTTTATCGTGAGCCGCTGGACGGGAATTCCGGTCACGCGTCTGCAGGAAGCCGAGACGACCCGGTTGCTGCGGATGGAAGACGAGTTGCACGAATCAGTGATCGGTCAGGACGAAGCGATCAAGGCGCTGTCACGGTCGATTCGCCGCGGACGCGCCGGGCTGAAGGATCCGAATCGTCCGATCGGTTCGTTCATCTTCTGCGGTCCGACCGGTGTTGGTAAAACGGAGCTGGCGCGCGCGTTGGCGCGGTTCCTCTTTGCCGACTCGTCGGCGCTGATTCGCGTCGACATGAGCGAATACATGGAGAAGTTCTCCGTGTCGCGCCTGATCGGCGCGCCTCCGGGATACGTCGGATACGAGGACAGTGGGACGCTCACGAAAGCGGTGCGACGGAAGCCGTACAGTGTGATCCTGCTCGATGAAATCGAGAAGGCGCACCCGGACGTGTTCAACATCCTGCTGCAGGTCCTCGATGAAGGTCACCTGACCGACAACTATGGCCGCGTGATCGACTTCAAGAATACCGTCGTGATCATGACGTCGAACGTGGGCGCGCGCGACCTGGTGAAGGGACGCTCACTCGGGTTCTCCGCCTCCGCCGATGTGCAGAATTGGGATCGGATGGCGGAAAAGGTGAAGGAGGAGCTGACCCACGTCTTCAATCCGGAGTTCCTGAACCGGTTGGACGACACGATCGTGTTCCATCCGCTGTCGGAGCAACACATCTCTCAGATCGTGAACATCATGTTGAAGGATGTCCGGCGCCGTTTGGCGGAAGAAGAGTTGACGATCCGCCTGACGGAGGCCGCGGCGCTGTTTCTCACCAAGCAGGGGCACGACGAGCAGTACGGGGCGCGGCCGCTGAAGCGGGCGATCCAGCGGCACATCGAGGACCCCCTTTCCGAGAAGATCCTGCTCGGCGAATTTCAGAAGGGGGACGAGATCGAGGTAGACGTGCACGCCGACGGCACCCGACTCGAGTTCCGCGTTTTAACGAGCACGACCAAGGCATAGACAGTCTCTTTTACGGCCGG
>JANMBU010000034.1:0-6405 GCA_031360575.1 Gemmatimonadaceae bacterium
ATAACGGCCAACAAAAACCGCGGGGCCGCTCCCCGCTGGGACGCGGCCCCTCGTTCTCGGCGACTCGCTCAGGCTGCGAAGCTGCCCAGCGCGCGCCCGACATCTCCCTCACGGAGACGCTTCAGCGCGCGATCGCGAAGCTGGCGGACGCGCTCGCGCGTCACGCCAAGCATCGAACCAATTTCCTCCAGCGTGTGCTCACGCCCACCCTCAAGCCCAAAATAGAGCCTGAGAACCTTCGCGTCTCGAGGCGGAAGCGTTCCAAGCGCCTGCTCGATTTCATCGGTAAGGAAGCGATTCATCGCTTCCTCTTCTGTATCCGGCATCTCGTCAGCAACGAATCGCTCGATCAACGAACGATCGCCATCGGGATCCATCGGCGCGTCGAGTCTTACGTCGCTGGTGTTGAGCGCCGCGAGAGACTGGACAACCTCGGTGGACAGCCCGGTCAACTGCGACAACTCCTCCGGTGTCGGCTCACGATTGAGCTTCTGCCGGAGGATTTCGCTCGCTTTGATGATTCTCGAAAGGTCCGCTGTGCGATTCAAGGGAACGCGAACCGTGCGACCTTGGCGCGCGAGCGCCGAGAGGATCGCTTGGCGGATCCACCACACTGCGTACGAGATGAACTTTACGCCTTGGTCCGGATCAAATTTCCGGGCGGCCGTCAGCAATCCGACATTCCCTTCACCGATCAGGTCGATGAGCGGCAAGCCGCGGTTCTGGTATTTCTTAGCGACAGAAATGACGAAGCGCAGGTTTCGCTTCACCAATTCCTGGAGTGCATCGGGATCGCCGGCGCGAATCTTTTTCGCCAACTCAATCTCCTCCATTCCCTTCAGGAGCGGATACGTGCTGACCTCGTATAAATACTGGTCGAGGATATCACGCTCGGGCTCGTTTGGGGCGATGCCTGCCGGTGCGGACCGGCGGCGCCGCTTCACTTCGGTCATTGTTTGGCCCTCAACAGTGCTGCGCGTGAATTGATGTATGGGAGCGGCGTGGTTACGCCGTTGGTGCGTTATCGGTGCTGCAACCCGATTGGATTCGCAGATTTTCAGATGTTTTGAAACGCTACGTCCGTTCGGATTCGCGAGCGCTGCAAAATACTGGCCGAACCGTTTTGCGCCAGCCTTCTTTTCTTGACTTCATTCATACCCGCGACTACACTTCGCGTTTCCTGGCGGAACAGTTGTATCCGCTCGGCCGAGGGGGCGTAGCTCAGTTGGGAGAGCGCTTGAATGGCATTCAAGAGGTCAGGGGTTCGATTCCCCTCGCCTCCACCTCCCGACGATGCCATTTGTCGTCGGCCGGTCCTCCCGGAGTTCGAGTATCGGCAGTGGGCGCCGATGACTGGAGCGACGGAATCGGGCCTACGCGGGAATAGCTCAGTTGGTAGAGCACAACCTTGCCAAGGTTGGGGTCGCGGGTTCGAGTCCCGTTTCCCGCTCTGCACGTCAGATTGCGGCAACGTTCTGTGCCGCTTTCCCGAGCGGGTGCGGCCTGCCGCAGAGAACGCGCCGGGCAAGGGTCAAGTTCCATACGCCGAGGCGTTGGTTTGCGCGGTTAGCTCAGTTGGTTAGAGCGCCACGTTGACATCGTGGAGGTCACAAGTTCGAGTCTTGTACCGCGCACTGCCCCGTGGCTCGCAGCCACGGGGCAGTTTTTTTTGGGCGGAGCGCACTGGGCGGCGCGCTGCTTGCCATTGTCGCAGCTATGTCAACGCGCCGGCGCGAGCCGATGGCAGACCGTGAGGCTTGCGGATGATCGGGAGGAGCTCGCCGCTTCCCGAAGAGCTGAGGCGCGGCCTTGCTGGCCCGATCAGGTGGCGCCTCCTGCTCGCGCTCATCGTGCTCAGTGCGATCGCGCTGCTGCATCGTATCGACGCCCTGCTGCAGCGAGACTATGAGCGGGAGGTAATGGCGCAGGCCGTCCAGGCTGACGCGCTCATTGAGGGCACCGTGTGGCAACGCGCACAGTTGCTCACGACACTCGCTGCACTTACGGCCTCGGCCCACGGGGCTCGCGACGAGATCGAGCGATTCAACGTGCTCGCGAGTGAAATTCGGCGTGACATGCCGGATATCGCCACCATCTACCTGCTGGATTCGAGAGGCGCGGTGAGAATCGCTCACGGCGAAACGGTGCTACCTGGCGGTCGGGTGGCGCATCGCGCCTTCCCGCTGCGGGCGCCAGCGATGCGAAAAGCTGCTGCGGAGCACGCGGTTGCGGCAACCGCTCCGCTGACGCTGGGCGACGGGCGGCCGGGTACCTTGCTGTACGTACCGATCATGGATGGCGACCGCCTAACGGGATACGTCGCCGGCGCGTTCGCATATGAACGGCTCTTCACTCGCGCGCTTGCCGGGCAGTTGCGCGGCCGCTTCTCGTGGCGCGTGCTCGACGAGCGCAACGACGTGATCGCCACATCGCCGACCCAACCCGCGCGTATCGCGCGCAAGGTGCACCGCGAGTTGGCGTTGCCCGGCGGTCATGGGTGGACGCTCGAGGTGGCGGTCGAGAGCATGCAACCATTCATGGCACGCGCGCTGAACTGGACGACCGGCGCGATCGTCGTTGTCCTGCTCGGGTTTCTCGCGCTGCGTGAAGAGTTTCGGTCGCGCCGATTTGCCGCCTACTCCCGGGATCTCGAACTGCTCTCACGAGACCTCCTCGATGCCAACATGAGACTCGAAGAGCGCGCGCAGCAGATCGCGGAAGCCAATCGCGCAAAGTCGCGATTCCTTGCAAACGTAAGTCACGAGCTTCGCACGCCGCTCAACGCCATCGTCGGCTACAATGCGCTCGCGTTGGACGGAATGTACGGTGAGGTCCCGCAACCCCTGCGCGCTTCGCACAAACGCGTACAGGCCGCTGCTGATCATCTGCTCGGCTTGGTCAACGACGTGCTCGATCTCTCGAAGATTGAAGTCGGCAGAATGGATGTGGAGCTCGAGGCGGTCGACCTTGGAAATGTTCTCGACAGCGTCGCGACGGTCGTCGAACCGGCTGCCGATGCGAAGGGTCTCCGCGTCGACGTAGTAATTCCGCGCGAGCTTCCAAAAATCGAAACTGACGCGCGCCATCTTCGGCAGATTCTGCTCAACCTCATTGCGAATGCGATCAAGTTCACTGAACGTGGCGCGGTAACGATCGTCGCAAAAATAACGGGCGGAAGCTTGACGATCGCCGTCGAAGACACTGGCGTCGGGATTGCTGAGAGCGACCTCGAACGGATCTTCGAGGAGTTCGAGCAAGTGCGACCGAGCGGACGCGGAGACTCGATGCAGCGCGGGACCGGACTCGGACTCGCAATCGCGCGCAAAATGTCGCGGCTTCTCGGTGGCGATGTCGCGGTGTCGAGCCAGCTGGGCCGAGGCTCGAGATTCACGCTGACGCTCCCACTGCCTACAGCCGACGCGGCAGGGGGCAGCGCCTCGTTACGAAACTCCGGGCCATCGAAGGCGAATGACGGCGCGGGCGCGCTAAATGACACGAACGCAACAGCGCTCGCGAAAGGCGGTGCTGGCAGCGATTTGCAAACGCACCAAGAAGTCACGAGTTCCATTGACGCTGCCGCACCTACGCCGGCGTCGCATGACGCGCGGGGTTGACTGGTTCCTCGGCGAGGACTACGTTTCCCCTGCTTCGGACGATACTCGCCAGCCATTCATGTTGAGGTTGTCGTTCGTTGCCTGCGCAGTATCTGGCGCCCGTAGCTCAATTGGATAGAGCATCTGACTACGGATCAGAAGGTTGGGAGTTCGAGTCTCTCCGGGCGCACTGCGTGCCTTGCAGCAACACACGGTTCAAAGAGCGTCGGCGGGGCGTAGCGTAGCCCGGTAGCGCGCCTGCTTCGGGAGCAGGAGGTCGCTGGTTCAAATCCAGTCGCCCCGACCATCTAGGAATACGGGCTCGCAGAGCCCGTTCGCATTTGCGCGAGTAGCTCAGCTGGATAGAGCGTCGCCCTCCGGAGGCGAAGGTCGTGGGTTCGAATCCCGCCTCGCGCACGTCGGAAAAACAGCATGCTGAGCGCGCGCGGTCGTCGATGACGGCCGCGCGCGCTTGCATCGCGTCCGCTATTGCGTGGCTCGTGACTTGCCACCCTGTACGACGGACTCTGCCCTCTAACAAATGCCTCGTACTCAGAACTGGCGCTCCCTGCTTCCCGGTGTCATCGCGCTCGCCGCCGTCGTACTCGGCGGGATTGCGGTGTTATCGTTCGCGCGCGTTGGCGCGTTGCACGGCTCCACGATCAGGGTGTATTCGTTGATGGTCGAGGCGCGTGGCGTGATGAAGGGCACTCCCGTCTGGCTGGAAGGGCAACCCGTCGGGCAGGTTGTGGCGGTTCAGTTTCTTCCGCCATCGATCGACAGTAGCGGAACCGTGCTGGTCGTGATGGACCTGCTCAAGCGCGACGTGAAGTACGTGCGCAGCGATGCGGTCGCGCAAATAACCTCGGGGGGCACGCTCATCGGTGCGCCGGTTGTCTCGCTCGACAATCCCGGGACGAAGGCCAGCCTGATCGCCGAAGGTGATACCGTGTATTCGCTTCCGCAGGGCGATCCAGAGGGCGTCGCGTCGCGGATCGCCTTGGCGTCGCGTGATTTTCCCGCGATCATCGCGAACGTCAAGGATCTCCGCACGCAACTCCGCTCAGTACGGGGCACGACCGGCGCCCTCCTGAACGACGACGCACTCAAAGTGGATCTCGTGCTCAGCGGCGGAACGCGCCTCGCCGATCGCGCACTGCACGGACGCGGGACGATCGCGCGAGTGATGAACGGCGGCACCACCTCAGCGATGGCGCGTGCGCAGCACGCACTCTCCGAGGCGGATAGCCTTCGCGCGTTGCTGACTTCCGACCAGAGCGTCATGGGACGTTTCAAGCGCGATACGACGTTGATGCGCACTGTGGTGTCGCTCCGCAACGAGGTCTCGATCGCTCGGGCGATGCTCGACGACTCGCGGGGCACCGCAGGGCGGGTACTCAACGACGCCGCAATCGTCCGACAACTGACGGCCGCCGAAAAGGAACTGGGCGTGGTGATCGCGGATCTTCGCGCCCATCCAATGCGCTACGTGGCATTCTGAAAGGCGACGACAAGCGTTAGGTCCGCGCCTTGTACCAATCGGTTCGGTAGGGCGCTGCTGGCTCGAGCCGCGGCATCTTGCTTCTCGCCTCGGGCGCTGGTAGCTTCGGGCAAGCGCGGAAGGCGGCTGCGCCTCGGCGCTCATCCTCCCTCCGACCGCCTTTCGCGGCGTCACCCGTGTCACTCCCGCGTAGTCCGCGCTCCCGCATAAGGAGCTCAGTACCGTGGACATCGCCCAGCTGAAGCGGATGTCGGTCCTGGAGCTTCAGGATCTGGCAGATGGACTGAGGCTTGGGAATATCTCGGGGATGGGCAAGCAGGATCTCATTTTCCGAATCGAGCAGAATCTGCTCGACGCCGATACACCGCTCACCGGCGACGGTGCACTCGAGATTCTCCCCGAAGGCTACGGGTTTCTTCGCAGTCAGGACTGGAACTACCTGTACGGCCCTGACGACATCTATGTCTCACCTTCGCAGATCAAGCGATTCGATCTCCGAACTGGAGACACTGTTTCAGGTCAGGTTCGTCCTCCAAAAGAATGGGAACGGTATCTCGCATTGCTGAAGGTAAACACCATAAACGGTGACGATCCGGAGAAGGCGAAGCAGCGCGGCAGCTTCGACAACCTTCGTCCAACTTATCCTGACGAAAGAATCCGTCTCGAACCAAAGGACGGCGATCTGAGCATGCGGATCGTAGACCTTCTGACGCCGATCGGGAAAGGACAGCGCGGCCTGATCGTAGCGCCGCCGCGTGCCGGGAAGACGGTTCTCATGCAGAAGATGGCGAATGCGATCCTCGAGAATCATCCTGAGGTCACGCTGATCATTCTTCTCATCGACGAGCGCCCGGAAGAAGTCACCGACATGCACGCGAATGTCGGCTCGCGCGCCGAGGTGATCAGTTCAACCTTCGACGAGCCGGCGACCCGTCACGTGCAAGTCGCCGATATGGTGATTGAAAAAGCCAAACGGCTTGTCGAGCATGGTCATGACGTCGTGATATTGCTCGATTCCATCACTCGGCTTGCGCGCGCTCACAATGTGGTCGTGCCGCACTCAGGAAAGATCCTCTCTGGCGGAGTCGACGCGCAGGCGATGCACAAGCCAAAGCGTTTCTTCGGTGCGGCGCGCAACATCGACGGCGGTGGCTCGCTGACGATCGTGGCAACGGCACTCATCGAGACGGGATCGCGGATGGATGAAGTGATCTTTGAAGAGTTCAAGGGGACGGGGAACATGGAGCTCGTACTTGATCGGAAGATCGCCGACCGACGTGTCTATCCCGCGATCGACATCCAGAAATCCGG
>JANMBU010000058.1:0-9521 GCA_031360575.1 Gemmatimonadaceae bacterium
CGCGCAGGTTGATCAACAATGCGCGCTTCGGTCAGCGCGCGCTACCTCCTGACGAAGGAGTAGCGCCGCCAGATCGTTCCGCCGATTGTCGCACCAGTCAGCGCGTCCCCTCGATGTTGACACCGCCCTCCGAGCCTGTAGGTTTGACATCGCTGCCCCTGCCCGGCGCCACCCGGGCCACCCCCCGCGCAGCGCGATCGACGACGCGGCCCGTACGGTGCGCCGAATGAAGCGAGCCCCCCGAGGTGGGCCAATCATGAACATGCCACACGCACGACTCGTAGCCGCCGCAGTTCTCTGTGCAGCGAGCGCGCTCCAGGCGCAGGAGCTGCCGACGGCGCAGCCGAAATACGTGCAGATCATCCGCGAAGACGTGAAGCTCGGACGGGATGCTGATCACGCGAAGGTCGAAGCAGGGTGGCCCGCCGCCTTCGAACGCGCGAAGTCACCGGACTTCTACCTCGCGATGACATCGATGACCGGCTCGAACGAAGCGTGGTTCGTCATCCCGCAGCAGTCGAACGCCGCCGCCGAAGCGAGCATGAAGCAGAACGCGGCGGACAAGTCGCTGAGCAAGGAGCTCGAACGGCTCGCGAAGGCCGACGCCGAAATGATCACCAGTGTGAAGACGCTGCTCGCCGCTGCGCGCACGGACCTCAGCTACGGCGCATATCCCGATCTTGGCAAGCAGCGCTTCTGGGAGATCACGATGTTCCGCGTGCGCCCTGGCCACGAGGGGCAGTTCGACGCGGCCGCGAAGTCGTACATCGCGTCCACCAAGCGCGCGTCGCCGAACTCCTCCTTCCGCGTCTACGAGATCATCGCCGGCATGTCGGGACCGACGTACCTGATTTTCTCTTCACTGACGTCGTACGCGGCATTCGACGCGATGACGAGCGACGGCGAGAAGACGTGGGCGGGCATGACGGCCGATGAGATGGCCACGATGAACAAGTTCTCGACCGAGGCATTAGCCAATGCAGAGACGAACCGCTTCCGCCTCAGCCCGACGATGAGCTACGTCCCGCGGTCCGTCCGCATGAGCGATCCGGCGTTCTGGATGCCGGCGAAGAGCACGGTGGCGTCCAGCGCGTCGAGTGGCACGCCGACGCAACCCTGACCGACCCGCAGGCTCCGCGCCGGGTGGCGACGGCGCGGAGCCGAGGGCGGGGGCCGTCGCCTAACGCACCCGACCACTCAGCAGCACTTCCCTCCCGGCCGCTCGAAGCGGTCATGCTGCCGCCTCGCCAGCAGCTCGGCCGGCGAGAGAAGCGGCGCGCCCGGATGGTTCCGTCGCATGTGCGCCAGATAGCCGCTGTAATCCGGCACGCCGATGATCGCGCGCAGTACGGCGACACACCGCGCCAGCGTTAGGTGGACGGCCGCCATCGTCAGTCCCCCGCCATGGCGACGCGCACTTCTGCGCCGTAGTCGGCCGGCACTTCGGTCGAGCGGGCGGGCACCCGCCCGCGCAGCACCGCGACCCACTTCATTGCCGACGCCACCATCACGACGATGATCGCCAGCATGAACGTCGTCGCGACCGCGGCGTCGAGCCGCTCGTTGAAGATCATCCGTCGCACCTCGCTCGCCGATCGACCCGCCGGGAGCACACCGGTCGCCAGTCCATGTGCCAGCGCCGATGCCTTGGCGAGGAAGCCTAACGTCGGATTGGGCGACAGCACCTTCTGCCAGCCCGCGGTCAGCGTCACCACGGCCAGCCAGGAAAGCGGCAGCATGGTCACCCACGCATGGCGCGCCCGCCCGCTGTTGATGATCACCGTCGTCCCGACACAGAGCGCCACTGCACCGAGCAGCTGGTTCGAGATCCCGAACAGCGGCCAGAGCGAATTGATTCCGCCGAGCGGGTCGAGCACACCCTGGTAGAGGAAGTATCCCCACATCGCGACGAACAGCGCGCTGGCGGTGACCACCGCCGGATACCACGACACCCGCCCGAAGGGCGCCCAGAGATGACGGCCCATGTCCTGGAGGACGAAGCGCCCGACCCGCGTCCCGGCGTCGAGCGTCGTCAGGATGAACAGCGCCTCGAACATGATCGCGAAGTGATACCAGAGCGCCATCGCCCCGCTACCGCCTAACGCGCTGGAGAAGATGTG
Organism: Gemmatimonadaceae bacterium; assembly: GCA_031360575.1. GTDB lineage: Bacteria > Gemmatimonadota > Gemmatimonadetes > Gemmatimonadales > Gemmatimonadaceae > JABFXC01. The sequence goes on from JANMBU010000058.1 coordinate 2,121, forward strand.
CGCCATCCCGACCGCCAGGCTTGGCGCTCCGCCGACCCGGGAGAGCAGCGAGCTCTCGCCCACCTGCGAGGCGAGCGACGTCAACGTCTCCGGCGTGACGGTGAATCCCCACTGGGCAATCGCCTGTGCCGCGCTCTCCGCCGTCGTACCGATTGCACCGGCCGGTGCATTGATCGCGAAGTAGACACCCGGTGTCAGCACGCAGGCGGCGATCAGCGCCATCACCGCGACGAACGATTCCATCAGCATCGCGCCGTAGCCGACGAGTCGCGCGTCGGTCTCGCGCTCGAGCAGCTTCGGCGTCGTTCCGCTGGCGACCAGCGAATGAAATCCGCTGATCGCCCCGCAGGCGATGGTGATGAACGCGAACGGGAACACCTTCCCCGCGAACACCGGCCCCGTGCCATCGGTGAACCGTGTCAGCGCCGGCATCTGCAGCGGCGGCAGCACGAAGAGGATCCCCAGCGCGAGCGCGAGTACCACACCGATCTTCACGAACGCCGAGAGATAGTCGCGCGGCGCGAGCAGCAACCACACCGGGAGCACCGACGCGGCGAAACCGTAGGCCATCACCAGCAGCGCGAGCGTCGTCCCGCTGAGGGTGAACAGCGGCGCGAGATCCGGCGCCTGCGCCACCCAGCGGCCGGCGTAGAGCGCGACCGCGAGCAGCACGAGACCGATCGCGCTCGCCTCGAGCACCCGACCCGGTCGCAGCCAGCGGAGGTACACGCCCATCAGCAGGGCGATCGGGATCGTCAGGCCTATCGTCACCGTCCCCCAGGGACTCGACCGCAGTGCGTTGACGATCACCAGCGCGAGCACCGAGATGAGGACGATCATGATCCCGAGCACCGCGAGCAATGCCGTCGCGCCAGCCACCGGGCCGATCTCCTCGGTGGCCATCCTGCCAAGCGACTTGCCGTCGCGCCGCACCGACGCGGCGAGGATGACGAAGTCCTGGACGGCGCCGCCTAACGCTACACCGATGATGATCCAGAGCGCGCCGGGAAGGAACCCGAACTGCGCCGCCAGCGTCGGGCCGACCAGCGGGCCCGGCCCGGCGATCGCTGCGAAGTGATGCCCGAACACCACCCAGCGGTTGGTCGGTACGTAGTCCCGCCCGTCGTCGAGCCGCTGCGCCGGCGTGCGCCGTGTCGCTTCGAGCGCGAACACCTTCGCGGCGATGAACTTCGAGTAGAACCGGTAGGCCACCGCGTACGTCGCGAGCGCGGCGACCAGCAGCCAGGCGGCGCTCACCGTCTCGCCGCGGCTCAGCGCGAGGCGGCCGATCGCCGCTGCGCCGGCGAGGGCGACGCAGCTCCAGCCAAGAATCGAGAGAGGCTTCATCGGGCACAAGGTGCGTACCGCGACGGCCGTCGGCTAGGTCACGCCGGCCGGCGTTGACAGACCCGCGCCGTTCCGCTCAGCTCACAACACCCGCCACACCGAATAGCACGCCGACTCCTTCATCCGCTCGAACCGTCCCCGCTTCCGGAACTCGTCGAGCTTGATCTCCTTCGCGAACTCGAGATCGTCGAAGAACTGTCGCTCGAGTGTCTGCGCCATCGTGTCGTCGAGCATCATCAGCACCGTCTCCTCATTGAAGGAGAGCGATCGGTTGTCGGCGTTCATGCTCCCTAACGCTGCCCAGTGTCCGTCGACGCTGAGCGTCTTGGCGTGCATCATCACCGGCTGGTATTCATAGATGCGGACGCCGGCGACAAGCAATTCCTCATAGCGCGCACGCCCGGCATACCAGGTGCTCTTCACGTCGGTCTCGGCGCTGACGGTGAGCACCCGTGCGTCCACCCCGCGGCGCGCCGCGTCGGCGATCAGCGTCCGGATCGCCCGGTCCGGCACGAAGTACGAGTTCGTGATGTACAGCTTCTTCTTCGCGCTGGCGATCGAATAGGTGAAGAACCGTTCGGCTTCGGTGCTGCCCACTGACGGCGATCCGTGCAGTAGCCCGGCGATCACCGAGCCTTTACGGGTGGTGCTCGACACCGGCGCGTCCTCGGCGACCTGCACCGCCGGGATCAGCAGTTCACCCGTCGACTCGGCCCAGCACGAGGTGAACGCCGCCTGCAACTGGTTCACCGCCGGACCGGTAAAGCGGACATTCGAGTCACGCCACTGATCCTTCGTCCGTCCGTTCCCGAACCACTTGTCCGAGATCCCGAATCCACCCGTCCAGCCGATCGTGTCGTCCACGCAGACGACGCGGATGTGCGCGCGGTGCTGCGCCTTCTGCAGCGCCATGATCGCGACGGGTCGGAACGCCTCGACCCGAACTCCCGCGTCGCGAAGCGCGTCGAGATACTGCTTCTTGAACGAGGTGCCAAACGCGTCGTAGAGAAAGCGGACGAGCACCCCGGCCCGCACGCGCTCGACGAGAATCGCGCTCAGTTCGTCGGCCATCCGGCCCGGTTCACAGTAGTAGAGCTGGAGCGCGATCGACGCCTTCGCGCCGCGCAGGTCGGCCCACAGTCGCGGGTAGGTCTGGTCGCCATTCCAGAACACCTCGGCGGCGTTGCCCTCGCACATTGCGGTGCGGCTGACCAGCTCCATCGAGGTCCGGAACGCCGGATCATTTACGGGGGGAAGATCGTCGCCGCAGGGGAGCACCTTCCGGATCGGCGTGCCGCGCACCGCGTCGAGCAGGCCGATGAAGCCGAGCGCACCGACGAGCAGACCGGCAACGATGAAGCCGACAATGGCCATGAGTGTGTGCTGGGTGAAAAAGAGGGTCGTCGGGGCTTGCTGGCCGCGTCGAATATATAGTGACGGGCGTTGAGGGTGGGACGACAGCTATCGAGCGCGTCACTCGTCACGCCCGGCACGGGCGATTGCCCGCCGATGAGACCATGGCTGACTGCGTGACATTCCAGTACGTTCGCCGGCAGGATGGTTCAGCAACCGTTCACGTTTCGCATGCGTCAGGCGCCCACACCATGACCAGACATTTTCTCGCCGCTGCTGTTCTCGCCGCCACTCCCCTGCTCGCCGCCGCGCAGCAGCCGGTGCCGAAACCCGAAGACACCGAGATCTGGGCGCCCGAGCCAAAGATCGTGACACCGGGCGCGACGACCGGCGGCGCGCCATCGGATGCAATCCGGCTCTTCGATGGCACCGATCTCAATGCATGGGTGAGCGCGGCGACAACCGAGCCGGCGCGGTGGACGATCCATGATGGTGTCGTCACCGTTGACAAGAAGGCTGGCGACATCGAGACGAAGCGCCGCTTCAGCAACTACCAGCTGCACCTCGAGTGGCAGGTGCCGTCAGGCATCACCGGCTCGAATCAGGCGCGCGGCAACAGCGGTGTCTTTCTCGCGACCATTGGCGCGGGCGGCTACGAGTTTCAGATCCTCGATTCATACGAGAACAAGACCTACGTCAATGGCCAGGCCGCGAGCCTCTACAAGCAGACGCCCCCGTTGGTGAACGCGATGCGCAAGCCGGGCGAGTGGCAGGTCTACGATATCGTCTGGGCAGCGCCGACGTTCAGTGCCGACGGATCGCTCCGAACGCCGGCGCGCGTGACGGCGTTTCATAACGGCGTGCTCGTCCAGAACGACGTCGCGCTCAAGGGGACGACGCAGTATATCGGTGCGCCGACCTGGGTTGCGCACGGTCCGTCGCCGATCCGCCTGCAGTCGCACGGCGACCCGAGCCCGCCGATCAGCTTCCGGAATATCTGGATCAGGGAGCTGCCGTAGGATCGTCGCCTGCCGACGGCAAGCCGGTCGACTAGTTCAGGCCGCGATCAGCGCCGCGTTACGGCGACGGAGTCGCCGGAACGTTGCTGACGTGCACGGCGGCAACTTTCCACGTGCCGCGCTGCTTGACCCACACCGTCGTGATACGCTCCGGATGATTGTCCGCCGAGACCATGCGAGCGGTGTAGATCATCGTGTTGCCATATGACCGCCACTTCTGGTCGGTGTCCGCGGGACGGGGTGCCGCGGCCGCGTGCCCTTCAATTTCCGTGATGCGATCCTGCTTCGTCTTCAACACGCCGTCGACGTCGGTGAGCATGAAATCGTCGGTCGTGTACTTCGCCCATCCCTTGCTGTCCCCTGCAGCCATCGCCGTGCTTCTCATCTGAGTGGCTGTCTTGAGCTGCGCATTCGACTGCGCGAGGGCGGGCGTAGCCAGCACCGCAAAAATAGTGAGTGCCAAGACGCTGCGCATTTCATACCTCCCGGCTTCGAGTGATTGATGCAGGAGCGACCGCATGGACCAGACCGACAATAGCCTACCTCAGGCGGCGTCGCAAGACGCCGGGTTCTCGCAGCAGTGCTTCAGCGCTACCGTCACGCGTTAGGCAGCATCTTCCGATCCTGCGACGGCTGGCGGCACGCCTGTACGGGGACCCATCGCAAACGCCGCCTGACGCTTGAACGCGACCATGCATCCCGCGGCCAGCAGCGGCATGGTCGCCAGTACGAGGAATGGCGCCCGCGTCGACCCGGTCGAGTCGACGAGAAACCCGACGACGTTAGGCCCGACGAAACCGCCGATGTTGCCGATCGCGTTGACCAGCGCAATCCCCGCCGCCGCCGCGGTCCCGCGCAGCAGCATTCCCGGCAGGCACCAGAAGCCGGGAAAGAACGACTGCGACCCGATCGGCACGAGGATGAAGGCCGCGATCCGCGTGAGCGGCGTCGGCAGCAGCGCCGCACCGGCAAAGCCGGCGGACATGATGGAGGCGCCTAACGCTGCGTGCAGGCAGCGTTCGTGATGGCGGTCGCTGCTCGCCCCCGCGGCGAGACCGGCAACGGCTGCGACCAGCGCGATCGCTCCGATGATCACCCCGGTGGCGACGTCACTGGCCTGAAGCGCATCCCGGACCACCATCGGCGCCCAGAAGACGTACGCGTAGCCCGCGGTATTCACGAGGAGATATGGTGCTGAGACCATCCACAGCATCGGCGACGCGAGCACCTGCGTCGCTGTCAGGCTCCGCGCCGTGGACGATGTCGCCTGTTCGGTGAGAAGGCGCTGGTCGAGCCAGTCGCGCTGATCGGGCGTCAGGAATCGTGCGTCGGCCGGACAGTCGGGGAGCACGAATAGCACGACGATTCCTAGCGCGATCGACGGCAGTCCCTCGAGGAGAAAGAGCCACTGCCAGCCGGCCAGCCCGTGTATCCCATCGAGTCGGAGCAGCAATCCACCCACTGGCCCGCCGATCGCGCCGGAAATCGGGATCGCCACCATGAACCGCGCGATCGCGCGTCCCCGCCACGCCGCCGGAAACCACTGCCCGAGATAGTACACGACGCCGGGAAAGAATCCCGCCTCGGCGGCGCCGAGGAGAAAGCGCAGCACGTAGAAGCTGAACGGGGTCCGCACGAACATCGTCGCTGCCGCGATCACTCCCCAGCTCACCATGATCCGCGCAATCCATCGCCGCGCGCCGACCCGCGCCAGCACGATGTTGCTCGGCACCTCGAACGCCGCATAGCTGAGGAAGAAGACACTCGCCCCCATTCCGTACGCGGTCGCGCTGAAGTGCAGGCTGCGATTCATCTGCAGCGCCGCGATCGCGACGTTCGAGCGATCGAGATAGGCGCAGACGTAGAGCAGAAAGAGAAATGGCAGCAGGTGCAGCCCGACGCGGCGCATCGTCTCGCGCCCGAGCGAGGTTTCCGCGGCGTCGGTGCCTGACGCTCCAGTGAGCGCTGCGGGGTCGCGCACCGGTGTGGTCACAGTGCGGCGACCAATGACGCGCGCAGGATCGCTCTAGCTCAGTATCGGCGCGCCGATATCCCGCGGCCGGTCCCAGTGCGCAAAAGCGAACAACGCGATCGGGAAGCCGATGCCGAGGAGGATCGCGAATCCCGAGAGCAAGGGCAGCGCGAGCGCGAGGAAGGCAAAGACCACCAGGCAGGTAACCGCCGCAGCCTGTGCCAGCGCTGCAGCGTTAGGCGACCGGCGCAGCAGCGCGATGCCGGCCGTGATCAACAGCGCCCCGGCTACCATCGCGATCGTGCCACCGAGCAGTGCACGGCTGTCATGGCTTACGATCCCCGCACCCCACACTTCCTGCAACGCGTTCATCGCCTCGAGCGCGCCAATCATGATCGCGAGTATTGCCATCGTCATCTTCGTCATCGTGCCCTCTCCGGTTTGAATGATTCTATCGCCTCGCAAACGCAGCGCTTCCAGCTGCAGCCGAGGCGCGCTCCGCGCGATGTCGACGAGCGTCTCGGCCCAGAACCGAGCGGCATTGCGCTGTACCTCGCGACCCTGATCGCGGAACGCCAGCGCCATCTCGCGCCCGTACTCGTCCCGGAATCCGCGCGGGTACGCTCGCAACAGAAGCTGATACGCCCGCTCCGCCGCACTCATGGCTGGTGCACTCCGATGAGCTTCATTCGCCGAGCCGCGCGGACCAGCTGTTCCAGCCGTCGCGCCTCGGCGCGTGCCGCGCCCAAGCCGAGTTTCGTGATTCTGTAATAGCGACGCCGCTCGTCGTCCGTCTCCGGATCGGCGCGCTCGCCACTCTCGGCGACCATTCCGACGTCGAGCAATCGCTTGAGCGTCCCATACAGCGTTCCCGGGCCGAGGCGCACGGTGCCCTCGCTTCGCTCGGCGACCTCCCGCATGATCGCGTATCCGTGGCGCTCGCCGCCAACCAGTGCCATCAGGATCTCAAAGGTGGCCGGTGTCAGCGGTATGTGCGACTCGGGCGACGGAACCGACGTTTCAGTTCTTGCCATCGCGCGTCCCGATTGCTGGGTTATGACTCAGTGGTCGATATATCAGTTCTCGATATAGTACCGAGAATGGGACGGGATGTCAATTGCATGATGGGTGAGGAAGTTGTCCCCCAGCAACCCCGGCACTCGCCAAACGCGGCCACCTTCGCCAAGATCGATGGCACCTGTCAATCGCGCGGCGCGTCAGGACGCAAACGAACTCGATCCATCACCCAAGGAAATCCCGTCATGACCAGCGACCAGCAATTCATCGACTCCGCCCTCCGTGCCTGGAAGAGCAACGTCGAGCGCGCTGAAAATTTCTTTAACGCACTTTCGGCCGAGCAACTGCTGCAGCAAGTTGCGCCCGGACGCAATCGACTGATCTATCTCTGGGGTCACCTCGCCGCGGCCGATGACGCGCTCCTTCCACTGCTCGGCGTCGGTTCCAAGCTGCATCCCGAGCTGGACGCGATCTTTCTCACCAACCCAGATCGCAGCGCAACGTCGCTACCGTCTGCGACCGAGATAAAGCAGGCGTGGGACGAAATTCACAATGCGCTCTGGAGTGCGTTCAACAAGCTGTCCGCGGCGGACTGGCTGGCGAAGCACACCGCCGTCTCCGACGACGAGTTCGTCCGCGAGCCGCACCGCAACCGCTACACAGTGATCCTCAGCCGGACCTCGCACATCGCAT
>JANMBU010000083.1:0-2147 GCA_031360575.1 Gemmatimonadaceae bacterium
GCGCGCACCGGAGGTGCCCCGTGCCTTGCCGTGGGAATGGCGGAGATCTTCCGGCGCTTCCTTGGCGGCGAGGCGCTCGCGGCCCTCTGGTATCACTTCGCGATCATGTTCGAGGCGCTGTTCATCCTGACGACGCTCGACGCCGGGACGCGGGTCGGGCGCTTCGTGCTGCAGGACATGGGCCGCCATCTCTGGGCGCCCTTCGGCCGGGTGTCGTGGTATCCGGCGGTGGTCACCGCCAGCGCGCTGTTCGTCGCGATGTGGGGATACTTCCTCTATCAGGGCGTGCTCGATCCGCTCGGGGGGATCAACTCGCTCTGGCCGCTGTTCGGGATCTCGAACCAGCTCCTCGGCGCGGTGGCGCTCTGTGTCGGCACGACGGTGATCATCAACAGCGGGCGAGCGCGGTACGCGTGGGTGACGGCGCTCCCGCTCTCCTGGCTCGCCGTGGTCACGCTGACCGCGGGCTGGCAGAAGGTGATGTCACCCAATCCGACGTTAGGCTTCCTCGCCAAGGCCTCGGCGCTGTCGAGTGGACTGGCTACCGGTATCCTGCCGGCCGGGCGCTCGGCGAGTGATGTGCAACGGATGATCTTCAACGAGCGGCTGGATGCCGCGGTCGCGACGACGTTCATGCTGGCGATCATCGTCGTGATGGTTGCGTCGGCGATCAAGTGGGTGTCGGTGCTGCGCGGGCGCGTGCCCGCTCGCTCGACGGAAGTGCCGGCCGAGTACAGCACGGAAGGTCGCGTCGCGATGGCCGGGGACTGACGATGGCGACGATCCGCCTGACGTTGGCGCGAGCGGCCGCCGTGCTCCGCGGGATGCTCGGCGTGCCGGACTACGAAGGGTATCTGGCCCACATGCGTCGCTACCATGCGGATGCCCCGCTGCTGTCGCCGGCCGAGCTGCTCGCGAGGCGGCAGCGCGACCGGTTCGAGCGGCCGGGGGGGAAGTGCTGCTGAGTGTTGAAGCGTCAGGCAGCGCCGATCGCGCCGGGCTCCGCGCCGTCGCCACCCGGCGCGGAGCCTGCGCGTCGGTCAGGGCTGCGTTGGCGCCGTCGACGCGACGGTGGTTTTCGCCGGCATCCAGAATGCCGGATCGCTCATTCGAACCGAGCGCGGGACGTAGCTCATCGTCGGGCTGAGGCGAAAGCGGTTCGTCTCGGCATTGGCGAGTGCTTCGGTCGAGAACTTGTTCATCGAGGCCATTTCATCGGCTGTCATGCCGGCCCACGTTTTCTCCCCGTCGCTGGTCATCGCGTCGAACGCTGCGTACGACGTCAGTGAGGAGAAGATGAGGTACGTCGGTCCTGGCATGCCGGCGATGATCTCGTAGACGCGGAACGACGAGTTCGGCGACGCGCGCTTGGTGGATGCGATGTACGACTTCGCGGCTGCGTCGAACTGCCCCTCGTGACCGGGGCGCACGCGGAACATGGTGATCTCCCAGTAGCGCTGCTTGCCAATATCGGGATATGCGCCGTAGCTGAGGTCCGTGCGCGCGGAGGCGAGCAGGGTTCGCACACTGGTGATCATGTCAGCATCGGCTTTCGCGAGCCGTTCGAGCTCCTTGCTCAGCGTCTTGTCCGACGCGTTCTGCTTCATGGTCGCTTCGGCCGCGGCGTTCGACTGCTGCGGGATGACGAACCACGCTTCGTTCGAACCGGTCATCGATGTCATCGCCATGTAGAAATCCGGGGACTTCGCGCGCTCAAAGGCGGCGGGCCATCCAGCTTCGATCTTCGCGTGATCAGCATCGTGGCCGAGCTTCACTTCTTCGCGGATGATCTGCAGGTATTTCGGCTGCGACGTCGGCAGCTCCTGCGCCTGGAGCGCGCTCGCCGCGCAGAGAAGTGCGGCGGCGACAAGTCGTGCGTGTGGCATGTTCATGATTGGCCCACCTCGGGGGGCTCGCTTCATTCGGCGCGCCGTACGGACCGCGTCGTCGATCACGCTGCGTGATGTTGGCCCGGGTGGCGCCGGGCATGGGCAGCGACGTCAACACTACAGGCTCGGAGGGCGGTGTCAACATCGAGGGGACGCGCTGACTGGTGCGACAATCGGCGGAACGATCTGGCGGCGCTACTCCTTCGTCAGGAGGTAGCGCGCGCTGACCGAAGCGCGCATTGTTGATCAACCTGCGCG
>JANMBU010000101.1:0-6951 GCA_031360575.1 Gemmatimonadaceae bacterium
GCCGGTTACCAGACGCGATTCCTGCGTGACGCCTCGTCCAACACCGTCCAGGTCTATCTCGACCGCCGCATTGGACGTGTCGTTCATGTCTGGGCCGATGCAGAGAATGAGAGCATCGGCTTCACCGCTCGCGACTCGCGCGGTGGCGCGGTGGGGCTCAGCTGGGCGAGTCCGGGTGCAACAGTCGCTAACTCTGGCCGCGCGCGCAGCGTCGAATACGATCTCGTTGCCGACCAGCCGCGCATCGCCCTCGGCTGGTTTCTGCTCGGGTCGATGCGTGTCGAGCGCGACTTCCAGTACCGCAAGTATCACCTCGCGCCGTACGCGGCGCGGCGTAGCCCGCTAGAGGAATTCGAGCAGCTGGTCGCTGCCGTCGCGCGGCTGCCGCAGCGGGAACGCGGCCCCGACCTCGAGCTCCTCGGCGTGCGCAGCGTGCAGGAGCTGCGCGCGAGACTGCGACCGACGGTGACCACGACTCGCGCTGCCGGCCAGTGGCGCGTGCGATTCACGCAGCCGTCGCTCGACGGGCGCGATACGATCGCGATCGAGCTCCGCACCGACCCGTCGCGCGTGGCCGCGATGCGTGCCGGCGATTCCATAACGTTCCGGGCGCGGTCCGGACGGCGCACGCCGTTCACCGTCCGGATCACGACGACGGGGAAAGCGCTCACCCCATTGGCGCGCGACGAGATTTTCAGTGCCGAGTTCCTGCGGTTCCTCGCGGCGAACCGGGATGCGCCAGCCGGAGGAACCGCGGGATCGGACGGCGCGGCGGTGCGCGGCCGGAGGCTCGAGCGACAGGTGCGCGGGGTCGAGCTGCTCTCGTCGCGTGAGAAGCTGATGGCCGGACTGCCGACGTACGCGACGTACTTCGGTCGCGACATGATGATGACGGCGCTGATGATGCGCCCGATCTGGCGCGACGAGATGTCGGAGTTCGTGATCGCCAGCGTCCTTCGCAAGCTCGGGCCTGCTGGCGACGTCAGCCACGAGGAAGCGTTAGGCGGCCAGGCAGTGCGCGAGAGTGCGGTCGAGTACGCGGCATTGGTCAGCACCGCGCTGCAGGCGGCGGCCGGCGGACATCAGGCGGCCGCGGACAGCCTGTTCGGCCGGGCGCGGACGGTGCTCCGCGACATGCGGATGACGCGCGAGAACTACCACATGATCGACGACGAATTCCAGCTGCCGGTGCTGGCGGCGCGCTGGCTCGCTGATCCGAAGGTGGCGGACGAGCGGAAACGCGCCTTCCTTCTCGACCCGAGCGGTTACGGCGAGTCGCGGCTGGCGCGGCTGGTGCGCGAGATGGCGCTCGTGGCGCGAATGACGGCCGCCTACGCGGCGCGCCCCGATGCAACGAACCTCGTCTCGTTCGCCCGGCGCGATTCGACATGGGGCTCGGCGAGCTGGCGCGACAGCGGCGCCGGCTACGCGGGTGGCCGCTACGCGATGGACATCAACGCGATCTGGGCGCCGCACGCCCTGTCGGCGATCGCGCAGATCCTCGACGAACTGCGGACGCTCGGCATCGCCACGGACTCGCTGGCCGCGACGATGCCCGACCTCGCCCCCGGTGCACCGTTAGGCAGCTATGCCCGCAACCGACCGGCGCTGGACGCGGTGATCGCGACCTGGCGCGGCGCGGAGCAGCACTTCGTCGTGCGACTGGGGGCGGCCGAGGTCCGGTCACGCGTCGCCGCCCGCCTCGCGGCTATGCCGGCCGCCGAGCGCAACTACTGGGCAGCGCTGGTCGCGTCGACCAAAGCGGACGCTGATTCGCTGAGCTTCCTCGCGATCGCGCTCGACGGCAACGGTCATCCGATCGCGGTGGCGAACACCGACGCCGCAACGCGACTCTTCCTCGGTCCGGTGCCGATGACGTCGCCTGGCGGCGCGGCGGGAGTGGCCGCGATGGGAGCGGATGCGGAGATGCGCGACCTGCTGCGCGACGTGCGCCTGTTCGTCCGCCCCTACCCCGTCGGCCTGCTGGTGAAGGAGGTGGGCCCGGTGGTCGCGAACGATGCGTACGCGCCGCCGCCGGTGTGGGCGACGTTCGTGCGCGACGCGTACCACGGCCCACGCGTGGTCTGGGGCCGCGAGGTGAATCTCTTCCTGCTCGGCGTCGCCAACACGCTGGCGGCGGCCGGGAAGATGAGCCTACCTAACGGCACGCCAGCCGCTGAACTGCGTGCTGCCGTCGAGCAGGTCCGGGCAGCCGCCGAGGCGTCGGGGTTCCACAGTGAGCTCTGGAGCTATGACGTGGCCAACGGCCGGGTCGTCCCGGCGCGCTATGGCACGAGTGGCGACGTGCAGCTCTGGAGCACGACCGACCTGGTGGTGCAGTTCGAGTTGTCGCGGCTGCCGCGTTAGGCGGGCGGGTACGGAAGGAGGTCGTTTTGTTCAGGCGCCATGCGGGCGGGCTGCCGGTATTTTTGGGCGTGAGGCGAGATGGTCTCGCTCGGCGTGCCCCAAGGCTGTTCTGGCCGCAGCGTCCCGAGCCTCGCCGCCGCGGCTGTTCTCTGTGGTTCAACTACCCGCGGTGGTTCAGTTCCCCGCTACGCCTGGAGATCGGCGAGGAACGGGTACTGGCGGCGGACGTCGGCGACGCGTTTCGGGTCGAGATCGACGAGGCGTGTGCCGTTAGGCGACCTGGTCTCGGCGACCCGTTCGCCCCACGGATCCCAGGCGACGGAGCCGCCGTCGTAGACGATGCCGCCACCGCTACCGACGCGGTTTACGGCGACAACGTAGGCCTGGTCCTCGATGGCGCGGGCCTGGGTGAGAATGTCCCAGTGCGGACGACGCGCCGCCGGCCAGTTGGCGACGAGGACGAACGCGTCGACGTCGCGGGCGACGGCGCGAAAGAGCTCGGGAAATCGGAGGTCGTAGCAGACGAGCGGCGCGATGCGAACGCCTTCGATGGTGACCGTGACCGGGCCGTCGCCCGGCGAGTAATGCTGATGCTCACCGGCGAACGCGAACAGCTTCTGCTTTCTGTAGATGGCGACGATGCGTCCAGCCGGGTCGATTACCAACGCGGCGTTCACCGCGCGACTGGTGCCGCCAGTGCGATCGCCGCTGGTCGCGCCTGACGATCCATCCTCGGTCGCGGCGACGCTGGCGATCAGCCAGGTCTTGCTCTCGATCGCGATCGACGCCAGCCGCGCCGAGTGCCCGCCGGCAAGCGGAGTCGCCTGGCTGATGTCCATCGTGAAGCCGGTGGTCGCCATCTCGGGGAGCACCACCAACCGGGCGCCGGCGCGCGCCGCCTCGGCGGCGAGGTCGCCCGCCCGGGCGAGCGAGGTTTCCGGATCGTGCCAGCCGATGTCGTACTCGCCTAACGCGACCCGGAGTGCGCCTCGCCCGCCCTCGCTCACGACGGCGAGTGGCCAGCCGCGGACCCGCCGGCGCTGCCTAACGGCAGCTCGCCGGTGAGGGCGCGGCGGAGGGCGGCGCTTCCCTCGCGGATCATCTGGGTGTCGGCGCTGAACGAGAAGCGGATCGCGTTCGCGCAGGAGTTGCCGAAGGCATCGCCCGGCGCGCTGCCGATCCCGTGCGCGGCGAGCGCGCGCGAGAGGCCGTCGGCGTCGTCAACGCCAAGGCGGGCGTAGAGCGACTCGTCGAGGTCGGCCCAGGCGAAGAAGGTGCCGCGTGGAACGAACGGATGAACACCCTTGATCCCGTCGAGCGCGGCGAGGAGCAGGTCGCGGCGGACGACGTACTCGTCGCGCATGCGCGGCAGGTGATCCTGCGGTCCGGTGATCGCGGCGAGCGCGCCCCACTGGGCGAGGCTGTTCACGCCGTTGATCGTGCAGCGGAGAAGCTTCGGCAGCCGATCCTGAAGCAGCGCAGCGCGCGTCACGACATAGCCGATGCGCAGCCCGCTCATCGCGTGGCTCTTCGAGAACGAGAAGATCGTGACGACATCGTCAGCCTCGTCACCGGCGAGCGAGCCGATGGAGATGTGCGTCGCCGGCTCGAAGAGGACGTCCTCGTAGGCTTCATCGGAGACGATCCAGAGCTTGTGGGCGCGGGCGGTGTCGAGCAGCGCCTGCAGCGTCGCGCGCGAAAGCACGGCGCCGGTCGGGTTGTGCGGGGTGTTGACGAAGATCGCGCGGGTGCGCGAAGTGATCGCCGCGGCAACGCGCGCCGGCGTGTACTCGAACCCTTCGGCGGCGTGAATCGGGACGCCAACGGGAACACCGCCGGCGAGGCGGATGTTCTCGGCGACTTCCGTCCACATCGGGTCGGGGATGATGACCTCGTCGCCCGGCTCGAGCAGCGCACCGAACGTCGCGAACAGGGCGTGCATTGCGCCGTTCGTCACGAAGATGTCGTCGGCGGTGACGCCGCGGAGACCGTTCTTGACGCGCACCTTTTCAGCGAGCGCGGTGCGCAGCTGCGGGATGCCGTTGTTCGGGATGTAGTGCGTCTTGCCGGTGCGTCCCGCCGTGGCGATCGCGTCGAGCACGTGCGGTGCGACGCTGAAGCTCGGGTCCCCCGACTCGAGGCGGAACACGCGCTGCCCGCCCGCTTCGGCGCGAAGGAGCACTTCGCGGATCTGGACGATCTTGCCGAGGGAGACGAGGTCGAGCGGGTGTGGCTCTCTGGGGGGCGAGTGCTGGGGGACGGCGACCGGTGTCTGCATGATCCGTTGTTCCTCTCGAAGATGCTCGCCGTGAGGCGAGGGCAAAAAAAAGCCGCTCACGAAAGAGCGGCTACGATGAACGGAATTCGGAGACGCTGCCGCCGGGGTGACTGATCAAGCGCATCTCCATCTCTGACTCCACACGAGGTCGAGGCCCAAGAAAATGCCCGCGCGAGTTTCAGCGCCGGGCGTTGCGTTTTAGCTCGTTGTTTTACGTGGCGGCAAGAAGCGGCAAATCACCACGAACATTCTGTTGTCTCATTATCGTACAACGTTCTGGCGGTGGATGTCAAGAAAAAATTTGCGGCCGGGGTCGTCATGCGGGACAGTCGCGAGACACGAGAGAATTTCTCGAGTGGCGGCAAATGGGAGCCGCTGGTCGGCTACTCCCGCGCGGTGCGGGCGGGTGACTGGGTCCACGTCGCCGGGACGACCGCAGCCGACCCGTCGGGGCGAGTCATCGGCGAGGGAGATCCCTACCAGCAGACGCTGGCGGCGTTGCGGACGGTCGCCGAGGCGCTGGAGCGCGCTGGCGCGACCATGGCAGAGGTGGTGCGGACGCGGATGTTTGTCACCGATATCACGCGATGGGAAGAGTACGGCCGCGCGCACGGGGAGGTCTTTTCGGCAATTCGTCCGGCGGCGACGATGGTCGAGGTCGCGCGACTGATCGACTCGGCGATGATGGTCGAGATCGAGGTGGAGGCGTTCAGCCCCCGCCGGGACTGATTCCGCCGAGAGCCGCGACGATGCGCGCCTCGCCCTCGGTGACGGAATTCACCGACAGGCGGCTGCCCTTGCGCAGCAGCTCCATCTGCTCGAGACCGGCAACGCCGCGAAGCGCGGTGAGCCCGACTGGCCGGTCGAAGGCGCGAACCGCTTTCAGGTCGACCGTGCTCCAGCGGGGATCGTCGCGGCTCGACTTCGCGTCGTACATCTCGCTCTTCCGGTCGAACTGCGTCGGGTCGGGATAGGCCTCGCGCGCCACTTCGGCGATCCCGACGATCGCGTTAGGCTGGGCGCTCGAGTGGTAGAAGAAGACGCGATCGCCCTTCCGCATGTCGCGGAGGAAGTTGCGCGCCTGATAATTCCGGACGCCTTCCCACGAGGTGGAGCGCTTCGCCGCGCGCCAAAGGTCGTCCCATGAGAACGACGACGGCTCGGATTTGACCAACCAGTATTTCATAAACGGAAAATGTACGTGGAGGGTGAAGTACCGAGTGACGGCGATCGCTGCGGAAAGTCAGAATAACGAATCTTCCGATCAACCATCAGCCAGCGCCCATGTCGAAATTCCGTGTTCGTCGTCTCGCCACCGCGTTCACCGTGGCATCCTGCGCCAGCGCGCTCACGCTTGCCGCACAAAGCGTAGACGGCGGCGGAACGCATGCTCCGCGTATTGCAACAGGCGTCACAGTCGGCAGCCTCCGCTACTCGGGCGGACGGACTGAGGACGCGGCGAGCGCACTGCTCAAGCTGCGCGTCGCGCCAGGCTGGTCGGCATCGATCGAACCGACCGTCGCGCGCGCGACGGAACCGGCATCCGGTGTGTATGCGGCAAGCAGCAACTCCGGCTTGACGGATGTCCCGCTGTCGTTGCAGTACGAGCGCGCGTTCGCTGGGCGACTGTCGCCGTCGCTCGATGTATCGCTCGCTGCAACGCTACCTGTGGGAAACGCGGCGACCGGTTTCGGAACCGGTACGGTCGGAACGGCGCTCGGCCTTGGCGCGGGTGTCGCAGCGTCGGAGAACCTCGGAGTGTACGCCAATGTTGGCCGTACGCTCTCGAGCGTCGCGGCGCAATCGGCCTTCAACGGAGGCGCCAGCGGATGGGGCGACCTCGCGGCGAGCTACCAGATGGGTGACCGCCTCTCGCTACTCGCCGGCTATTCGACCGACCTCGGCGCCGCCGACTCGACGTACGGGCGCGGGCGCTCGGCATCAGCTGGCATCGCCTACACGCTCGCCGGCCCGCTCTCGCTCAACGTCGAGACGAGCCATGGCTTCAGCGGCGCTACACCACGGTGGAGCGCGGTGATTGGCATCGGCACGGCGTTCGGCTCACTCGACGGCGCGCGGCAGCTGCTCAGCGCATTCGGCGGTGGGCGCCACGGCCTGAAGCGGAACGGCTCGAACAGCTCGAGTCGCCGGCACGCCTAACGGCAATCGCAGCGGAACCGTAGCGGCGCCGGCGGGCGCCGCGGGGGCGGGGAATTGTGGCCCGGCCAAAGCCGCCACAAAGAGAAACGCGAATAAACAAACCATCCAGGTTAGCCAAAGCGGAACCCAAAAAAGGGCTAGTGCTG
>JANMBU010000039.1:0-4830 GCA_031360575.1 Gemmatimonadaceae bacterium
ACGGCTCACGGCTCACGGCTCACGGCTGACTTAAACAGGAATTCGGGGAATGCTAGAAATAAAAGATTTGCACGCTACGGTCAGCGACAAGGAGATCCTGCGAGGGATCACGTTGAACATTGGGAAGGGCGAAGTGCACGCCGTCATGGGCCCTAACGGTTCTGGAAAGAGCACGCTCGCTCAGGTGCTGGCCGGGCATCCGGCCTATACGGTCACTGGGGGAACGGTGACCTACGACGGACAGAACCTGCTCGAGATGGCGCCCGAGGTCCGCGCGCAGCAGGGGGTGTTTCTCGCCTTCCAGTATCCGGTGGAGATTCCCGGTGTCTCGAATGCGTACTTCCTGCGCACGGCGTACAACGAGATCCGGAAGGCGCGCGGCGAGGAGGAGGTCGATCCGATGGACTTCCTCGACGTGATGGAGCAGAAGCTCAAGCTGGTCGAGATGAGCGACGCGATGCTCAGCCGCTCGGTGAACACTGGCTTCTCCGGCGGCGAGAAGAAGCGCAACGAGATCCTGCAGATGGCGGTGCTCGAGCCGAAGCTGGCGATCCTCGACGAGACCGACTCGGGGCTCGACATCGATGCACTGCGCGTCGTCGCCAATGGCGTCAACCTGCTGCGGCGTCCCGATCGGTCGACGATCGTCGTCACGCACTACCAGCGGCTGCTCAACTACATCGTGCCCGACTACGTGCACGTGCTGGCGGCGGGCCGGATCGTGAAGAGCGGCGGCAAGGAGCTGGCGCTCGAGCTGGAAGCCAAGGGTTACGACTGGGTCACCGGCGCGACCGGAGTTGCCGCGTGACCACGTCGGCGTATCTCGAGGACGTCAAGGCAGCGACGTCGCGCAACGGCGAGCCGCGCTGGCTGC
The DNA here is from genome assembly GCA_031360575.1 of Gemmatimonadaceae bacterium. Classification (GTDB taxonomy): domain Bacteria; phylum Gemmatimonadota; class Gemmatimonadetes; order Gemmatimonadales; family Gemmatimonadaceae; genus JABFXC01. Next base: position 875 of record JANMBU010000039.1, read on the forward strand.
GCGACCTTCGCGCGCGCGGCGCGGCGTACTTCGCCAAGACGGGGTTCCCGACGACACGCGACGAAGACTGGAAGTACACCAGCGCCGCGCCGATCGCCGAGCTGGATGTCCGCGCGATGCAGGAGCCGGGCGGTGAGGTTACCGCCGAGCAGCTGGCGCCGTACACGTTCGGCGAGAACGGCTGGACCACGCTGGTGTTCGTGAACGGCCGGCATGACGCGGATCTTTCGAGCGGAGTCGAGCTTTCGGCGGGCGTCCGCGTCCTGCCGCTCGAGGTCGCGCGCGAAGAGATGGCCGACGTCGTCGAGGGGACCCTCGGTTCGATCTGCACCGTCGAGCAGAGTGCATTCGTCGCGCTGAATGCGGCACTGCACAGCGATGGCGCGGTCATTCACCTTGCGCCTAACGCGGTGGCCAGTGAACCGATCCACCTGCTATTCGTGTCCGACGCGCTGTCGGCCAAGGGCGCATCGCATCCGCGCGTGCTGATCGTCGCCGAGCCGAACTCGAAGGCCACGGTGATCGAGAGCTACGTCGCGCTCGGGCAGGCGACATACCTGACCAACTCGGTGACCGAGATCTCGATCGGCGACGGAGCAACGGTCGCGCACTACAAGATCCAGCGCGAGAGTCCGCGGTCGTATCATGTCGCGACGATCGATGCGCGGCAGGGACGCGACTCGCACTTCGTGTCGTTCTCGTTCGCGATCGGTGCGGCGCTGTCGCGCACCAACGTCTGGACGGTACTCGGCGGCGAGGGCTGCGGCGCGACGCTGAACGGGTTGTACATGGCGGACGGCGACCAGCATGTCGATCACCAGACGCGGATCGAGCACCAGAAGGAGAACACCTACAGCCGCGAAGTCTATCGGGGAATTCTCGACGACACCGCGCACGGGGTATTCAACGGGAAGGTGTACGTCCATCCCGAGGCGCAGAAAACCGACGGCAAGCAGGAGAATCACACCCTCCTCCTCTCGCCGCGGGCGGTGATCGACACCAAGCCGCAGCTCGAGATCTTCGCCGATGACGTGAAGTGCACGCACGGCGCGACGGTCGGCCGGATCGATCAGACGTCGCTGTTCTACATGAAGAGCCGCGGCCTCGGCGCGGTGCGGGCGCGGCAGCTGCTGACGTATGCGTTCGCCGCTGACGTGCTCGAGCAGATCGAGCTCGCGCCGCTGCGGACCAGCCTCGAAGAGCTGACGCTGGCGCGTTTCACCAGCGACGACCGTTAGGCGCGAGCGGTGGCCGTCAGGCACCGCGAGGACGTGATGAGTGACTGATACCACCGACCTGTACCAAAGCCTCATCCTCGACCACAACCGGTCGCCGCGGAATCACGGACCGCCAGCGCCGCTGGTTGCGGGCGAGCCGCCGCGCGACCAGCGCGTCGCCGACGGGCGGAACCCGATGTGCGGCGACCAGCTCAGGGTCTGGCTGACGGTCAGCGACGACCGACTGGCCGACGTGCGCTTCGACGGCAAGGGATGCGCGATCTCGCAGGCGTCGGCGTCGCTGATGACGGTCGCGGTGAAGGGGAAGACGCGCCACGAAGCCGAGCAGATCTTTGAGCGCTTTCATGAGATGGTGACCGGCAAGCCGGTGGATGAGGCCAGCCGCGCCGCGTTAGGCAAGCTGGTGGCGTTCGGCGGCGTCTCGCGCTTTCCGGCGCGGGTCAAGTGCGCAAGCCTCGGCTGGCACGCGATGCGGGCCGCGCTGCACAGCGCGACGGCGGCGGTCGCGCCGGCCCCGAGCGTGAGCACCGAATGAACATCCGATGCCACGACGCTTGAGCGAGTCGGCGAGGGACCATGAGGGCGGTTTCGCCCGCGTCGCCAGCCTCGACGAACTGCCCGCGGGTGCGCTCCTCGGCGTGGTGACGCCGAGCGGTGAGCGAGTCTGCCTGCTCAACGACAACGGCGTGGTGCTGGCCGTCAGTGACGAGTGCCCGCACCAGGGGTTCGCGCTCTCGTCGGGAGATCTCATCGGCGACGGCACGATCGAGTGCGTCTGGCATGGCGCGCGCTTCGATTGCCGGAGTGGAGCCGTGCTGCGCGGTCCCGCGGACGCGCCGTTGCCGCGCTACGCGGCGCGTGTCGTCGGCGACGACGTGCTCGTCGGGCCGCGGATTGTGGGTAACGTATGATGACGCAGCCCCTCGTCGCCGCTCCGCGCGCGTTGACCGCGATCGGTCGCGATACCGTATCGCGGCGCGCCGACTTCCCGCTGCTCGCTGGCAGCCCCGACCTGCACTACCTCGACTCGGCGGCAACGTCGCAGAAGCCGAGCGCGATGCTCGACGCGATGCGCGACTATTACGAGCGCGATAACGCGAATCCGCATCGCGGCGCGTACGCGCTGAGCGTGCGGGCGACCGACCGGTATCATGACGCGCGGCGGACGATTGCCCGCTTCGTCGGCATCGCCGATGCCGACTGCCTCATTTTCACGCGCGGTACGACCGAGTCACTGAACCTGGTCGCGACGGCGTGGGGGCGGGCAAACGTTCGCGCCGGCGATGAGGTCGTGGTCACGGCGATGGAGCACCACGCGAACTTCGTCCCCTGGCAGCAGCTCGCGCGGGCGACCGGCGCCGCGTTCCGGATCGCCCCGCTGACCAGCGACGGGCGGATCGGCCTCGACGCGTTAGGCACGATGCTGAACGCGCGGACGCGGGTGGTCGCGTTCCCGCATGTGTCCAACGCACTCGGCACGGTGAACCCGGTTGCGGAGATCGTGCGGCTGGTGCGCGAGCGCGCACCGGGCGCGCTGATCGTCTGCGACGGCGCGCAGGGTGCGCCGCACCTGCCGGTCGGTTTCGACGCGCTCGGCGTCGACTTCTATGCCTTCAGTGGCCACAAGATGTGCGGGCCAATGGGGATCGGCGCGCTGCTCGGGAAGCGCGCGCTGCTCGACGCGATGCCGCCGTACCAGATGGGCGGTGACATGATCGACATCGTTGGCGACGCGGAGACGACGTGGAACACGCTGCCACACAAGTTCGAGGCGGGCACGCCTAACGTTGCCGACGCGGTGGGGCTGGCGGCGGCGGTGGCGTACCTGGATGGCATCGGGATGGAACGGGTGCTCGGTCACGAGCGCGCACTGACGGCACTGGCTGACGCGCAGCTGCGGGCGATGCCAGGCGTGACGATCCATGGGCCGCGTCCGGCCGACCGGAGCGGGGTGGTGAGCTTCACCGTTGAAGGGATTCACCCGCACGACCTGGCGACGATCCTCGACGAGCGCGGCGTCTGCATTCGCGCCGGCCATCACTGTGCGCAGCCGCTGATGCGGCGGCTCGATGTCGCGGCGACGGCGCGTGCGTCGTTCTACGTCTACAGCGACGAGTCGGACGTGGACGCGCTGGTGGACGGCGTGCGCGAGGCGCAGCGCGTCTTTGGCACGGCGTAGCGATGTCGAGCGCTCGCGAGCGCGACGACGCTGCGCCGGCGGCACCGAAGGCGAGCGTCGAGGCGCTGTACCAGGACACCATCCTCGAGCACTACCGCAAGCCGCGGAACAAGGGAGCGCTCCCGGGCGCGACCGCATCGGCGCACCGGAGCAACCCGACCTGTGGTGACGAAGTCACCATCGAGACGATCGTCGATGGTGGCGTGATCCGCGAGGTGCGCTTCACCGGCCAGGGGTGCTCGATCGCGCAGGCATCGGCATCGATGATGACCGAGATGGCGCGCGGGGCGAGCGTCGGCGCGGTGCAGCGGACCGGCGCGGCACTCGAGCGCATGCTGCGCCGCGAACCGGTGACCGGTGATGCGTTAGGCGTACTCGTCGCGTTCGAGGGTGTTGCGCGCTACCCGGCGCGGATCTCGTGCGTATTGATGCCGTGGCAGGCGCTCGGCGAGGCGCTCGGCGAGTAGGGGGCCCGGCGGGAGGATCTCAGCAAATTCGTACCGCGGTCGCCTTGAACGTCAGGTGAACGGCGCTGCCGG
>JANMBU010000048.1:0-1686 GCA_031360575.1 Gemmatimonadaceae bacterium
AGCGCCGCAGCGACGAGCAGGCGCACGCGCGCTGCGCGTGCGGCGGGCTTCGGTTCAAACGAATGCATGGTACACCAGGTCCAGGGGTGCACACCGTTGGCGCAGCTGCGCGCCGGACGGGTGCGGTCTCCGCACGGTGCCGTTAGGCAGCCGCGCGGCTCACGAACAGCGAATTGTGAGCTGGACTAGGCGCGTGGAGGGGGAAGCTCGGGCGCGGTGCTGATCGATGGCGCCATCACCGCCGCGGCAATCGCGATGCGGACCGTCAGGCGGGTCGTTTCGTCGCGTCCGATCGCTGGCATGGCGAGAAACGCGGTCGTGCAGGCGGCCATGCCGTGGCAGGCCGCGGGTGGCAGCGATTGGTCGCACGGCGCGCCGTCGGGCTGGCGTTCACCCGGCGTCCGTTCGCCGGATCCCGACGCGTCCGGCATGTGCATTCCCATCATCGCGTCGCCTGACGTTGTCGACAGCTTTGCGGTCGCAGGATTGCTGCCACCGGCCGGCATCGCGCACGCGACGCCCGACCCGCCCAGCCCGAGCTGGAGCGCGACGACGGCGAACAGCAGTGCAGCGAGGACCGGATGACGATTCACGAAGGCCGGAAGCGAGACGAGGGGCTGATCAACAGTACAACATTCGTCTGAGGATGCTAGCTGATGATTGGAGATCCGGCAGTCAGGATAAGTCGCACGGCGGCTCGGAAGTTCCCTTACAACCGCGCCCGTCGCAGCAATTGCGCATTGATGGCGACGACCACGGTGCTTGTCGACATGAGCACCGCGCCGACGGCGGGCGACAACACAAACCCCCAAGGCTCGAGCAGCCCGGCGGCCAGCGGGATGGCGAGGATGTTGTAACCCGCTGCCCACCAGAGGTTCTGCATCATCTTGCGATAGCTTGCCCGGCTGAGCGCGATGATTCGCGGAATGTCGCGTGGATCGCTCCGGACAAGCACGATATCCCCCGCTTCGACCGCGACGTCAGTCCCGGCGCCGATCGCGATGCCGACGTCGGCGGTCACCAGCGCAGGCGCATCGTTCACCCCGTCGCCGACCATCGCGACGCGCTTGCCGCTCCGCTTGAGCTCTTCGATCTTCGATGCTTTCTGCTCAGGCAGCACTTCGGCGAATACGGTGTCGATACCGAGTTCCTTCGCTACGGCGTTCGCCACCTGCAGCGCGTCGCCGGTCATCATGACGACCTGGATGCCGCGAGCATGCAGGGTTTCCACCGCCTCGCGCGACTCCGGCCTGACGACGTCGGCGAGGACGAAGACGGCGAGCGCCTTGGTCTCATCAGCAAGATAGATCGACGCCTGGCCACGCTCCGACGCCGAGCGCACCATCGCCTGCATGTTCTCGGGCACGACGAGCGAGCGCGAACGGAGCAGTGCAGGTCCGCCCATGAAGAGCAGGCGGCCGGCGACGCTCGCTTGCGCGCCAACGCCCGGGATCGCCGCGAACGCGTCACCGTGTGCGCTCTCGATGCCGCGCTCTTTCGCACTGCGGATGATTCCCTGCGCGATGGTATGTTCGGAGTCTGCTTCGACTGCGGCGGCGAGACGCAACGCTTCCTCGGGCGCGAGCCCCTCGGCCGTCGCGATCTCGACCACGCCAAACTCTCCGCGCGTCAGGGTACCCGTCTTGTCGAACACCACCGCAGTGATATTGCGCGCCTCCTCGAGTC
>JANMBU010000073.1:0-2563 GCA_031360575.1 Gemmatimonadaceae bacterium
ACCCCGAGCGCGAGTAGGGACGAGCACTGCCAGCACCTCTCGCCCGTCGCAATCGCGGTGATAACAGCGAAGGTCACGCGCGTACGCGGATGCCTGATCGATGTCGGCTTGCGAGGGCGTGAGCTTTCCCTTCAGCTCCACCACCATCACTCCGGCCCCAACGAGCAGGATGACGTCAGGCCTGCGCGCATCGAGCGGCAGTTCGTACTCGAGGATCGCCGAGTACGATGACGCGAGCTGGTCGCGGACGAGGACCTCGTCTACCTCGTCCTGAAGCGGCTTGATCGCATCCTTCCAGGCGCGCATCTGCTCTGGCGAGGCGTCGGTGACGAACGCGGCCAAGCGCTCACGGATCACGGAGGGATCGGCGGAGCGAAAATCGGGAAAGTCGGACTGCCAGCCAACGCGGGGCTTGTGCTCGGTCATGCTCTCGGGGATGCGGGAGCGGCGAGAGTAACCGCCGTCCGACGCGACCGCCAGGAGAAGGGACGCATGAAGGCTGCAGTCGTGGCCGCGAAATTATCGAGCGGCGAACCCGCTCTCGTCAGGTGTTCGCGCCGGCGGCGGCGTATACGATGGGTCCGCCGTTATTAAAGATCGGTGCCCGTGCCTTTAATAAGGAAATCCTTATTCAAACTTCCTTAACATGGTACGGACGCTCATTCCGCCCTGGGCAATCTGTTGACGCAAGATCCCAATGTAATTACTGTAATTACATGCCACCAGTCGAACTCAAGGTCACCCGCATCGGCAACTCGCGCGGAGTGCGCATCCCCGCCACTACCCTCGAGCGCTACCGGATCGGCGAACGCGTGGTCATGGAGGAGCGGAGCGACGGCATTCTGCTGCGTCCACTCGGCAAGGCTATTTCAAAACTTTCCTGGGCCGAGACCGCGAGCGAGATGGCCGCGACAGGCGAAGACTGGAGCGCGTGGGACGTGACCGTGGCCGACGGTCTCGACACCGTGCCCTGGTCGCCCGCGCGGCCGCAACGAGTTGCCGAGCCGAAGGCCGACTACAAGGCGCCACGTCGGACTCGCAAGCGTAAGGGGTGATGAAGCGTTATGAAGTGCGCTGGGCGGCGCTTGATCCGGCCGCCGGGTCGGAGATGGCGAAGACGCGGCCAGTGGTGATCGTCAGCCTCGATGCGCTCAATGAGCGGCTGCAGACGGTGACGATCTGCCCCATCACGTCCCAGCTGCATCCGGGGTGGCGGACCCGTCTTGCCGTTCACGTTGGCCGCCGTGCCGCCGAAATCGCGGTCGACCAGATTCGCACCGTCAGCAAGACCCGGCTTGGTGCGAAGATCGGTGCGCTCTCCGAGAGCGAAGCGCGGACGCTGCGCCGTCTCATCACCGAGATGTACGGCGAGTAGGGGGCGAGCTGCTTGGCGATGCACAGCACCCGCCTTGCCACGGTCCCCAAGTCGTCGTACGATCCGGATCCCCCCTCGCGCGGAGCGCACCATGCGTCACCAACACGCCCGGAACGTCGTCGTCGCCTGGTCGGTCACGCTCCTCTGCCTGACGGCACCGGTGGCCATCGCCGCCCAGCTCCCGCGCGCCCGGGCCGAGGCCGTGGGCATGTCCAGTGAGCGCCTCGCCAGGATGCGACCGTCGATGCAGGGCTTCGTCGATCGCGGCGACGTCGCAGGTGTTGTCACGATCGTCGCGCGTAACGGCCGGCTGGTGGCGCTCGACACGGTCGGCTACGCCGACGCCGAGCACAGGAAGCCGATGCGCTCGACGACAATCTTCCGCATCGCGTCGATGTCGAAGGCGGTCACCAGCGTCGCGGTCATGATGCTCGTCGAGGAGGGACGCATCCATCTCGGCGACCCGTTAGGCAGGTACATCCCCGCCTTCGACAGCGTGCGTGTTGCGGTCACCGACTCCGCGGGCCACCTGAAGGCGAATACCACCGCGCCGAAGCGCGGCATCACGATCCACGACCTCCTCACCCACCGGTCAGGGCTCGCCTACGGCTTTATTGACGAGGGCGTGGTCGGCGACGGCTATCGCAAGGCGGGTGTCTCCGACGGGATCTCGGCGACGAGTGGCACGCTCGCCGAGAACGTGGACAAGCTCGCGCGGCAGCCGCTGAGTTTCGAGCCGGGCGCGAAGTGGCAGTACAGCCTCGCCACCGACGTCCTCGGCCGGGTCGTCGAGGTGGCGTCGGGCATGCCGCTCGATCGGTTCGTCCGCGAGCGGATCTTTGTCCCGCTCAAGATGAATGACACGGACTTCTACGTCCCCGACGAGAAGGTCGACCGGCTCGCCGTGCCGTACACGCACGACACAGGCAAACTCCGGCCAATCACGAACCCGGAGCGGTTCTTCAATAGCCGCCTCGCCATGGGCGGCGCTCAGTGGCGCGGCTCGCGCACCTACTTCTCCGGCGGGGCGGGGCTCTTCTCGACGGCGGGCGATTACGCGCGATTTCTCCAGATGCTGCTGAACGGAGGCGTGCTCGATGGCGTGCGACTTCTCAGCCCGAAGACGATCGAGCTGATGACCGCAAGCGCGACGAATGACCTTGGGCCCAGCGCGGTCGATCGCGGCGT
>JANMBU010000075.1:0-8390 GCA_031360575.1 Gemmatimonadaceae bacterium
CGCGATCGCGGCCAAGATGCCGATGATGACGACGACAATCAGCAGCTCGATCAGCGTAAAGCCCTTGCGTGCAGTGCGCAGCATTGAAGTATCTCCGAGAGGGGGTAAGGATCTCACGACCGACATCGGCAGTGATTCCGACCAGTACCAAAGCAATGGGCATACCGGGGGGTGCCAATTCTGTAACTCATTGTGGCACAATCAATTACAACTATAGATTCACCGGTGGCCGACAGCCAAACAGACGCACACTGCGATGGATCTTGCACAACGCAGAAATGAATGAGGGACGAGCGGTGTGGCTCGTCCCTCGTTCGGCGGCGTCGCGGGAGCGTCAGCCCTTGAGGCGACTCTTGTACGCCCGCTCGCCCGCCCCGATGTAGATCTGCCGGGGGCGCGCGATCTTCTGGTCCTTGTCGAGCAGCATCTCCTCCCACTGCGACAGCCAGCCCGCCGTGCGGGCAATCGCGAAGAGCACCGTGAAGTACTCGGTCGGGAATCCCATCGCGCGGTAGATCAGCCCAGTGTAGAAGTCGACGTTAGGGTAGAGCTTTCGCGACACGAAATACTCGTCGCTGAGCGCGATCTTCTCGAGCTCCATCGCGATCTCGAGATCCTCGTCCGACCCGGTCTCGGCGAGCACGTCGTCGGCGAGCTTCTTCACGATGCGGGCGCGTGGGTCGTAGTTCTTGTACACCCGGTGGCCGAAGCCCATCAGCTTCCCCTTCCCCGACTTCACGTCGGCGACGAAGCCGGCGACGTTCTCCTTCTTGCCGATCTTGTTGAGCATCACGAGCACCTGCTCGTTCGCTCCACCGTGCAACGGTCCGAAGAGCGCGGCGATGCCGCCGGCAATCGCCGAGTACGGGTCGACCTGCGTCGAGCCGATCGCGCGCACGGCGCTGGTCGACGCGTTCTGCTCGTGGTCGGCGTGGAGGATGAACAGGATGTCGAGCGCCTTCTTGAACGTCGCGCTCGCCTTGTACTTCGACTCGGTCATCCGGAAGCACATCGAGAGGAAATTCTCGGTGTATGAGAGGTCGTTGTCCGGATAGACGAAGGGCAGCCCGCGCATATGGCGGAGGATGAACGCGGCGATCGTCGGCAGCTTCGAGATCAGGCGGATGATCTCGATGTCGCGCTGCTCGGCGTCCATGATGTTGTGCGCACGCGGATAGAACGACGACAGCGCGCCGACGCTGCTGAGCAGCATCGACATCGGGTGCGCATCGTAGCGGAACCCCTCGAGGAATCGCTCGATGTTCTTGTGCACGTACGTGTGGTACGTGATGTCGTGCACGAAGCTCTCGTACTCCTTCGGATTGGGCAGCTCGCCCTTCCGCAGGAGCCACGCGACCTCGAGGAACGTCGCGCCCTCGGCCAGCTGCTCGATCGGATATCCGCGGTAGCGGAGAATCCCCTTGTCGCCGTCGATGAAGGTGATCGCGCTCTTGCAGCTCGCGGTGTTCATGAACGCCGGATCGTAGCTGAGCAGCCCGAACTCCGCGGCGTTCTCCTTGATCGGGCGCAAGTCCATCGCCTTAATGAAGGTGTCGCCCTCGACGCCCTGCGTCGCGACGGGAAGGTTGTAGGTCTTGCCCGTGCCCGTGTCGCGTATTTCCAGCGAGCGCTGGGCGGGAGCTGCGGTCTTCGCCGCGTCCTTGCTGCCCGGGCTCGTCTCCGTCTGCGCCATGCCGTTCTCCGTATGTGCGGTAACGCCCCTCGCGGCCGGCGCCGCTCTTCGCGTGCTTCTGCGCCGCGAGCGTGGTGTTCGCAACGTCCGTGCGCGCCGAGTGGGAATCTATCGCGCGGCAGCGGCGCGGGGCAGTAACACCGCGCCGCGCACCACGGGTAGTTTCCGCGCGTGCACTCGCCGACACCAGCATCACTTCGCCTCGTCCTCGCCATTCTCGCTGCGGGGCTCGCCGGCGTCATGAACTCGATCGCCGGCGGCGGTACACTGCTGACCTTCCCGGCGCTGCTCGCCCTCGGCATCAGCCCTGCGGTCGCGAACGCGACCAGCACCGTCGCGCTCCTCCCTGGCGCACTGAGTTCGATGCTTGGGTATCGCGGCGAGCTCCACGGGGCGCGGGGGTGGACGCGCGCCCTCACGTTGCCGAGCGTCGTTGGGGGTGCGCTCGGCGCAGTGCTCTTCATCGCGACGCCGCCGCACATCTTCGAACGCGTGGTGCCTTGGCTCGTGCTCGGGGCGACGGCGCTGTTCATGGCGAACGCCCCGGTAATGCGGCTGGTCAGGCGGCACGGCGGCGCACCGGCACCCACTGGGGCACCGCCCGCGCCGGCGCCCGCGATCCTGGCGATTCAGCTCGTGGTCGGGGTCTACGGAGGATACTTTGGAGCTGGGGTCGGGATCCTGATGCTGGCCACGCTAGGTTTCGCGGGGTTCACCAACATCCATCGGATGAATGGCCTCAAGAACTGGGGCGGATTCTGCATGAACCTGATCGCAGCGATCATCTTCGCGGCGACCGGCCGGGTGGACTGGCCGATTGCGCTGGCGATGACCGGCGGTGCGGCGCTTGGCGGCTACGCCGGGTCGCGGTTCGCCCAGCGCATCGGGCCGACACCGGTGCGGCGGGCAATCGTCGCGGTGGGGCTGGTGAGCGGCGTCTGGATGCTGATGCGGTGAGCACGAACGGATGGACGCAGGCCGACACTTTACAAGGACGAGGTCCGATGCGCGGCACCGCTCTGATCGCGATTAGTTGGCGTCACTTTGCGTTGGCGTGCGGGGCCGGGATCCTCCTCGCGACGCCGGCGTGGGCGCAGAGTGCAGGACGTGGCTGGATGCTCGGCCCCTTCGAAAAGCCGCTGCAGGCGAATCCTGTGATCACTCCCAACCCCGGCTCGACATTCCTGTCGCCGATGAGCGACAGCGTGGTGCGGTGGGAGGAGTACGCGACCTTCAACCCCGGCGCGGTCGTCCGCGCGGGCAAGGTGTTCATGCTCTATCGCGCCGAAGACGCATCGGGGAAGATGCAGATCGGCGAGCACACGTCGCGCATCGGTCTCGCCGAGAGCGTGGATGGACTACACTTCACGCGGCGCGCTACGCCGGTGCTATTTCCGGCGAAGGACATGCAGGCGCGTTGGGAGTGGCCTGGCGGCGTCGAGGACCCGCGCATCGTCGAGAGCGAGGACGGGCGCTACGTCCTCGCCTACACGCAGTGGAATCGCGATGTCCCCCGCCTGGCGATCGCGACGTCGACCGACCTCGTGACGTGGACGAAGCATGGGCCGGCGCTGGCGAAATTCGACACGGCGAGGAAGTATCGCGCCCTCGATCACAAGTCGGGCGCGATCCTCACCCGCGTCGTTGGCAACCGGCTCGTCGCGACGAAGGTGAACGGCAAGTACTGGATGTACTTCAGCGTCCCCGACATCCTGATCGCAACGTCGGACAACCTGGTCGACTGGACGCCGCTCGAGGACGGGGCCGGGAAGCTCGTGAAGGTGTTGTCGCCGCGACCAGGCTACTTCGATTCGTGGCTCGTCGAGGCGGGACCGCCGGCGATCCTCACCGATCGCGGCATCGTCCTGATCTACAACGCGGGCAACAGCCGGCTGCACGGCGATCCGAATCGGCCGGAGCATGTGTACACGGGTGGGCAGGCGCTGTTCGACGCGACCAATCCGGTGAAGCTGCTCGAACGCTTGAGCGAGCCGTTCATCGAGCCGACGGAGCCCTACGAGAAGACGGGTCAGTACAAGGAGGGGACGACGTTCTGCGAGGGTCTCGCGCTGTTCGAGGGACGCTGGTTCCTCTACTACGGGACGGCGGACTCGCGTGTCGGCGTCGCCGTCTGGGATCCGGCGGCGAAGAAGCGCGTTCGTTAGGGCGACCGAGGCTCGCGTTCGCGCGCTGCTCGATCGCGCTTCCAACGTCGATGTTGCGACGATTCTCCCGCCCTCTTACAGTGTGCGCAGCCAGGGAGGAGTGATGGATCCGATGTACTTGAGGGATGTCGAGGCGCACGACTCGATGTCCGGGCGCGGGGAAGCGATCAGGCAGATGCGCGCGGCGGGGAATCCCGTTCCGCAGATCATGCACCTGTTTGCCTTCAAGCCCGAGCGGACGAAGCACCTCGAGCGGTTCACGCAGGACGTCATGCGCGGTCCGTCCCCGCTCCCGCCGGGACAACGCGAACTGATCGCCGCGCTGACCTCGAAGCTCAATCAGTGCCTCTTCTGAATCGGCTCACACGCCGCGGTCGCGGCGAAGCTGCTCGGAGATCGTGAGCTGGTTGCCAGCGTCCTTGCGAACCTTGCCACCGCCCCGGTGTCGACCAAGGACCGCGTACTCTACACGCTGGTGAAGAAGGTCGTCGAAAACTCAGTGGATACGTCGCAGGCGGACATCGATACCGCGCGCGCTGCGGGCTGGTCGGACGAAGCACTCTACGATGCGTTCTCCGTCGTCGCGCTCTTCCAGTTCTACAACGCATGGATCGACAGCACCGGCGTGCACGACATGCCAGCAGCCGCGTACGAAATGAGCGGGCACCGATTGGCGACCGCCGGCTACGCATCTCCGGAGACCTGATACGATGAACGTCGCACTCTCCCGCACGTCGCTGTTGCTCGCGCTGCTCGCCGTCGCCCTCCCCGCAGGGCCGGTCGGTGCGCAGCAGACGGACTACACCTGGATCGGGAACGTGTCCGGCTACGACCGCACGCCTAACGGTGTGACGATTCGCGGTGAGCACGGCGCCGTAATGGTGCAGGCGGTGGCCGGGGTCGGCGTGCGGGTGCGGATGCGCTTCGGCGACAACCTCACCGGCGCCTTTCCCGCGCCGCACTCGCTTGCCACTGGTGATTCCGAGCCCAGGCTCGGCAGCGCAGTCGTGCGCGAAGAGGGTTCGGACATCGTCGTCGCCGCCGAGGGTGTGGTCGTGCGCGCGGCGCGACATCCGTTCCGCCTGACGGTGGCGGATGCGGATGGCCGCGAGCTGATGCGCGAGTCGGGGGGCGGCGGATCGTGGAATGGGCGGGTGACGCATGTCGTCGCCGACGTCGACGGTGCGCGCTACACCGCCGTCGGCGAGCAGCCGATCAACCTGATTCGCAACGGCTCGGTGATTCCATTCTGGAACACCGATCGCTACGGCTACCAGCCGGGCGATATGCCGGTCTATTCGACATTTCCCTTCTACATCAGGATCCTGAAGGGCGTGTCGCACGGAGTGCTGTACGACAACCCGTACCGCGGCGAGTTCGACTTCGTCGGACGCGTGCGGAACACGGTCGCGTATTCCGCGGAGGGCGCGCTCGATGGCGGCGAGCTTCGCTACTACGTGATCCCGGGCCCCGGGCTCGACAGCCTGCTCGCGCGCTACTCCCGGCTGACCGGCCGCACGCCACTGCCGCCGCGCTGGGCGTTAGGCTACCAGCAGAGCCGCTACAGCTACTATCCGGATACGATGGTCACCAACCTGGCGACCGAGTTCCGGAAGCGGGACGTGCCGGGTGACGCGATCTATCTCGACATCCACTACATGAACGAGTACCGGGTCTTTACGTGGAGCCCGACCGACTTTCCGCATCCGAAGCAGGTCACGGACTCGCTCGCGGCGCTCGGCTTCAAGGTTGTGACGATCGTCGACCCGGGCGTGAAGGTGGACAGCAACTACGGCGTCTTCCAGCGCGGCACGGCAAAGCACGCGTGGGTCACCATGCCGGATGGCTCGCCGTACATCGGCAAGGTCTGGCCCGGTGAATCGGCGTATCCCGATTTCTCGCGCGCCGAGGTGCGATCCTGGTGGGGCGACGAGCAGATGGCGCTGCTCGACGCCGGTGTGCGCGGTGTCTGGAACGACATGAACGAACCGAGCTCCTTCCGCGCTGGCACGATGTCGGACATCGCGCACTTTGACGGCGACGGCCATCCGGGGACGCATCACGAGTACCACAACCAGTACGGCACGCTGATGCCGCGCGCGACATACGAGGGTTTCCGGAAGCATCGTCCCGACCAGCGGCCGCTCATCATAACGCGCGCCGGATATCCCGGCATCCAGCGCTACTCGAGCATCTGGACGGGCGACAACACGGCGAGCTGGAGCCATCTCAGGCTGACGATTCCGATGCTTCTCGGGCTGGGGCTGTCCGGCGTGCCATTCACCGGTACAGACATCGGCGGCTTCATCGGGGGCCCAAGCGCGGAGCTTTACGCCCGCTGGCTACAGGCGGCGGTACTGCATCCGTTCTATCGAACGCATGCCGCCCTCGGTACGCCGCGCCGGGAACCGTGGAGCTTCGGCCCCGAGTACGCGCGGGCGAATCGCGCAACGATCCGGCTGCGCTACCGAATGCTGCCGTCACTCTATACGGCGTTCTACCAGCATACCCGAACGGGCACCCCGGTCGTGAAGCCGATTTTCTGGAACGCGCCGTCGGACACGCTCGCGTTAGGCATTCAGGACGAATACCTGATGGGCGACAACCTGCTGGTCGCGCCCGTCCTCGACTCGGCGGCGCAGTCGCGCGCCGTGTACCTGCCAGCGGGACAGTGGTTCCGCATCGGCGACACACAGCCCGTCACCGGAGGCGCGACTGTCACGGCGACCGCGCCTGACGTGCTCGCCGACGCCGGTGACACGACGGCGCTCAAGGGCCTGCCGGTCTACGCGCGCGCCGGAGCCGTCGTGCCGATGCAGGCGCCGATGCTGTACGACGGCGCCCGGCCGCTCGACACGCTCGAACTCCACGTCTATCCCGGCTCGGCGACGAGCCAGCTCTACGAGGACGCCGGCGACGGGTACGGCTACGAGCGTGGCGCCTATCGCGTGACGACGATGCGAACGACCAGCGCGCCGCGTGCGCTGACCGTGGCACTCACGCGCGAAGGGCAGTACGCCGGTGCGCGGGCGTTCGTCGTCATCGTGCACGGGATGGACAAGCCGAAGCGCACCCGCGCCGACGGGAAGTCGGTGGCGCACGTCCATGATGCCGCGCGTCGCGAGACACGATTCACGGTGCTGGCGACCGTGCGAACGATCGAGGTCGCGCGTTAGGCGAGTGGCTGCCGGCTATTGCCTGGCGTCGGCCGCCTTCCTGATGAGTGCCAACGCTACGCCATTTGACCAGCCGAATCCGTCCTGGTTCGGATACTCGCCGCCGCCGGCGCGCCGCTGGGCGTCGTTGACGTCGTACTTCTCGGTCATCTTCCCGGTCTGGGCGTAGACGCGGCGATTGAGCGCCAGCCAGCGGTCGCGCGCCAGGTCGGCGACGGCGGCGCGACCGTAGCGACGCACCCCTTCCATCGCGACCCATTGCAGCGGCGGCCAACCGTTAGGCGCGTCCCACTGCTGGCCGGACGCGATCGCGGTCGTCACGAAGCCCCCCGACTTGAGAAAGTCGCGCCCGAGGCGCTCAGCGGTCGCCCGACCCTGCTCGGGAGTCGCGATGCCGAAGAAGAGGGGCTCGGCGGCGGCCAGTGACGGCCGGTCCGTGACGCGTACCCCGGTCTTCCAGCGGACGTCGAAGAAGAAGCCCTCGCCCGGGTCGTACGACGCGGCGAGCAGTGCACGCTTGCGATCGGCCGCAGCGGCGACGTAGCGCGCCGCGACGGCAGCGTCTCCCTCAGCGTTACGGAAGGTTCGCAGCGCGGCGATCGTGCGCTCGAGATTGTAGAGCAGGGTGTTGAGGTCGACCGGCGCAAGATCCGTCGTCTCGAGCGTGCGCAGATCGGCCGGGTCGCGCATCCACCGGCTCGAGAAGTCCCACCCGCTCTCGGCCGAGGCGCGGAGGTTCCTGTACATCGCCTCACGCTTCTCTGGCGCGAGTGTCTGCGCGGTCCGGAAATCTTCCTTGTACGCCTCGGGACGCGGATACGGCCGGTCGTCCCAGTAACGGTTGAGGAGCGCACCGTCAGGCAGACGGACGACGCGCCGATACGCCTCCCCCGCCCTGATCCGCTCGGCGCCATCCATCCAGAATGCGTGCTCGGCCTCGAGTGCGGCCAGGTACGGAAGCGCCTGCGCGCTATCGGTAGCCGCGGCGTAGAGCCCGACCATCGCGGCGAAGTACGGCGGCTGGCTGCGACCGAGGTAGTAGGTGCGATTGCCGTTGGGGATGTGGCCGACGGTCGCGATCAGGTGCGCAAAGTTGTCGAGCATGTTGCGGACGAGGTCCGTCCGCTTGCTCTCGACGAGGCCGAGCATCGTGAAGTACGAGTCCCAGTAGTAGACCTCGCGGAACCGGCCGCCGGGGACGACGTACGCGTTAGGGAGCGGGATCAGCGACGAATGCGGATCCGACGCGTCGGCGTGACGGGTGAGCACCGGCCACAGCTCGCGGATGTGCTCTTCCATCGTCCGCGTCGTGTCGGTGGTGAAGTCGGCACCGGCCGCCTTCGGCGCCTCGAAGTT
>JANMBU010000001.1:0-8520 GCA_031360575.1 Gemmatimonadaceae bacterium
CGCCACTTCGTCGTGCATCCATCTCACCGCGTCCGCCTCGGCGCCAAGGTCGTACGCGATAAGGCTCGCCGGCGTGACTTCGCGCGGTTCTTCCGTCACTATCGGGATGTCGCCGCGAATCCCGATCGCGCCGAAGCGGATACTCTGTCGCCGTCCCGGACGCGACTCCGCCGTGCTCGGCGGCGCCGCCGTCGCCAACCGTGCGACCACGTCGTCGAGGAACTCCACGTACTCGTCGCGTAACACCTCGCTGACGATCTCGAGGCGCTGGATGCCGATGCCCGCCAGCTTGCGCCCCCAATCCCAGGCGCCCATCTCGCGCAGCGCCGCCTGTCCGAATACCACCTCGTCGCCGAGGAACGAGAACTGGGCGTAGGGGTCGGTGCGCTGCAGCCGGACCAGCTCTTCATAGCCGACGTCGACGGCCCGTTCGCGCGCCGGATGCCCGGGCTGGTAGAGGCCCATTGCCGACAGCGCCTTCGCCAGCGTGGTCAGGACGCGGACGGGGTCGCTCATCCCTCTTCCTCGACCGGCCGCGGGCCGGTCGGTCGCACGTTAGGTAGCGGCTTGAGGATGGTGCTCGCCGCGCTGCGGATCTCCGCATCCGGCGACTTGGCCGCCCGCGCCAGCGTCTCGATCACCCGCGCATCCATCCGCCAGTAGCTCCCTAACGCTGTCAGCGATACCAGCAGTTCGGGCGACTTCGGCGCCAGCCGCTCGCCGCCGAAGAATCGCTTCCGCCCCACCATCACGAAGCGGAGCACCCAATCGACGACGTCGGCCGAGTCGACGCTGGCCACCGCGCGGATCGCCAGCGCCCGCAGCGACGGCGGAATGTCGTCGCGGTCCACCCGGTTCATCAGGATCGGCACCGCCGAGCGCGGACAGTTGCTCGCTGCCTCGTTGAGCGCGGCGAGCACCGCCCGCTCGTCCGCATCGAGCACGCCGAGCGTGATCCCCTGCTCGCGCGTCGCCGGACGCCGGCAGAGCATCTTGATCGCCTCGCGCCTCACGGCCGGCGCCCGGTTTCGTGCCCACTCCATCGGATCGAATTCCGCCGGCAACGTGCCGAGCCGCCCGAGCAGCACCAGCAACTGCGCCTGCACCGCGGGCGTCGATTGCACCACCCGTCGCGCAATGATCCCGCCGACGTCGTCCCCCAGCTTGGTGAGCAGGTTGATGATCTGCGCCTGCCGCCGCGGCTCCTCCGAATTTTCCAGTGCGTCGGCGAGAGCGTCCGCTGCACCGAGCCCGACGCGCACCACAAGACGCTCGAGCGACGCCCAGTCTGGCTGTGCTTCATCGACCAGCACGCGAATGCGGTCCGGCGTCGCCAGTCGGTCCCACAGCTGCTCAGCGACGCGCGGCCGCGGTCCGCGTTCGAGGATCCCGAGCAGCGCGCCAAGCCGTCCCTGCCTAACGATCGTTTCCACCGCGCGCCAGGTCGAGTCGCCCGCGACCCCGATCTCGAGCGCCATCTGGACGAGCCGCTCGTCCTCGACGGGGAACCCGGGCTTCGTCGACCGCTCGAGGCTCGGCTTCGATTTCGACATCCCCTCGAGCACCGCCCGGTACGCCTCGGGGGTCGGATCGTCGAGCGTCCATTGCCCGACCAGCATCCGGACGTTGTCGCGCAGCGCCGCGTCGGCACTGACCCGGCGATCCGATGCGTCGTGGTCGGCGTGCACCGCGAGCTTGGAGAGGAGCCGGAGCATCGAGTGCGAGATCGTCTGCTTGGATACGTCGGACGCTGCCCGCAGCAGCTCGATCACCGCATCGACAGCCATCCCCTGCGCCGCGTCGAGCACGAACTTCTGCCGCTGCGCGACGTTGTTGCCCATCTCGAGCAGGTTGCGCAGCGTCTCCGGCTTCACCGATCCGACGAGCTTCGACACCCGTCCCCGCAGCGCGACGGCGTCGCGCCCATTGGTCGTGCGCAATTCATCCGCGATCTGCAGGAGGTAGCCGACGATCACCTGATCGTACGCCGCCTCGCGATGGTGCTGGTCAATCGCCTGCGCGACCCGCGCCGGGTCGGCGGCTTCGGCTGCGGCCGCGTCTGCGTTGGCACCCGCGTCGGCAGCCGGTGCGATCGCCCCCTCGGTCGCTGCGGCACCGAAGCCAGCATCGAGCAACGTGTCGGGCGCATTGCCGTGAACGAGACCTTGGATCCCACCCTCTCCAGCCGGCCCCACCGCAGGACTCGGCGAGACGCGCGGGTTTAACGGAGGTGCCGACGAGGTCATCGTGTCCTTGCCGGCCAATGCGGCGCGGGCCAGACCAACCCACAATCGCGCCGCTCTCGCGCCACCAGCACGTGCTTTCGCGCCAGCGACGCGACTATTGGTGCTCGTCTCATCTTCATTGAGCAGTTCGAGGTGCTCGTACGCCAGCGGGTAGAGCTGAACGTGCGGCCACTGCGGGACGCTCTCCGTCGGCTGGAGTCCGAGCGGAATCGCCTCTTTTCCCTGGTCGATTCCAACGGTCAGCAGCAACTCGCGGAGCTCGGCCCGCGCGACGCCACGCGAGATCTTCACCGCGCCGAGATGGTGGTGGTGCAACCGTTCGGCGAGATCGCGAAGCACCGCGTGAGTCTCTTCCGTCGCGACTCCCTCGATCACCAGCTGGCTGCGCGCGACCCCGAGCGAGAGGGTTTCCCGCTCGTCGAGAAGTGGCACCAGTCGCCGCTCGAGCCGTTCCACCGTTGTCGCCAGCATCGGGTGTCCCGCCGGGTAGATCGCGAACTTCTGCAGTGCGATAGAGAGCTCGATCAGGAAATCGATGAGCTCTCGCGGCAGCGTTCCGCGTTCGGTGGCGAGGGGACTTTCGGTGGACACGGGACGTGCGCGGCGGCTTTGGGGTGTGGAGACGCAACCGAATCCACGCGCCGGGATCGGCCGTGGCTGGCATGTGCGTTGCCCTTCCTCTACCTATGAGGACGCGCATGTCGCGCGACTCGACACGGAGGCCAGCTATGGCGGATCAGGAACACGGCAAGGGGCGCCCCACCGGTGCGGGCAGCGAGGCGGCCGAGGGTATCCACGGCGCGAAGGGCGATCGGGATGAGGCGGCGGAGACCAGCGTCGGCGCAGGTCGTCCGTCCGGGGAACCCAAGACGAGCAAGCCGGGGTCGGAGCCCCTCGACAAGAGCCGAACCACCGAACACCGCAGCGGCTACGGCGGCAGCGGAGGCGCGCCGGTCACCAGCTCCGACAAGCGCGAAGATCATAGCGGCAGCAAGGGCGAGGACCGGAGCGGCGCGAAGCGGTGAGCCGCGCAGCAAGGCCGCCGAAGTCGAGGACCTCGTTCGATGACCTCCGCGCCATGATTTCCCTCCGGCCTCTCGCGCCGAACTGCACTCGCCGAGCATCTTCCACAGAATGACTTCCGAAGGGCCAACAACCCGGGAGCCCGTGTCCGCCGACGGCCTCCCGCTACTCCCCGATTCTCCCAGTGCGTTCATCGACGCGACATGGGAGGATGTGGCACCGTATTACGAGACCCTCGCCAACGCGGAGCTCAGCCCGGGCCGCGAGCGCGCCTGGCTCACTGCCTGGTCTGAGCTCGACGCCATACTCGGCGAGGCCGGCGCTCTGGCGATGATCGCGTATACCGCGAACACCGCCGACGAAGCGGCGGAGGCAGCACACCTGCGCTTCGCGATGGAGATCTACCCAAAGGTCGATGAGCAGCAGGTGCGGCTCGCCCGAAAGCTGTTGGCGACCGGCTACACCGAACCAAGGCTCGAGACCACGCTCAAGAAATTCCGCACCGACGCGGCAATCTTTCGCGAGGAAAACGTCCCCCGCTTCTCCAAGCTCGAAGAGCTCGAGGCCGGTTACGACAAGATCGTCGGCAGCCTGTCCGTCGACTGGGAAGGCGAGCGGAAGACGATCCCACAGCTACAGCCCTTCATGCAGTCGCACGACCGCGACGAGCGCGAACGCGCGTTCCGACTCGGTGCCGCGGCCTATCTCGACAAGCGCGACGAGTTGCAGGAGGTCTTCGACACGTCGTACGCGCTGCGCCAGGACGTCGCCAGCGCCGCTGGATTTCCGAACTACATGCGCTACTCGTTCGCGGCGAAGTACCGCTTCGATTACTCGCCCGACGATTGCCTCCGCTTCCACGAAGCGGTCGAGCAGGCCGTGGTCCCGATCGCCGCACGACAGCACGAGTACCGCCGGCAGCGCCTCGGCGTCGGCACGCTGCGACCGTGGGACCTCGCGGTGAATCCCGACACCGACACGCGTCTCCGCCCATTCGAGGATACCCCCGGTTTCCTCGCCCCGGCCGAGCGCATTTTCACCCGCGTCGACACCGAACTGGGTGACGCCTTCCGCACCCTCGAAGCGGAGAAGCTGCTCGACCTCGAGAGCCGGCCCGGCAAGGCACCCGGCGGCTACTGCACCACGCTGCACTGGCGCGGACGTCCTTTCATCTACATGAACGCCGTCGGCGTGCACGACGACGTGAGCACGCTCGTGCACGAGGCGGGACATGCCTTCCATGCATTCGCCGCGCACTCGCATCCCTACGTCTGGCAGCAGAGCAGCGGCCACGAAGCCGCCGAGCTGGCGTCGATGTCGATGGAGCTGCTCGCCGGCCGCTATCTCGCGCGTCCCGAAGGCTACTACTCCGTGGCCGACGCTGCACACGCACAGATCGAACATCTCGAGGACGTGCTCTACGCACTACCGCACATCGCCTGCGTCGACGCGTTCCAGCACTGGATCTACACCAGCGGCGACGGTGGCGACCGCGACGCACGCGACGCTGCCTGGCTGTCGATTCGCCAGCGCTTCGAGCCGAGCGTGGACTGGAGCGGACTGGAATCGGAGCGCATCGCTCGCTGGCTCCGCCAGTCGCACATCTTCACCAGCCCGTTCTACTACATCGAATACGGCCTTGCCCAGCTCGGCGCCCTGCAGGTCTGGCGCGACTCGCTGACCGACCACCCGGCCGCGGTCACCCGCTACAAGCAGGCCCTCGCGTTAGGCGGCACCGTCTCGCTCCCCGAGATGTACCGCACCGCCGGCGTGAAGCTGGTCTTCGATGCCCCAACGATGGCCAAGCTGGCCGGCCTCGTCGAGGAACGCATTATCGAGCTGCGCAATCAGCAGCCATTAGCTAACAGCTAACGGCTAATGGCTGCCGTCGCTGTTCAGCCGCGCCGCGAACTCCACCCGCGCCGTGTACCCGTCCGTCGAGAATATCGACTCGAGCAGCGTCTTCGCACTCGACTCGGCGTGCTCGATGATCTTCATGTCGTACGCCGATTTCCCCAGCTGCACCCGCGCGAGGCGGATGATCGCATCGCGGTCCTGCGGTGTGAACGGGTTCCAGAGTCCGCCGTGCTCGTCGTAGGTGCGCATGTCGGTGATCTCGACGCCAAGGATCTCCGCCTTCGGCAGTGACAACGTTATGATCTTCGCCCTGTCGTCCACCGAGACGTTCGTGCCCCGCTCGAGGTTGACTCCGGCATTGATCTTCCCTGAGACGACAACCAGCGAACGCTTGGTCGATCCGTACCAGGTGTTGGTGTAGGTGACTACGTCGCGCACGGTCGTTTCGCTCGTCACCAGCTTTGCCACCGCGCGCATCCGCTCGATCACCAGCGCCTGCGTCACGTGGGTGCTCTCGTGCGGGCCGAGCAGACCACCGAGAGTTGTCGCCTTCCGAATCACCGCGAATGCAGCGGCAATCATGACGAGCAGCGCAACCGCGACGACGACCAGGCGGCGCGTCGGCATCAACTCGCGCGACCGAACAAGCCGCGGAGCACGTCGCCGATCGATTCCGTCTTGAAATCACGGAATTCGCCGGCGTCGAAGAACACGCCCCCGCAGATCGGGCATTGCTCGTAGTGGATGTGCGGCTGGCCGAGCGCGGTGAGCCGCGTCATCCGCTGTGCGTCCTTCGGGCAGAGCACCGGCTCGACTTTGTCGTACTTCCGCCCAACCCCCGAGCTCCCGACATCGAGCGCCTTCGCCGCCGGCGGCTTGACGTCCTGGTGCTCGAGCATGTCGAACCACATCCCTCGGCAATGCGTGCACCGGTCCACCGTCGCTTCCGGTGTCCGGACTCGTTCCATGTTGGCCGAGCACTTCGGGCATTTCATCGATCGCTCCCATGAGGCTGCATCTCAGTCTAACGACGAGCGCCCACTGCAGTCACTGCCGTGCATCACTGGCCACGGCTAGCTTTCGCTGAGTCGGCGCGCTGCATCCGCGCTGCGCCCGCTACCGACTGTCAACATTCCGGAGCCAACTCGTGGCATCTCCTGCCGCTGTCCCCGCGGGTCCGCTGCCCGCAACTTCGTCGATCGACCAGCTCTGCATCGACACGATCCGCACCCTGTCGATGGACGCCGTGCAGAAAGCCGATTCGGGACACCCCGGCACGCCGATGGCGCTCGCGCCGCTCGCGTACGCGCTGTTCACGAAGCACATGCGCCACAACCCGGCCGATCCGCACTGGGCGAACCGCGATCGCTTCGTGCTCTCCTGTGGACACGCGTCGATGCTGCTCTACAGCAGCCTCTATCTCACCGGCTACGACGTCGCGCTCGACGACCTGAAGAACTTCCGGCAGTGGGAGAGTCGGACTCCCGGACATCCCGAGCTCGGCTACACGCCCGGTATCGAGACGACCACCGGACCGTTAGGCCAGGGCGTCGGCAACGCGATCGGGATGGCGGTCGCCGAGGCGCACCTCGCGGCGAAGTTCAACCGCGAAGGCCACGCGGTCGTCGATCATTACACCTATTTCATCTGCAGCGACGGCGACCTGATGGAGGGGATCTCGCACGAAGCGGCCTCGTTCGCCGGTCACTTCGGGCTGGGCAAGCTGATCGGGTTCTACGACGACAACCACATCACCATCGACGGACCCACCGAGCTCACCTTCACCGATAACACGGCGAAGCGGTTCGACGCGTACGGGTGGCATGTGCTCCATATCGCCGATATCAACGACCTTGCCGCGATCGACGCAGCGGTTGCTGCCGCAAAGAAAGTCACCGACCGGCCGACGCTCGTCGTCACCCGCACCCACATCGGCTACGGCAGCCCGAATCGCGTCGACAGTTCAAAGGCGCATGGCGAACCGTTAGGCGTCGACGAGGTCAGGCTCACCAAGCAGAATCTTGGCTGGCCGTCCACCGAACCATTCTTCGTCCCCGACAATGCGCTCGCCCACTGCCGCGCCACCCGCGAAAAGGGACGTGCGCTCCAGGCCACCTGGCAGAATGCGTACGCCGGCTATCGCTCGGCGTTTCCTGCCGAAGCCGCCGAACTCGATCGCCGCATGGCCGGCACCCTCCCCGACGGTTGGGAGAAAGTGCTGCCGACTTTCACCGCCGAGAATGGCGCGATCGCCAGCCGAGCCGCGTCGGGCACGGTGATCAATGCGCTCGCCGCCGCGATTCCCGAGCTGATGGGCGGCTCGGCTGATCTCGCGCCATCGAACAACACGATGCTGAAGAACGTCGACACGTTCACCCCGGGCACGCCGGGGGGGCGCAACATGCACTTCGGCATTCGCGAGCATGGCATGACGTCGATCATGAATGGGATGTCGCTGCACGGCGGGGTCATTCCGTACGGCGGGACATTCCTCGTATTCTCCGACTACATGCGTCCCGCGATCCGGCTCGCCGCCTTCATGAAGCGGCGCGTCATCTATGTCTTCACGCACGATTCGATCGGACTCGGCGAAGATGGGCCGACGCATCAGCCGGTCGAGCAGCTCACGGCATTGCGCGTCATTCCCGGGATGACCGTGATCCGGCCGGCGGACGCTGGTGAGACCGTAGAAGCGTGGCGGAGCGCGCTCCTCAACGCGTCCGGTCCGACGGCGCTCGTGCTCACCCGGCAGAAGCTCGCATTCATCGACCGGACGAAGTACGGCGCCGCCGCCGGAGCACTCAAGGGCGCATACGTCCTTGGCGATGCGAAGAACGGAAAGGCGAAAGTCATCATCATGTCGAGCGGCAGCGAAGTCGCGATTGCACTCGCCGCTTACGAGAAGCTGACCGCCGATGGCATCGCTGCGCGCGTCGTCAGCATGCCGAGCCATGAGCTGTTCGCTCGCCAGCCGCAGGCCTACCGCGACAGCGTGCTCACTCCGGGAACGCAGCGCGTCGCGATCGAAGCCGCGCACCCGATGTCGTGGTACCGCTGGGTCGGCGACGGCGCGATCGTCGGCATCGACCATTACGGTGCCTCGGCGCCGTACCAGCGGATCTACGAGGAGTTTGGATTGACCACCGACAAGGTCGTCGAGGCCGCGACGCGATTGACTGGAAACGTCAGGCAGTAACCGTTGCGGTTGTACCAGGCAGGAGACGAGCGCGGCGGTCATCGATGATGTCCTCGCAATGCTCGTGTTATCGGTGGTGTCTTCGGTTTCAACCGGAAAAGGGGTCAATCCGCTGGCAATTGGTCTTGTCATTGTTCAATCCCTTGGCTTTATCTTCATCATGGCAACTGTCGGCCGACGGCTGGCAAAGACTCGCGG
>JANMBU010000004.1:0-3796 GCA_031360575.1 Gemmatimonadaceae bacterium
GCGCGAGTAGACGTAGTGCAGCGTCTCCTACTTCGGAAATCGCTTCATCGTCGCATCGACGCCGAGATGAGAACGGGCGAGGCCCATCTGTCCTTCGGCATCGCCCTGATCGAGGATGGAAAAATCGCGCGGCAGGTTGGCCGACTCACCGAAGGCGCGAAGGAGTCGATGTCCGGTCGCGTGAAAGGTGCCGCCATGCACGCGCCCGCTCGCGCTGCCGACGAGGCGCTCGGCGCGGGAGAGCATTTCCTGTGCGGCGCGACGCGTGAAGGTGAGGAGCAGGATGCGCTCGGGGCTGACGCCGCGTTCGATGAGATGGGCGACGCGATACACCAGCGTGCGCGTTTTCCCCGTGCCGGCGCCGGCGATGATGAGCAACGGCCCGTCGCCATGGGCTGCCGCAGCGCTCTGTTCCGGATTGAGTCCGGAGAGCAGCGAAGCCCGGTCAACCGGCGTGGTCGTGCGCTCGCGCGGCGCGTAGACGCGGGGAAGTTCGTCCATGTCGTATTATAGCGGCCGACCGAACAGACCGCGAAACCAATTGCTTGCCGGCTCGCGAAAAATCGTCAGGCAGCTCCCGCCTGAAGGGCGAGCGCAGACAGCTGCGTCTCGATGGGGGCAAGCGAGAACACGTCGCCGAACGCAGCGGCGGCCGCATCCTCGGCATCGCGCATTGCCACAGGAACGCCGAGTTCGCGTGACATCGATGTCATGTCCACGCCGGCGATTCCGCAGGGGACGATGAGGTCGAAGTAGGAGAGTTCCGTCGACACGTTGAGGGCGAAGCCGTGCCAGGTCACCCAGTCGCGAGCATGAACTCCAATCGAGGCAATCTTGCGCGGCGCGTGCGGTTCGGCGGCCGTGAGTCCGTTGGTCCAGACGCCGGTGAAGCCCGGGCTACGTTCGCCCCCGATTCCACGGTGAGCGAGCGCGCGGATGAGAGATTCTTCGACCTGGCGCAGGTACCAGTGCAGATCCTGCTTGTGGCGCTTGAGATCGACGATCGGATAGCCGACAAGCTGTCCCGGGCCGTGGTAGGTGATATCGCCACCTCGCTCGACCTCGAAGACCTCGATCCCGCGTTGGGCAAGCAGTTCCGGCGACGCGGTCAGGTTCTGCAGCTTGGCGGTGCGCCCCGTCGTGACGACCGGCTCGTGCTCGACGAGCAGGAGCACGTCGTGCGGGATGGCGCCGGTGATCCGCGCGCGAGCGGCGGCGCGCTGCAGCTCGAGCGCCCCGCCGTAATGCATCGCGCCGAGTCGAACGACCCAGAGCTCGCGCGCGCCGCTCATGCCGGCCGTCCCGATCAGCGGTGAGCGTCAGGCATGAATCATCCTGCCTAACGAATCGAGCGTCGCCTCGGCGATCGCCTCGGACAGCGTCGGATGGGCGTGAATGGCGAGATCGATTTCCTCGACGGTGAACTCGTTCGTGCGGGCGACGACGAGCTCGTGAATCAGCTCCGTCGCGTGCGCGCCGACGATGTGCGCGCCGAGAATTTCGCCGTACTTCGCGTCGCGGATGATCTTGACGAAGCCTTCAGTCTCGCCTGAGGTCCGTGCGCGGCCGTTCGCCGAGAACGGGAACTTGCCGACCTTGTAGTCGAGCTTCTTCTCCTTGCATGCCTGTTCGGTGAGGCCGACCGACGCGACTTCCGGATGACAGTAGGTGCAGCCCGGAATGTTGCCGTAGTCCATGTCGTGGGCGTGCTTGCCGGCGAGGTATTCGGCAAAGACGATTCCCTCGCGCTCGCCCTTGTGGGCGAGCATCGGCTGGCCGGCGACGTCACCGATCGCGTAGATGCCGGGCACCGACGTCTGCATCTTCTTGTCGATCCTGACGAAGCCACGCTCGGTGATCTGCACGCCGGCTTCCTTGAGCCCGATGTTTTCGATGTTCGGCGCGCGTCCGGCGGCGACCAGCACCCGCTCGGCCTCGACCTGCAGCTTCTCACCGCCGGCGTCGATCGTCATGCTGACCGAGCTCTTGGCGACCTTCACGCTGCCGATCTTGGCGCCGGTGAGGACCTTGATGCCGCGCTTCTTGAAGCTGCGCTCGACTTCCTTCGAGCAATCGGTGTCCTCGACCGGGAGGACGTTAGGCGCAACCTCGACGAGCGTGACTTCGGTGCCGAACGCATTGAAGACATCGGCAAATTCGCACCCAACCGCGCCAGCGCCAACGATGATCAGCGACTTCGGCGCCTTCTCGAGCACCAGCGCTTCGTCCGACGAGATGACGGTGGTCTTGTTCAACTCGAGGCCGGCCTGGGGAAGCCCCTTGACCCGCGACCCGGTGGAAATCACGAGCGCCTTTTTCGCGTCGTGCTTTTCCTCCGTGCCGTCGGTGGTCTTGACCGTCACCGAATTCTTGCCGGTGAGCTTGGCCTCGCCCTTGATCCAGGTGACCTTGTTCTTCTTGAAGAGGAACTCGACGCCCTTGGAATTCTGCGTGCTCACCGCACGCGAGCGCTTCATCGCGACGCCGAAATCGAGCTTCACCTCGCCGACGTTGACGCCGAAGTCAGCGGCGTGCTTGACGTGGTTGACGAGTGCGGATGCCTCGAGGAGCGCCTTGGCCGGAATGCAGCCCCAGATGACGCAGGTACCGCCGAGGGCTTCGCGTTCGATGACGGCAACGGAGAAGCCAAGTTGGGCGGCGCGAATCGCGCCGACGTAGCCAGCGGGGCCGCCGCCTACGAAAACGACATCAAATGTGGCCATGAGTCGGGAGTCGGATTTTGATCAGCAGTTGTCGCGTCAGCGAAAGCTACCCGGGGTGAGAGGACGGTTCAACACTCGAGCGACGGCTAGTCCTGAAAGGAGAAGAGACCGAACACTGAAGTCCGGTCTCTCTGGTCCGAGTTTCCAAGAACACTCAGAACACGAGCATCAATGGATTCTCGAGCATTCGCCTGAGGGTCTGCAGGAACTTGGCGCCAACCGCGCCGTCCACCACGCGGTGATCGCAGCTCAGCGTGATCCGCATCCGCTTCTGAACGACGATGTCGTCGTCCACCACGATCGGCTTCTCCTCGACCGCACCGATGGCGAGGATCGCAACCTCGGGTGGATTGATGATCGCGGTGAACTGATCGATCCCGAACATGCCGAGGTTCGACACGGAGAACGTCGAGCCTGTGTACTCCTCGGGCTTCAGCTTCCGTTCACGGGCTTTCTTCGCAAGGCCCTTTGCTTCGGCGCTGATCTCGCTCATGCGTTTCTGGTCCGCGTCGAAGATCACGGGCACGATGAGGCCATCGTCCGTGGCCACGGCCATGCCGAGGTGGACGCGGTTGTGGTAGCGGATCTTGTCGCCGAGCCAGTGAGCGTTGACTTCCGGATGCTGGGCGAGCGCGGTGGCGACCGCCTTGAGGACGATGTCATTGAACGAGACTTTGTACTGCTCGCCCGTTTCGAGCATCGCGTCTCGTAGCTCGCTCGCTTTCGACAGGTCGATCTCGGCCGTGAGGTAGAAGGTTGGGATGGGACCGATGGATTCAGCGAGGCGCCGCGCGATCGTCTTCCGGATCTGCGTCAGCGCGATGTCCTGGAATTCGGCGTCGCTGCGGGGACGGATCGGGGTCGCGGCGCGCGCGGCTGCCTGACTGCCACCGGCCGGCGCGGTCTCGATGTCGCGCTTGATGATCCGGCCGCCGGGGCCGGAGCCCTGCATCGCGCCAAGGTCGACGCCGCGCTCCGAGGCGAGGCGTCGGGCGAGGGGCGACGACTTTACGCGGCCGCCATTTACAGGCGGAGCGGTAGGCGCAGCGCTCTGGGCGCCGCCGGCCGGCGGC